>JAPPOT010000889.1:0-7745 GCA_028817855.1 Myxococcales bacterium
GACCACGTCGGGATCTGCTCGGTCTAGCCCCGGCTCGAGCAGTCGCGCGAGCCCCGCCTGGTCGCCGTCCATGGCCTCGCGTGCCTCGTGGGGTCCGGCGGTCAGCAGCGCCGCGGCCAGCGCGCGCGCCAGCACACGATCGCCCTGCAGTGTGCGCGCGCCGCGCCCGACCGTGAGCAGGCCGAGAGTCTCGGCGCTTCGGATCGAGTCCTGCAGCAACCGACTCTTGCCCTCGCCGGCAAGGCCTTGGACCAGCAGCGCCGTACCGCGCCCTTCGGCGATGCGGCGCAGGCGCCGCTCGATCTCCACCTGCTGCTCTTCGCGACCCACCAGCGCGGTTCGCGCCAGATAGCTGCGGGCGACCTCGGGTGTCTCGTCGGGCGCGGGCTCGGCAAACGACCCGAGCAGCTCGATCACCGCGGCCGCGCTGCCGGGGCGGCCCATGGGATCGAGGTGCAGTAGGCTGAGCACCAGCTCGTCGAGTGCGCGCGGGATCGAGTCATCCACGCTTCGCAGCCGAGGAGGAGGCTCCAGCCAGAGCCCGATCAGCTGATTGAAGTTGCGGGCGGGGAACGCGTGCCGCCCCGTGAGCAGTGAGTAGGCCAGCGCCCCCAGCGAGTACAGATCGGTGCGTTGATCGAGCGGATCGCCGCGCACCGCCTCGGGCGCGACCAGGGGCGCGGTCCCCGCGATGTTCGCTGCCTTCCCGAACGGCACCATGGTGCCGAAGTCGATCAGCTTGCAGCGCCCGTCGCTCGTCCGGCGCACGTTGCGCGGGCTCAGGTCCCGGTGCACCAGCTCGCGCGCGTGCAGCAGCGCGATCGACGACGCCACGTCCCGCAGGTACTTGCACGCCTCGGCATGGGGCAGCGGCGCGAGCTTGCGCAGGTCCTCCCCGTCGAGCAGCTCCATGCTGTAGTAGGGCAGCTCCCCATCGAGTCCGTAGCGGTAGACCTCGATGATGCGGGGATGCTCGAGCGCCGCCAGGGCCCGGTACTCCGCCCGGAAGTGCTTCAGTGTCGAGGCCTTCCTCAGGGCCTCGGGGCGCAGCCGCTTGAGCGCCACGTGCTGACCGCTTGCCGCATCGCGTGCCTCGTAGACCTCTCCCATGGCACCCTTCGCGATCGCCCGAACCAGCGCGTAGCGCCCATCTCCCGTCCGCTCTTGTCCTGCGTCTTCCACCGGCGGGTGCCCCATCGACATCGACGCGCCGATCATCGCACGGCCGCACGCGCGCGGACGATGCGCCCTGCACCCACACTGCACGGGTGTGACTTACAGCGCGCGAGTGGCAACGGCATCCTCGCCCGGCTGCGCGATGCACTCGGCGTCACCCGCTGGCGAACGATGTGACGCTCGCAGAGCTGTGCAGACACGATCACATGATCGTCGCGCCCTCGGGAGCCAGCTCTCCCGGTGCGCAGGACCTGCGCGTTGTGGCCAGCGTCTGCGCCTCTCCCACGTTGCGCGTCACCGCTGGCTCCGCGAGCTACCCGCGGCGAGATCGCAGCGCGTGTGACGGGAGCTCGCACGGGGCGTGGCCACCTTGTGGGGGGAGTGCAGCTGTGGCATTCATGACCACGGGTGGTGGTTGGCGACAACTGAAAAAGGTAAGTCATGCGCAATCTGCAGCATTCGGGCCTTCTGTGTCTGGCGCTGAGCACGCTCCTGCTGGCGAGCTGCTCTCGGGCAGACGACCCCGCTGATCCGAGCTCGGGCGACATTCAACCGGCGCAGGGCGGCGACTCGACCGATGACAGCGGGCCCTCCGGCTCGGACTCCGACGACGACGAGCCCTCGAGCTCCGGTAGCTCGGGCTCCGGTGCGGATGGCTCGTCGGCGGACTCCGAGCCCGGCGCCGATCCGGACACCCTCGACCCGGACGTGGACTGGGAAGCCTTGGACATCCTCTATCCGCGGATGCACTCCGCCTACGACGGAGTCCACACCTTCTCGCTTCCGGCCTACGTGAGCGGCGTCAGCACCGAGGTCACCGACTGGCAGGCGATCCCTGCGGACGCGGTGGGCTTCGATCCCTGGCAGAGCGACGACGGCGAGAACGTCGGGGTGTTGATCACGATCTTCCGGCACGAGCCGGAGGTGACGATCGCCGCGCGCAACGGTGCGATCGGCGGCACCGCCACGCTGTACATCACCGACGCCACGCCGGAGCAGTGGGAGATCGGCGAGGAGCGCTACCACGAGGGCGAGCTGTTCGACCCCGAGGCGCTGATGAACGACCCGGAGTTGCTCGCCAAGCTGCCGGAGCTGATCGCAAATCTCGAGTACGATGAGGATGGCAATCCGATCTTCACCGGCACGCCGGAGCAGTTAGGCATCTCGACCGACATGCGCTGCAACACCTGCCACACGACCGGTGCAGACAACTTCATGGTCCAGCACACGCCCACCCAGGCGGCCCGCTTCTCGGATGACGAGCTCGTCGCCATCTTCACCGAGGGGATGAAGCCCCCGGGCGTCGGCTACCGCGCGTTGCCGGAGATGTACCAGAACTTCTACGAGTTCATGCACACCTGGAACGTGACGCAGGAGCAGGCCTTCGGCCTCGTCATCTACATGCGCTCGCTCACCCCCGAGGGCCAGGGCGAGGTCCAGCTGCCGGCGGGCTTCTACAACACCGACGACATCGACTGGACCAAGCTGCCGGCCTCCTGCAACCCCGACGGCGCCGAGTACGACCCCGCCCTGTGCCTGCTCGAGCTGCCGCCCATCTGCTCGCCCCTCAGCCTCGAGTTCGACATGGACGCCTGCGCCGAGATGCTCGGCCTCGACCTCAACGGCAGCAGCGGTGGCGACGGCGACGCGAATCCCTGAGGCGCGAGCTGCGAGACACCTTCCCTTCGAAGACGGCCGCGGCCTGATCCCCTATTGAGCGGGTTTGGTCAGCTGGCCTTCTCGTCCGCCTGGTCCGTAGCGTCCTCTTCGCGCAGGGCCGGGGGAGCCAGCGTCTGGGCGTAGAGGGTCTCGATCTCGGCGGCGTACTTGGTGTGGATGGCGCGCCGCTTGAGCTTCGAGGTGGGGGTGAGCTCCTCGGAGTCGGGCAGCCAGTCGGTCCCCAGCACCTTGACGGCCTTGACCTTCTCGGCGCGGTTGAAGTCGCGCATGGCGTCGGGCAGCCCGGCTTCGATCTCCGCGATCAATGCGGCGTTCTGGGACAGCGCCTCGAGGCTGGTGTCCTGGATGCCGCGCTGCTTGGCCCACGCTTCCGCGACCTCCGGGTCCAGCACCAGCAGCGCCGACACGAACGGGCGCTGATCGCCGATCGCGCAGGCCTGGGCGACGAGCGGGATGGCCTTGAGCGCCGCCTCGAGGTTGGCCGGGCTGATGTTCTTGCCGCCGGCCGTGATGATCAGCTCCTTCTTGCGGTCGACGATGCGGAAGTAACCATCCTCGTCGATCTGCCCGATGTCGCCGGTGTGCAGCCAGCCGTCGGCGTCCAGCGACTGCTCGGTGTGCTCCGGGTCGTTGAGCTAGCCGCTGAAGATGCAGCCGCCGCGGCACATGATCTCACCGTCATCGCCGAGCTTCATCTCGACGCCCGGGATCGGCTTGCCCACGGTGCCAGGCTTGGTGCCGATCGGCGACCAGGTCATCGCACCGGACGACTCGCTCATGCCGTAGACGTCGCTGACCGGAACGCCCACCGCGCGGAACCACAGCTGCAGCTCTCGCGGCATGGGCGCGGCGCCGGTCACGGCCAGGAAGGTCTCGCCCAGGCCGATCAGCTCGCGCAGGTTTTTGAACGCGACCTGGTCGAGGAAGTCGTAGGTGGCCTTGTCCTCATCGCTGGCCGTGCCCGCCTCGATCTTCGCGACCAGGGGCTTGGCGGCATCGACCGCCTCCTGCAGCTTCTGCGCGCGCTCGGGCTCTGCCGACACCGCGGCCTGCACGCCGGCGTAGAGCTTCTCCCAGACGCGCGGGACACCGAAGACGATGTTGGGCTGAACCTCGCGCAGGTATTGCGCCAGCAGTGAGGTCTCCGGGCAGCAGGTGACCTCGTTGCCCGCGAGCAGCGCCATGTAGTGGCTCGTGTTGCGCTCCGCGATGTGCGCCATCGGCAGGTAGCTCACCAGACGCAGCCCGGTGTAGTTGCCGTCGATGCGCGGGTGCGGGTCCAGCAGCGCCTGCATGCTGGCCACGGACCAGAGCACGTTCTCGTGCTTGATCATCACCGCCTTGGAGGGCCCGGTCGTGCCCGAGGTGTAGATCAGCGTCGCCAGGTCCGAGGGCTTGGCGATCTTCGCGGCCTGCGCCAGGTTCACCGGAGGCTGCCCCATCAGGGTCTGCCAGCCGAAGGCGCCGTCGGGAACCTCGGAGCCGAGCACGCCGATCTGGCGCAAGCCGGGCAGCTCCTCACGGATGCTCGAGAAGCGGTCGAGGTACTCGAGGTCGTCGGCCACCGCGAGGGTCGCCTCGCTGTGCTGCACCAGGTACTTGATCTGGTCCGGCGCCGAGGAGTTGTAGATCGACACCGCGGTGCCGCCGCAGAAGTAGGCCGCCAGGTCGAGCACATGGAACTCGGGGCGGTTGCGCAGCATCATCACGAGGCGCTGGCCAGGGCCAAACCCAAGCGCCTGCAGCCCGGCCGCGCAGCGCGCCACGTCCTGGGCGAGCTCGGCATAGGTCCACTGCTGATAGCTCCCGTCCTCCTTGCGGTTGCGCAGAGCGACCTGGTCCCCGTTCTCCGCCACGCACTCCAAAAAGCGCGTCGGAATGGTGTGGCCCTCGATGATGCTCAGATCCAGATCCATGACCTCTCCCCTCGTGGCCGGGCACCCTAACTCGGGGTATGCAGCGAGCACAAACGCCCCAGCGGCCAACCCGCGGCCCACAGGCGCCATCGGCAGCCACAGCGAGGAGGCACGCCCTGCCTGGACGCCCTCAAGCCGTTGGATCGACTCGATCATGCATGGGCGACTTCGCAACTGGTGCGGACGCCGACCGATACGGGGGCATGAGCGATCCCACCCCTGATCCCATGGATGAGCTGGTCTTCAGCGACGAGCTCGACTGTCCCTGCTGCCGAGCCAACGAGGCCGTCGCGCCCTTCGTCGCGTGGTTGCGCGAAACCCGCGAGCCGGCGATCGAGGCGCTGCTGCTCGCGCAGGCCACTGCCATCACGGCCCTGGAGCAGCTGGGGGCCGCCGACATGGCCGTGGCGCCCTGGGCACGTCTGCGCATCCAGGCGCTCGTTGACGAGACCCGCGCGCGCTGCTTCCCCGAACCGACCCTCGGCGCGGTGCGCAGCATAGTGACCCACCTGCTCGCGTTCCTCATGCTCCATCGCCTGCTCGCACCGCGCGACAAGCAGCGCCTCCGCCGCCAAGTTCGTCTGGTACGGGCGCGCTCATAGCGCGTGTCGTCCGTGGACGTCCTCGTCGACTACCGAGAGCGAGGCACCCGGGTCTACGAGCTCTTGCGCGCACACCCGGACGTGCAGCTCACGCTCGCCAACCTGGAGACGGGCGACTACGTCGTTGACGGGCGTGTGCGGGTCGAGCGCAAGACCAGGGACGACTTCGAACGCTCCATCGTCGAGGCACGTCTATTCCGCCAAGCCAACCGCCTCTCCCGAGCGCCGCAGCCGGCGGTCCTGATCCTCGAAGGCACTCGCTCCACCCGGCGCAAGGGGCTGGCCCGAGGGGCGCTGCAGGGTGCGCTTGTGAGCCTGTCGCTCACCTTCAAGCTTCCAATCCTGCGCTCGCGCGATCCGGAGGAGACCGTGTGGCTACTCCACGCGATCTCGCGACAAGCAGGCCGCACCCAAGCCATCGGTCTCGCCTCCCGCCAGGCCAACCCGCGCGACGCGGATGCCCAGCGCATCCAAGTCCTGGCCTGCATCCCCGGCATCGGTCCCCATCGCGCCGAGCAGCTCCTGGCCCACTTCGGAACCCTACAGTCCGTGCTCTCAGCCTCGGAAGCCGACCTCCGCCAAGTCCCCAGCGTGGGCCCCAAGCTAGCCCAGACCCTCGCCGCCTTCGCGGCGTCCAAAGCCCCCACCCGAGCCCGAAGGGCGAGCTAGAACCCGGCGGCCCCCGGGCCGCCGGATTCTGGTGCGAAAGAGAGGACTTGAACCTCCACGGGTGTTACCCCACAGGAACCTGAACGCACTCTAAGGTGATGGGATGTAAAGGGTTTTCAGGGGTTGGGTGCGTCACGGCGCGTCAGGATGCGTCAGGGCGCGTCAGATTCGGGCCCCGAGGGTCGGTCGGCCGTGAAGACTGCGGCGGGTAGCCCGCCAGCGGGGTGCATCGGACGCGGTGAGTCATGGGGAGATGAGATCCAGGCAGCTCCGCCTGCACCTGAGATCTTCGACGGCCAGCATGAATGGCGTGAACAAGGGCCCGGTCAGTCGGTTTTCGACCCCAAATGCGGCGGATCGGGGGCTGAGTGCTGGACACCAGGTGTTCGTGGGGTTCGATATGATGCGAGGCATCTTGAAGCCGTGGACACATTCAACCCGATTCACCCGCTAGGGCTTCGACAGCTGCTCTCCCCGCCCCCTGGGGTACACACGGTCTCGGCTGCCTTCCACCGCTTCTTGGGGCGGATTGGGCTCAGCGGGACCCACCACCAGACGGCCGGCAAGAGAGCCGACACGACCTGGCGTCTGGCTCATCGCCGGCTCAATGTGGTCGACGCGTTTCCGACGGGATCCGTTGTCGCTGGCACGGCGCTCAAGGCTCGCTCCGATCTCGACGTATTTCTCGTGCTCCACTATAGCGATCACGCCGCGGGCCGCACGCCCACGGAGTTCTTGAACGTCGTACGCAGTGCCCTGTCCAGCTACAACGCCAGGCTAGTCCGCAGGAACGGACAGGCAGTAACACTCTACTTTCAGAGTTGGCCAAGTGTCGATGTCGTGCCTGCGGTGATGGTCACGGAGTGTGGCGAGTTTCGATACTACAAGATCGCGGACATGAATCGGGACGTCTGGATCGCGACGAACCCCCACGCGCACTCGCATCACATGCAGCGCCTGTCCCGACGCGCCCTCGACCGCATCCAGCTGTTGAAGGCGTGGAACGCGGTTCACAGCGCGTACTTCCAGTCGCATCATCTGGAAACGCTCGCGCTACTCGCTCCTCCGGTTACCGGGGACACGTCCTGGGACCTGCTCATGGCGTTTGACGCTGTGCGGTCCAACCTCGACAGATCGATCGTGGACGCGTCAGGTCTTGGATATGTTGACGACTATCTGGATGGCGCTGCCAGGCTGGAGGCTCGCAAGCGAATTCAGACCGCCACTGACCTGGCACGAGAGGCCTGGTACTTGACGTATGGGCGGAACAACGAACATCGGCGGGCCATCGAAATTCTCGGAAGGATCTTTGGGAGTGACTTCCCATCCTACGGATAGCCCCTCGCTTCGCGCCCTCTTCCGCGCCGAGTTTGAAGTCGCAAAGGAGCTAGCACAGCGCAAGGCGCGGTCGCAGTACGCCGCAATCGGAGTCGGCATGATTGGCGTGGTTGTTCCCGCGCCGGGCCCCTACATTTGCTCTGCGATCGCCCTCACGCTTGCGTGCGTCTCGTGGTGGTGGGGGCGGGAAGCCAAAGAGCGCCGTGGTGTTGCGGAGGAGGGCCGCCGCAGGGACATGCTGGCTGATGCTCTTGGGCGGTCAGGAGGGGCCAGCGAGATAGAGACCATTAGGCGCTTCAGCGCGGAGGCCCGCGCAGCCGCCGTCGAGCGCGACGCCACGGATGACTACTACGCGTCAAAGTGC
>JAPPOT010000889.1:7755-10567 GCA_028817855.1 Myxococcales bacterium
CGACTGGCTGAACATCTGCAACAGCGCGCGTTCTGGTCGCAGCACCTGTACGAGCATGCAGCTCGGCGATTGGCGCGGAGCCTGGCGGTGCCGGGACTGGTACTTGCTGCAGCGCTTGCGCTGATGGCGGTGCCGCTCGATGGTCTTCCGCTCGTTGTCGTCAAGGTGACTACCGTGCTCGTGGCGGGCTTCGTCGGGATCGATTGGCTAGGAACATGCCTCGAATGGCGGGCGGCGGCTGCGGAGGCTTCACGCACAGACGCTCGCCTGCTGGCCACACCGGAGCCCGATTGGGAGGGCACGATCGCTGTCTTCGGAGACTACAGTGTCGCGGTAGCCTCTGTTCCACCCATCCCCACCGCGATTCATGGCCGGGAGGAACGCAGACTCGACGGCCTGTGGGCGGCTCGTCTGCAGGCTTCCCGGGACGGCCGCGTCGCCACGTCGAGCTAACTCCACGGGCCATCATTCGCATGTGCGCCGTGCGGATGGTTGACGTCCCGTCAACCATGGCGGAATCTTGCGGAACATCGTGATGGACCAGCACCAGGCATTCGCTTTGTTCGGCGCCACGCCACTCCAGCGTGTGCGAGGGGCCATTCGCGTTGCGTCGGGCAAGGCGACCTCCATCAAGACTGATGTGATCCGTGAGGGCGATGCCCCCGACCCCAAGCCGCCTTCGACGCTCGGCGCGCGCACCTCAACCGTGACGGACGCCAACGACGAACGTGATCATCCGGATGTCGAAGGTCTCGGCGTCGCGGGCGGTGCAGAGACCGTCTTGGTTCCGATAGTTGCGGGCGGGCGGGCGTTCGTCGAGAGGCTATCCGTGCCTGTTGCGCGCCATGATCGTCATCTGGACGACTGCTGCTGACACTAGCAGCGACCGGGTTGTCTCCGCGCTCGAACGTGAGGGCGCGACGTACCTCCGTCTCGATATCGACGCACAGGCGGCCGATGAGAACGGTGTCGAGTGGAACTCTCAGGCTGGTGGCGCCCTCGTGTCCGGTGGGCACCGTTGCAAGGCATCGGATGTATCCGCCATTTACTACCGTCGTCCATACGTGTCTGAAGTTACCGATGACGCGCGAGACTTCGCAACGCACGAAGCGCTGTACTTCACCCGGTGTGTACTCCTGCGGGCGACGAGTGCCCGCTGGATGAGTCATCCGAGCCGAGTCCTTGAGGCCGAGAACAAGCTCTGGCAGCTCAGCGTGGCCGAAGCATCAGGCATGTCCGTTCCACGTACGTTGGTTTCGAGCGACCCGAGGCAGGCGTTGGACTTCTACCTCTTGTGTGACCGGGATGTCGTCTGCAAGCCGGGGTTCGCCGGCTTCGTCCGCAGTCCCACCCCCCGTGCTGTCTATACATGGAGGTTAGGCGAGGACCTTACCCAGATGGATTTGGAGTCGGTCCGTGCCGCACCCACGCTGCTTCAGGAGAGGGTTGAGAAGGTTGCCGACATTAGAGTTACTCACGTTGGCGGTGAGGCAATCGCCGTCCGAATCCGCAGTCCCCCGGGTACCCTGGACTGGCGGCAAGAGATAGATGGTGATCTCGCCTATGAGTTGGCGGCGGTCCCCTCTGGGGTCGCGCGAGGGATGTCAGAGGTATTGCGGCGACTAGGACTCACCTACGGCGCCTTTGACTTTGCGGAGACACCGGACGGGAGTTGGGTGTTCCTAGAGGTGAATCCCGTTGGACAATGGGAGTGGCTGCAGGTGGAAACAGGCGCAGACATAGCCGGCGCGATTGCTGGCTGGCTGGTGCAGGGTTAGGCGTGCGCGCTACCGAGGTCGTCACTGATGCATTCGTTGTGTGGAGGTCGCCTTCGGCAATTTCAGGCAACTCAGCGGAGCGACAGCCCGATGCGGAACCCTCGCGTGCCCAAGCTGCTCGTTTCGGTACTGATCCCGGGATGGCTCCTCAGGATGTGCTCAACTTGGCGCTGCGCATCGTGGAGGCGGACGATGCTCGCGCCAACATCACTCGACAGCGTGCCTACCGGCTGTTGGCGCTCAACATGACACTCGCAGGCGCCGCAATAGGAGCTGCGAGGTGGAGGCTCACGACCGATCCGGGGTGGACGATGCTCTTGAGCCTTGCCCTGGGCATATGCCTGTACCTTTCGATCAAGGGCGCGCTCCATAGTCACCTCGCCGTTTCGCCGCGCCCGTATCAAAGGATCCTCCCCGACTTCGTCGCGGATGCGAGGAATATCGCTGAGGGACGCACCGGTGGGAAGGAACTCATCCTTGACTTGCTCACGACCATCCTCGGGAACTACCGAGCCAACGATACCCAACGTGCGATAGCCGCCGAGCATGCCGGGTTGGCGCTCCATACTTCGATGGTTCACACCATCGTCACGGTCGTGATCGTCGCAGGAGTTGTGCTGCTTCCGCAGCCACCGCCAACGCCAAGCACCGAGGCACAGGATGTCGGTGAGGCGCAACCGATGGTCATTCCCGACGGAACCTCGACGCCTGGTTCAACTAGTGCGGCAGCCGAAGACGATGGCGGTACCTAGGTCATCGTCCGGGGGAACAGCCCCCAAGGGTCCGGTCCGGTCGGCTCCGCGTCCATCCTAGAGTTGGTCCGCGCAGACAAACGCTACAGCTCCACGTTCCGAGAGGATGTCGTACTCGGCCAGCCAAGCCTCGAGATCGCGGATGGATGGGACGGCGTCACGAGCTTGTCGGTAGGTCGTCCTCAGTGACTCGACATCGTTGTAGCCCTTGAATCCAGCGATGCGTACTGAGTGCAGACACGGAAATCGATGGCGTTGTGATCACGCTTGGCGATGGAGCTG
>JAPPOT010000193.1 GCA_028817855.1 Myxococcales bacterium
AGATACGCCGGCTACTTCGAGACCGCGGCCGAGGGCATCACCAAAGTCCTGGTCGCGGCGGAGAAGACGCGCGTCGAGCCCTACACCTGGTGGTTCCCGATCGCGGGCGAGGTGCCGTACAAGAGCTACTTCGTCGAGGACGATGCGCGCGCCGAGGAGGCCGAGCTGGCCGCAGCCGGCTACGACACCTGGGTGGGCCACGCGACCGCCTATTCGACCCTGGGCATCCTGCGCGATCCGGTCACGACCGTGATGATGCAGCGCGGTGTGCCGGGCTTCGTCGAGGTGATGTTCCACGAGATGGCCCACGCGCGCCTCTACGTGCCCGGGCAGACCGACTGGAACGAGCAGCTGGCCAGCTTCGTGGGCCAGCAGGCGGCGCGCGATTACATCGCCTCGCGCTTCACGGGCGATGCCGTGGTGCTGGAAGAGATGGAGCTGCTCTTCGAGCGCCGCGCGCGGCTGGAAGAGCGCGTGGCCGAGACCATCGCCGAGCTCGAGGTGCTCTACGATCGCGGTGGCGCCCCGGCCGTGATCCTGCGCGCGCGAAGGCCGATCCTGGACGCCCTGCAGCGCGACCTGCAAGCGCTCTATCCGGAGGCGGAGCCGGAGAAGCTGGTCATGAACAACGCCCGGCTGATGCAATACCGTCGCTACGACCGCAGCAGCGAGGAGATGGAGGCGCTCTGGAAGCAGGCGGGCGCGAGCTGGGTCGCCTTCTGGAAGCTGGCGGAGGCGCGCGCCGAGGAGCTGTAGACAGCGCTACCAGTCGAAGGTCACCGGCACGTCGATCGCGGGCAGCAGGCTGATGCGGACCGGGCAGCCGTGGGCAGTCTCCTCCAGGCGCTGCTTTGCCGCAGCGTCGAGCCCCGCGCGCACCGCCTCCGGCGTGGCGAAGACCACCTCCAGGCGCGCGATCCGGCGCGGTGGCGCCGCGGTCATGTGCTTGTGCACCCGCACGTCGACACCGTCCACGTTCCAGCCCTCGCGCGCGGCCACGATGCCCATCGTGGTCAACATGCAGGTACCGAGGGCGGTGGCCATCAAGTCCGTGGGCGAGAAGGCCTCCCCCTTGCCCATGTTGTCGCGCGGCGCGTCGGTCGCGAGCGTGGAGCCGGACGGCCCGTGGCGCGACTCGCAGCGCAAGCCGCCCTCGTAGTGGCAATGGATCTCGACCATGGTTCCCTCGTCTAGCCGGACAGACCCCGGTCCTCGGGCAGGCCCAGCATCAGGTTGAGGCTCTGCACGGCGGCGCCGGAGGCGCCCTTGCCCAGGTTGTCGAGAATCGCCATCAGCAGCACGTGGCCACCGGGGTTCGGCAGCACGCGCAGCACGACGCGGTTGCTGCCGTTGCAGGCCTGGGGGTCCAGGCTGCGCTCGTGCACGTCGCCGACCTCGGCGAGCGGCGCGACCTCGATCAGGCGCTCGTCCGCGTAGCGCGCGCGCAGCGCCTCGTGCAGCGCGCCCGCATCGACCTCGGCGCCGAGCATGCTGGCGTGCAGCGGGATCTGGATGCGCATGCCACAGCGGAAGGGCCCGACGGCCGGGACGAAGCACGGATCGTGGGCGAGGCCGCCGTACTCCACCATCTCGGGGATGTGCTTGTGCCGGCGGTCGAGGGCGTAGGGCGCCTCGTGGCGCAGCTGCAAGAGCCCGCCCTGGGGGTCTTCCCATTTCTCGATCAGCGGGCGCCCGCCACCGGAGTAGCCCGACAGGGCATGGATCGTGATGGGCGCGGTGGCGGCGACCAGCCGCGCGTCGACCAGCGGCCGCAGCAGAAGCGCGACGCCGGTGGGGTAGCAGCCGGGGTTGCTCACGCGCGCGGCGCCGGCCACGGCCTCGCGCTGGCCCGGGCACAGCTCCGGCAGCCCGTAGACCCACCCGTCCCGGACGCGGTGGGCGGTGCTACCGTCGATCACCCTCGCGTCGCTACCCTCCAGCAGCGCGACTGCCTCGCGGGCGGCGTCGTCGGGCAGGCACAGGATGGCCACGTCGCAGGCCCGCAGCAGCTCGGCGCGGGCCTGGGCGTCCTTGCGGCGCGCCGGGTCGATCTCGATCACGCGCAGGTCCTGTCGGTCCGCCAGAAGCTCGCGGATCCGCAGGCCGATCGTACCGGCCTGACCGTCGATGAAGACGCGCGGGGGGCTCGACATGGCGCGGACCCTAGCACGCCCCCCGGGGGGGCGCAGGCGCGTCCAAGGGCTGCACACCCTGCACAGCGAGGTACAATGCGGGCCATGCGCTTGTCTTGGATGCCACGGGGCCTGGCCTGCCTGGCCTGCCTGGCCTGCCTCGGCGTCACCGCTGCGTGCGGTGACGATGGCGACGCCTCCGCGCCCGACGCCGGCGACGCGGCGCAACCAGCCCCGGACAGCGACGCGGGGCGGGCAAGCGCCGAGGGCTCCTCCCAGGTGGAGCCGGAGCTCGTGAACATCCAGCGCAAGGGCGACAGCTCGGACCTGCGCCGGGTCTCGACCGGCCCGGCGGTGGGCAGGCGCCTGAGCCGCGAGGAGTACTTCAACTCGATCGAGAGCACGCTCGGCGTGGTGCTCGATCGGGACGCCCACGACCTGCCGGTGGACGCGCGCAGCGACCACGGCTTCCGCAACGCGGCCCAGGACATGCTGCTCACGCAGGAGCACATCCAGGCCTACTTCGACATCGGGCACGCCGTCGCCCAGGCGCTGGACGTCGCGGCGCTGGTGGCGGCCCACGCGCCCTGCCCGGAGCAGCTCGACGCCTGCTTCGAGGGCTTCATCAACAGCTTTGGTCCGTACCTGCTGCGCGGACCGGTCGCGCCGGAAGAACGCGATGGCTACATGGCGGTCTTCGACGCCACGATCGACTCGCCCGATCAGTGGCAGGACGGCGTGCGCCTGCTCGTGCAGGCGATGCTCCAGTCACCGCGCTTCGTCTACCGGCTCGAGCACCAGAGCGCCGAGGGCGACGGCGACACGCGCCAGGTCTCACCCTACGAGCTCGCCACGCGGCTCTCCTTCCTGATCTGGAACGCGGCCCCGGACGCCGAGCTGATCGAGCTGGCGGCCGCCAGCGGCCTCGACGACGCCTGGGACGCGCAAGTCGAGCGCCTGCTCGAGCATGCTTTCGCCCGGCGCGCGCTCGAGCAGTACGTGGAGCAGTGGCTGCACCTGAACTCGATCCCTTCGGTCTTCACTCTCTCGCAGGACATGCAGGACGAGACCTACCGGCTCTTCGATCAGCTCCTGTGGGAGCAGCAGGCGGACATCATGAGCGTCTTCACCTCCCAGCGCGTGGAGATCTCCGGCGCCCTGGCGAGCTTCTACGGGCTCGACTCGGACGGCGACGCCGTGCAGGTCTACGACGTCTCCATGTTCCCGTACCGCAGCGGCTTCCTGAGCAACGCGGGCGTGATCGTGGCGCACACCATCAACCCGAGCACGTCGATGATCGACCGCGGCCTCTTCATGCTGCACGACGTGCTGTGCGAGGAGGTTGCGCCGCCCTCGGGCGAGGCCCTGCAGGAGGTGATCGCCGAGGAGATGATCCCGGCCTCGAGCGGGCTCAGCCAGCGCGAGCGCTTCGCGATGCAGCGCGACAATCCGCTGTGTGCCGGCTGCCACGGCACCTTCGACCCGCTGGGCGAGGCCTTCGAGATCTTCGACGGGGTCGGACGCCACGTGACCGAGGACGAGCACGGCAATCCCCTCACCGGACACGGCCACATCCAGGTCGGTGATCTGGACACCTCCTTCGAGGACTTTCAGGAGTTCACCGAGGCCCTGCAGAAGAGTCGAACCGTCGAGCGCTGCATGGTCGAAAAGAGTATCCAGCACGCCTTCGGCCGCGCACTCGCGGAGGGCGACCAGGATCTGATCGACGAGGTGCACGCGGTCCACGAGGGCGGCGACCGCAGCTACCGTGGCCTGCTGCGGGCGATCGCGAATCACGCGAGCTTTCGCGCCGTGGAGGTGGCCGAATGATGCGCGTGAATCGACGCGTCTTCCTGCGCGGTGCAGGCACGGTGGCGATCGGCCTTCCGCTGGCCGCCTCGATCGAGCGCTACGGCCTGGCCCAGGAGTCGGTCGTGCCCGACCGCTACCTGACGCTCTACTTCGGCAACGGCGTGCCGAAGAAGTTCGCCGACCAGGGCTACGACGGCCCCCTGTCTCCGCTCGCGCCCCACGCCAGCAAGCTCGCCATGCTGCGCGATATGGTCGTGCCCCTCAACGAGTCACCCGGCGACCTGCACTGGATGAGCACCGAGCGCTACGGCGTAGGCCTGACGCCGGACACCAACACCGGCGCGGTCGGCGAGAGCCTCGACAACGCGATCTACGGCGCGCTCGACCCGGCCCGCAGCACGCGCCTCTTGAACATGACCATGCACGGCCGCGCCGAGGGCAACCCCGCGTCGCGCGTGCTGCACAGCTGGGCCAAGGCCAAGATCCCGAACGCCTCCTACACCGATCCCCACAACCTCTTCGAGGCGATCTTCGGTGCGCCGACCGTGCGCGAGCCGGACGACTCGCCGGAGGCGACGCGGGCGGCGCGGCACCACAACAGCGTGCTGGACTCGGTGCTCGACCAGTACCGCCACATCACGGGCGAGCGCTCGGGCTACAGTGCCGGCGTGCGCGCCCAGATCGCGGACCACCTGGACCTGGTGCGACAGCTCGAGCGCCGCGCCTCCTCCAGCGCGGCGGGCGCGACCAGCGCGAGCGGCTACTGCTTCCAGGAGCCCCCCGAGGCGCCCCCCGAGGACCTGGAGCCGATCCAGTTCTGCACGGCGAGCAGCTGTCCGACCGAGATGAGCGTGCTCTTCGGTGACGACGACACGGCCAACTGGAACGAGGTCTGGCCGCTGATGTGCGAGCTCTACGCCACCGCGCTGCGCTGCGGCAGCACGCGCTTCGGCACGGTCGGCTGCACGGGCAGCGGCGACCGCTATCCCATCCCGGAGCTGGCGCAGCGGGGTGTCACCGACAGCGCGCACATTTTGGCGCACGAGTGGACGCGCGGGCAGGAGAACGGCTTCGACCTGTGCGTCGAGTGGCTGGTGCAGAAGATCGCGCTCTTCCTCTCGCACCTGGACGACCCCGCGTGGCCGGATCCGAATGGCGGCACCGTGCTCGACAACACGCTGATGCTGATCGGCACCGAGCTGGGCACCGCGACCGACGGCCAGCACGCGGTCAACTCCATGACCTACTGGCTGGCGGGCGCCGAGGGCCTGCTGAGACCGGGTACCTACGACCTGAGCGGGCGGACCGATGTCGACCTCTACAGCTCGATCGCGCGCGTGATGGGCGCCGGGACCCTGTTCGGCGATCCCGCCGATTTCAACGAACATCTCGACCTCTTCACGATTTGAACGTCGTTCGATACGGGCCCTCCGGACCGTACGGCGCGCCCATGGGGGATTTGCAGGCGTGCTCGCGTTTGAGCGTGGTCGGGGGCTTGGTACAGTGACGGGCTCGGGATGGGTCCAGGGTGATCTTCAGCTTCGATGAGTACGAGCTGGACGTGCACGACTGGCGTCTGCGTCGCGCGGGCGAAGAGGTGCACATCCAGCGCAAGGCCTTCGAGGTCCTGCGCTATCTGATCGAGCACCGCGATCGTCCGGTGTCGCGTCAGGAGCTGCTCGAGCACGTCTGGAGCGGGGACGCGGTGACCCCCGCGGTGCTCACGGTCGCCGTCAGCAAGGCGCGGCAGGCGATCGGGCAGAGCTCGAGCGAGAGCGGGCGCATCCAGACCGAGCACGGCCGCGGCTACCGCTTCATCGGGGAGCTGCAGACGCGCCCACGGCGCGATGACAGCAGCCCGTCGCTCGAGCAGGTCGCGGAAGCAAGAGCCCCCAGCGATCCCTTCGTCGGGCGCGACGCGGTCATGCGCGAGCTCGAGACCGCCCTGACCACCGCGATCGGCGGGCGCGCCCAGCTCCGGCTGCTCGAGGGCGAGCCCGGTGTGGGCAAGACCCGCGCGGCCGAGGAGCTCGCGGCGCGCGCCGCGGCGCGCGGGATCGGCGCCTTCTGGGGCCGCAGCCACGAGCGCGCGGGCATGCCTGCCTTCTGGCCCTGGCTCAACATCCTGCGCCACTGCCTGGAGCTGATCGGGGAGCGCCGCGCCGTGAGCGAGCTGGGGCAGGCGGGCAGCGATCTGGCCCGGCTCGTGCCCCGCTTCGCGGTCGCGCTCGACAACCCGGTCGGCACGCCCGGCGCAATCCCACCCGGTGCCGACCTGGAGTCCGCGCGCTACCGCGTCTTCGACGCGGTCACACGACTGCTGCAGCTGGCCGCGGAGCAGAGCCCGCTCGTGCTGATCCTCGACGACCTGCACTGGGGCGACGAGTCCTCGATCGAGCTGCTCGGCTACATGCTCCCGGAGATCGCGGCGGCGCGCATCCTGCTGATCGGCACGCTGCGCGACAGCGAGCTGCCACCGCGCACCCGCAACCGGATGAGCCTCGACTTCCTCTCGCGCCATCCGAGCTGTCAGCGCATCCGCGTCGAGCGACTGACCATGCGCGACGTGGAAGCCTACACCGAGCGCGTGCTCGGACGCGCGGCGCCCGAGGTCAGCTCGGCTGTCTTCGCCAGCACCGAGGGCAACGCCTTCTTCATGTCCGAGGCGCTACGCTCCGTCACGACAGGCCCCGAGGGCGCTCCGGTCGCAACCCTGCCGGATGCGGCGCTCGACATCGTGCGGCGACGCCTCATGCAGCTGGGCCAGGGGACCGAGCGGGTGCTGGCAGCCGCCGCGGTGATCGGGCGCTCCTTCGACCTGGCGCTGCTGTCGGAGGTGTCGGGGCAAGCGGTGGACGCGCTGCGCGAGCTCCTGCAGCCCCCGCTGGACCACGGGCTGATCGTAGCGCTCGCGGAGCCCGGCCGCTTCGCCTTCAGCCATGGCCTCACCCGCCGCACCCTCTATGACGACCTGGCGATCAAGGACCGGGCAGGGCTGCACCTGGCGGTGGCGCGCGCACTGGACCGGCGCCTGCAGGGGGCCGGCGAGGTGGCCGAGGGCCGGGTCGCCGACCATTACTTGCGCGCCCTGCCCCACGCCTACCTGGCGCGGGCCATCGAGCTGGCGCGCAGCTCCGCGGAGAGCCTGGAGGCGCAGTTCGCCTGCGGACCGGCGGCCAACCAGTACGAGCGCGCGCTGCAGGCGCTGGACCGCAGCGAGCAGCCGGATGCGGCGACCCGTCTGGCGCTTCTGCTCGCGCTGGGACGCGCCGCGCGACTCGGCGGCCAACTCAACCGCTCGCGCGAGGCGGCCAATCAGGCCCTCGAGCTGGCGCGCCGCCTCGGGCGCCCGATCGAGCTAGCCCACGCGGCGATCGGGCTGCGGGCCTGCCAGCCCCTGCGCGCCGTGCCGGAACCCGAGGTGCACGACGCGCTGAGCGAGGCGCTGATGGTGCTGCCCGACGAGGAAGTCGTGCTGCGCGCGCGGGTGCTGGCGCGCCTGGCCGGGGTGCGCGCGCTCCAGACCCGGCGTCTGATGAGCCAGCGCGCCGCCGAGCTGGCGGTTGGGATCGAGGACGCCTCGACCCGCTACGACGTACTGCTCGCGCGCATGCACGCCATGCAGACGCCGGACACGCTGGACGAGCGCCTCGAGCTGGCCGAGCAAGCGATCGAGCTGGCGCAGGACGAGAAGCAGCCGCACTGGCGCTGGGAGGCCCTGCTGGCGCGCTACGACGTCGCCATGCGGCGCGGCCAGATGGAGCGCGCCAAGGACGCGCTGGACGCGTGCCAGGACCTGGCCGACGAGCTCGCGCACCCGCAGCTGCGCTACGAGGTCCGGCGGCTGCGCATGCAGCACAGGCTGTGCTCGGGCGACACCAGCGACGCCGTCGAGCGGGAGATCGTCGCCCTGGCCCAGGAGGGCCTGCGCCTCGAGGCGCCCTTCGCCGAGCTCTACTTCCTAGCCCAGAGCGCGACCCTCTACCGCGACCGCGGCGTGATCGAGGGGGTCGCGGAGGGTGGTGAGCACTTCATCAAGCGCTTCCCTTGGGCCGCGGGCAACGCGCGCGCCCACCTCGCTATGCTGGTATCCGAGGCCGGCGACACCGCGCGGGCGCGTGCCCACTACGATCAGTACTCCGCCGACGAGCTCGCCTCGCTGCCGCACGACGAGGACTTCGTCTACGTGGTGGCGAACCTGCTCCAGGCCGCCGTCTACCTGGAGGACCGGGCGGGTTGCGAGCGCTTCTACGATCTGCTGGAGCCCTACGCGGAGCACAACGTGGCCAACTCCTCGTTGCTCTTCTACGGCTCCGCCCACTACGCGCTCGGGCGCGGTGCCCTCGCCCTGGGCCGCATCGAGCAGGCGCGCGACCATCTGCGACAGGCGATCGACCGCAACCGCGCGATGGGCAATCGCGGCTACGAGGCGCGTGCCCTGGGCGCGCTCGCGATGCTCGAGCGCAACGCCGGCGACGCCGCACGCGCGGGGCAGCTGATCGACCAGGCACGCGCGCTCACCGCCGAAGGCCTGGCCGGCGTCCAGCGCCGCCTCGATCAGATGACCCCCTGCTGAGGGGGCCGTCCGCGGTGGCGGGCTCCCGGCTCAACGGAAGGCGATGCAGTTGCGTCCGCTCGACTTGGCTTCGTAGAGGGCCTCGTCGGCCTGACGCAGCAGGTCCTCGGGGGCCTCGTGCTCGCGCCGCAGCTGGCCGACCCCGACGCTCACAGTCACGGGGATCGGATTGCCCAGGTGCTTGATCCTCAAGCCCTCGATGGTCGAGCGCAGCCGCTCGCCCAGCGCGCACGCGCCGAGCTCGTCGACACCGCGGATGGCGATCAGGAACTCCTCGCCCCCGTAGCGGCCGACCACGTCCTCCACGCGTAGCACGTGCTCGAGGCAGCGGGCCACCTCGCGCAGCACGCGGTCGCCGGCTTGGTGGCCGTAGCGATCGTTGATCGGCTTGAAGTGGTCCAGGTCGACCATCAGCGCGTGCAGGGATGTGTCGTGGCGCCGCGCATAGGCGAACTCGGTCTTGAGACGCTCGTCGAGCTGGCGTCGGTTGAAGAGCTGGGTGAGCGGATCGCGGATCATCAGCTCGACCGTCTGGCGCGAGGCCTCGCGCTCGATCCGATCCTGGAGCCCGAAGCGCATCACCGTCTCGGCGCCGAGCGCGATCCGATCCCCATCCAGCAGCTTGCGGGGCTGGTCGAGCTGCTCGCGTTGGCAGAAGGTCCCGTTGCGGCTGCCGGCGTCCTCCAGATAGAAGCCTTCGTCGCGACGCACGATGCGCGCGTGCTCGCGCGAGATGCCCTGGTCGACCAGGTAGATCTGACACGAGGAGCCCCGGCCCATGGTGACGACGGGCTGGTCGATCATGAAGATCGCACCATTGTGTGGCCCGGCCAGCACGTGGAGCATGCCGTGCTCGCGGGCGCCCACGGGCGCGTCCGGGATCGGCGTGAGCTGCTGGGTCGTCTGGGAGGTGTCCCCCAGATACTCGCCCTCGCGATCCTCCTCGTCCGCCATCCTCTCACCATGGTAAACCGGCCCGGCAGGCGGGATCCAGCAAGCGGCTGTGCGGACCCGTGTGTGCTGCGACGCCGGCGTTTGCTAAGCTGAAGAAGATGTCGGCGCCGCAGCGCTATCCGATGCTGCCCGGGAATCCCCCGGAGCTGCTCGTCTACGACGAGCCGATGGAGTGCCCGTACCTGCCAGAGCAGACGGCGCGCCTACCCCTGCGCTTGCCGCTAGCTCGCCTCAGCCGCTCGCAGCTGGACGAACGCCTGGCCCAGGGCGAGCGCCGCCAGGGCCGCCTGGTCTACCGAACCGCGTGCCCCCAGTGCGAGGCCTGCGAGGGCATCCGCATCCCGGTTCGGGACTTCACCCTCTCCCGCTCCCAGAAGCGGGTCTTTCGTCGGGGGCAGCGCGAGATCGAGACCGAGATGGGTCCCGTCCTGACCGACGCGGAGCGCGTCGCGCTCTACAACAAGCACAAGCGCCTGCGCGGGCTGGACGTGCGCGACGAGCCGATCACAGCTGCGGGCTACGCGGCGGTGCTCGCGGACACGTGCAGCGAGAGCTTCGAGCTGCGCTATCGCGTGGACGGCAAGCTGGTGGGCATCGCGATCACCGATCGCAGCGAGGACGCGCTCTCGGCCGTCTACTGCTACTACGACCCGGACTTCGCCCATCTGAGCCCCGGCGTCTACTCGGTGCTCCACCAGCTGTGGCTGTGCCGTCGCTGGGGCCTGTCCCACCTCTACCTGGGCCTGACGATCTCGCAATGCAAGCCGATGGTGTACAAACGCAAGTACCTGCCCCACGAGCGTCTGCTCGATGGGCGCTGGACGCGCTTCGACAGAACCTGACGCGCCACCGTGAACACGCCACTTCCCCTCTCATCTGCTCGCACCTGCGCGCTCCTGTCCGCGCCCCTGCTGTGGCTGGTGGCTGCCACCGCCCACGGGCAGGGCCTCGAGGACTCCCTCAAGGAGCACGTCAAGGAAGGCATCGAGAAGAAGAAGGAACGGGACAAGGACAAGAAGGACAAGGGCGCTGCGGACAAGCAGCCGAAGAAGCGCCT
>JAPPOT010000212.1:0-4128 GCA_028817855.1 Myxococcales bacterium
ACACGCCCGCGGACCCGGGCACCGCCGCGGTGACGGGCCGGGCCGCGGCCGCGGACACGGCCGCGGACACGGCCACAGGCACCGGCATGAGCATGCGCGATCGCGGGTTCCTGGGCTCGCCGGAAGGGATCCTGCTCGACCGCATGCGGCACGGGCAGATCAGGCGCGTCAAGAAGGGCAGCGGCGGGCGCAGCCTCGGCTTCAAGCTCTACTTCGCCGAGGGCGGCAAGGCCTACTTCAAGCCGGATCAGAGCTTCTCCGGCACCAACTGGTACGCGGAGCTGGCGGCCTACCACCTCGACCGCGCGCTGGGGCTGGGCCGGGTGCCGCCGGTGGTCGGGCGCACGATCCCATGGGGGCGACTGGAGACCGCCGCCGCGGACGACCGGCGTGTGCCGGAGATCCAGCGCGATTCCAGGGACCGCGTGCGCGGCGCCCTGATCTGGTGGCTCGACAAACCGCCGCAGCCCGCGACAACCCCACCGGGCTGGGAGAACTGGATCCGGGTGGAGCCGTTGTCGCGCTGGAAGGTCTCGCCCCTGCAGCGCGCCGCGGCCTACGGCGCTGCCCTGCGGCACCGCAGGGAGCGCGCGCGCGCCGGCAAGGAGGCTCTCGCCGCCTTCGAGAGCGTACCGGAGCCGGACACGCCGGAGCGGGCCGCGGAGCTGAGCGACCTGCTGCTGTTCGACTTCCTGACGATCAATATCGACCGCTGGGGCGGCAACAACGCCAACGTCCTCACCCTGGGGCGGGGCGGGCCGCTCATCTTCCTCGACAATGCGGCGGGCTTCTCGGTCGGCCCCCACGAGCGCAGGCTGATGGACGACCGCTTCCGGCTCTGCCAGCGCTTCCGCCGCAGCACCGTGGAGGCGCTCAAGGCGCTGGACATGGAAGCGCTCGAGCGGCGTCTCGTGCGTGATCCGATCGGGCCCGTGCTCGACGACCACTTCATCGAGGGCATCGCCGTGCGCCGGCGCATCGCCCTCGAGCACATCGCCGAGATGCGCCAGCGCCACGGCGATGACGACGTGCTGGCCTGGTAGGCAGTCGAAGTTGATACCGAAGAAACGTGCCTGATACCACGCCCGCGTGTTCCCGGCTGTCGATTAGTTGCCCGCGGGAGTCGTGGCAGTGCCCAATTGTGCGCACCGGAGGAGGCCCGATGAAGCTCTACACCCGCATCCTGGTCACGATGGTCTCGCTCGCCGCAGCCGCGAGCGCGAGCGCCCAGCCCACCGAGGTCCCAGCCGCGCCGGAAGCGCCGGTAGCCGAGCCCAGCGCCGCGGCGCCGGTGGCGGCCGAAGCCAGCCCCGGGGCACCCCCTGCGCCGGCACCCGCACCGGTG
Organism: Myxococcales bacterium; assembly: GCA_028817855.1. Lineage (GTDB taxonomy): Bacteria > Myxococcota_A > Polyangia > Polyangiales > JAFGIB01 > JAOUOP01. Next base: position 1,346 of record JAPPOT010000212.1, read on the forward strand.
ACCGAGGCGCCACCCAGCCCAGGTCCCGCGCCCGAGGCCGCCGCGGTCGCGGAAGCGGCGCCGGCCCCACCTGAGGCGCCCGCACCGACGGGCGAGGGGGACGACGGAGGCGATGGCGGCGGCGCCCTGCAGATCAAGGTCTATGGCGACGCCAACTTCAGCTTCGATGACCAGGACGGCACCGATCCGACCTTCAGCATCGGCGACGTTCAGCTCGACGCAGGCGGCGCGATCTCCGACAGCGTGCGCATGGTCACCTCGACACTGCTGCAGCTCGAGGGCAACGACGCGGATGTGGAGCTCGACATCGCACTGCTGGAGTGGGACGTGGACGACGGCTTCGGTCTGCGCCTGGGCCGAAACCGTGCGATGACGGGCCGCTACTACCGCGCAACGCCGAGCCGCCTCGCCGAGCTGGCCACCAGCAGCCCGGTGCTGGCCTCCGACGAGGACGACGGCGGCGTGCTGCTGGCGCACCAGCTCGGCCTGGAGGTCTTCGGTGGCACCTCGACCGAGGGCGGCCTGGGGCTGCACTACGCGCTCGGGATCAGCAATGGGCGCGGCCACTCCACACGCGCGCCCTCGGGCAACCTGGACAGCAACGACTTCAAGGCGATCTCGGTGCGCCTGGCCGCGCTGCCGGGACCCGAGGGGCTGGAGCTGGGCGTGTCCGGCTATGCCGACCGCATTCCGGCGGGTCTGCGCGACGCCGATGGCACGGTGCTGATCGGAGAGGAGATCGACGAGCTGGTCGGCGCCGTGCACCTGGCCTACATCACCGACTCGGTCGATCTGCAGGGCGAGCTCTACTACCTCTACCACGAGGGCCGCGACTCCAAGGCCGACGCCCAGCTGGTCGGCGGCTTCCTGCAGGCGGGCGTGCCGGTCGAGCGCTTCACCCCCTATGGCCGGCTGGAGCTGATGGACCGCGACGTCAACGACCTGTTCTTCAACGTCTCGGGGATCCCGTTCCAGGTCACCGACCTGCGCATCGGCGTCGGCTACCGCATCGCCGACGGCGCCGTGCTCAAGCTCGAGTACGGCGGCGAGCTCGAAACCGAGGTGCACGGCGGCACAGCTCAAATCGCCTTCGGCCTTTGAGCTGAGCTGCCCAAGCCTTCGCCTGCGGCGGGTGTGCGTGTGCGTGAGGGCTGCGCGCCAGGCCACTCAAATCGTCGAGGTTCGTTGACGATTTCGCGTCAGTACGAGATCTACGCTCACTTGTTCATCACGATGGTGTCGGCGAACTCTTCGCCGCCCGGGGTGGGCACGCCCTCGAGCCGTGCAGCCACCCGATCCCAGTCGATCAGCTGGTCGCAGAAGGTCTCCAGGAAGGCCTCGCGACGGTTCTCGTAGTCGATGTAATAGGCGTGCTCCCACAGGTCCGCCGTCAGCAGCGGGGGCGTGCTGGTCATGATCGGCGACAGGGCGTTGGGCGTGGTGACCACGCGCAGCATCCCGCGATGGACCACCAGCCACACCCAGCCCGAGGCGAAGTGCTTGACGCCGCTGTCGATGAAGGCCTCGCGGAAGCCGTCGTAGCCACCCAGGTCGCGCTCGAATAGCTCGGCCACGCGGCCGCTCGGCGCGCCGCCGCCGCCGGGCTTCATCGACTCCCAGAAGAACGTGTGGTTCCAGACCTGGGCAGCGTTGTTGAGCAACGTGCCCGAGGCGCCCTGCACGATCTCCTCCAGCGAGCGCTGTCCCTGGGGCGTACCCCCGATGGCTGCCTTCAGCTTGGCCATGTAGCCCTTGTGGTGCTTCTCGTAGTGCACCTCGACCGCGTGCTCGCTGAGCGCGGGCGAAAGGGCGTTCTTCTCGTAGGGCAAGGGCGCGACTTCGAAGTCCATGGGCTCTCCCCGTAGCTGCTTGCGATCAGCGTACCGGATGCGCGGTGGGCGGAGAAGCGGAGCGCACCGGGACCGCCACCGGATCGCCCGCGGCGGGGCGCGCGCCACTCGAGCGCAGGGCACCCACGCGCAGGCCCGAGCTGCGGATCGCGGCCGCCTCGACGCCGCTGATCGCGTGGATCGAGCGCAGGGAGTCGCCCGCGCGCAGGTGGGCCGGTGACAGCAGCCCGTCGAAGAGCAGGTCCACGCGCGACGGGCGCTCGCCGGTGCCGAGCCGAATGGCCAGGTCGCTCGGACAGGGGCCGCGGGCGCGCAGCTTCAGCACCAGCCGCCGCTCCTCCACATGGCCGAAGATCACCTCCAGGCACGCCGTAATCGGCGTCCCGGGCATCGCGTATGGCACCTCGCGCAGGTAGCGCCTGGCCACGCCGCCGCGCGGATCGGCGCCGCGCTGCAGCAGCGCCAGATCGCCCCGGGCGACGACCACGCCGTGGTCCGCTCGAGCCAGCCAGGCCCGGGCGCTGGGCTCCTCGACCGTGCGCAGCTGCGACTCGCGGGCCGCGAAGCGGCGCCGATGGGAGAGGTCGAGCACCACGAGCTCAGTCTCACGCTCCGGTGGGGGCGCCCGGTGCACCGCCACGCGCTCGGCCAGGTGCGGCAGCAGCGCGTCCGGGGCCTGGACCGAGCTGTCGGCGTCGATCGCGCGCAGCAGCGCGCGGTGCTCGGCGCTGCGACGGTCGTCGCGGAAGTCGGCAGCGGGAAAGTCGCGCGACCAGGGCAGGCCGCCGAGCTGCCAGCTGCCGATCAACGTGGTCGCGGCGAGGGCCAGCAGGCCGGCGCGGCAGGCCCGTGGCGGCCGCGCCGACAGCGCGAGCACGGCGCCCCCGAAGAGCGGCGGCAGGGCAGGCGTGAGGGAGTGGGAGTAGAGCGGGG
>JAPPOT010000212.1:4138-10489 GCA_028817855.1 Myxococcales bacterium
AGCCGCCCCAGTGCCCGAAGTGCAGGGCCAGGATGACGGTCAACGCGCCGCCGAAGGTCGGCCGCAACCACAGCAGCGAGAGGCTGAAATAGCCGACCGAGACGATCGTCACGATCGCACCACTGCGGCGCAGCGCGGGCGCAGCGGTGCGCAACGCCAGCAATCCGATCACCACGGTCTGCAACGCGAGGCTGACGCGGCAGGCGAGCACCAGCAGGCAGCTCCACAGCAGCGCCCGCCCTTCGCCCCGATCGAGCGCATCGAGCGCGTACGCCATCGGCAGCAGCGCGAGGTTGCCAGGATGAAACTCGTAGGTCGTGACGTGACCCAGGTTCGGATACAGCAGCCAGGCGCCGGCAACCACCAGCGCAGCGCCGGGCCCGATGCGACGCAGGGCGATGCGCGCCAGCGGCCAGGCCGCCGCGGCGACGAGCGCGCTCTGCGCCACCAGCAGGGTCTCCGCCGTTCCGAAGAGCGTGCCGAGCAACCCGAGGGGTACGAGTACCCAGGGTACGTGGCCCCCGAGGAAGCTGCCCCCGATGATCGGCTCCCACAGCTGCCCGTGGGCCAGCCCCCAGGCCATGCGTGTGTAGAGCGCGAGATCGAAGGTGCGGTGGTGGAGCGAGTGGTAGCGCGCGAATGCGAGCCAGCCGGTCAGCAGCGCGAACGCCCCGATCATGGCGAAGAGCGCGAGCAGGTGCCGACGGCTCGGCCACCCATCCCCCGACCCCGACTCGGGCTCGGACTCGGACTCGGACCCGGTCTCGGTCTCGGATTCGGTCTCGGATTCGGTCACGGTCCCCGAAGCGCCCCGTTTGGCGCGCGGCCCGGAGCGTATTACAGCTTCCCGCCGTGCCTGGCATCACCGCACTTCGCGGCCTCTACGCCATCGTCGACCCGGAACACTGCGGCGGACGCGACCCCCTCTGGGTTGCCGAGCGCGTGCTGGCGGGCGGCTGCGCCCTGCTTCAGCTGCGCGACAAGCGTGGGGAGCCGGCCGCCACCCGAGCCCTGGCCACCGCCCTGCACGAGCGCTGCCGCAGCGCCGGCGTGCCCTTCGTGCTCAACGATTTCCCTGCGCTCGCCGCCGAGCTCGGCGCCGACGGCCTGCACCTGGGCCAGGACGATGCGCCGATCGCGGAAGTGCGTATCACGGTCGGCTCGATGGCCATCGGCCTCTCCACCCACTCCCCCGAGCAGGCCGCACGCGCAGCCGATCAAGGCGCGGACCTGATCGGCTTCGGCCCGGTCTTCGACACCCGCACCAAGCACAACCCCGACGCTACCGTCGGCCTCTCCACCCTACGCCGAGTCGTCGCCGCCAGCCCCATCCCCGTCGTCGCCATAGGTGGTATCACCGAAGCCAACGCCCCCCAGGTAGCCGCCACCGGCACCGCCCTAGCCGCCGTAATCAGCGCCCTCTGCCAAGCCCCCGACCCCGCACAAGCTGCCCAAGCCCTCCACACCCACTGGACAGGCGTGGCAACCACGGCGTAGCCAAGGTGGCACCTTCTACGCCCAAACCCAGCACAGCGTAGTTCGGTCGAGACGTGTTCAGGAGCGAGCGCTCCCGCAGGGCCCACCGCAGGCGTAGCAGCGCTACGTCGAGGATGGGACCGAGGAGGTAGGCCGCTCCTGGACGCGTCTCGGCCGAACGGCCCTATTCCTCATCGTCGATGCCGAACTCTCGGTTCCAGAACCGCAGCCCACTGTCGACCGCGTTGGCGAGGGCATCGTTGACCACGACCGCGACCGCATCGGAGGAGGTCTTCAGGGCATCGTAGTAGCGCTGGCGATCCGTGGCGTGCAGCACGGCCGGGGGATAGCCCTCGCGCATCAGCAGCAGGTTCATCAGCAGGCGCGCAACCTTCCCACTGTGCTTCGGGAAGGGGAAGATCTGCAGCAGGGTGTGATGCGCCTTCGACGCGATCCGCGTAGGGTGCATGGTGCGCTCGGTCTCCTCCGAGTGCAGCCACGTCAGCAGCTGGCGCATCTTGTAGCTGATCTTCTCGGGCGCCGAGATCTCGTGGAAGTAGACCCGGTGCAGGGGCATGTCCTTGCGGTACTTCGGCGGCCCCTTGCCCTCGGCCTCCTCCGGTACGAGGGTCGTGTAAATCTCCTTGATGGTATCAAGGTCGACTTCGCACTTGGCTTTCGAGAGCCTGCGGATCAGGTCGATCGCGGCCTTGTAGTTGCGGATGTCGTCGTAGACCGGGATCAGGGCGCTGTCGCTGGCGACGTTGTCGTTGATCGCCGCGACCAGCTCGCTCGGCTCGTAGACGGTGCCCTCGAGCGCGCTGTCGTGGTGGATCCACGACATGTCCATCCGGTAGTTGAAGTCCTCCAGCTGCTCCGGCGACGCGCGCTTCTCCAGCTCGCGCAGCATCTGGACCTTTTCCTCAATCGTTCCGGGCTTTACGCGCAATTTCGCGGTTTCCTCGCTCGCGCGCCCGCGGGCGGGCCTGGTAGCCGCCGGCAAACTATCAACGTTCCCTCCCCAGGTCAAATCTTGGCGCTCTAAGCAACTGATATCACTTTGCTTTCTTGCGCTCGGGAACCTGCTCGTCGACGGGCAGCCGGATCAGGAAAGCGACGCCCCCCAGATCACCGGCTTCACACTCGATCTCGCCGCCGTGCTCGAGCACCACCTTCTTCACGATCGCCAGGCCCAGGCCGGTGCCCTCGGCCTTCGTCGTGTAGTACGGGTCGAAGATCCGGGCGCGGTCGCGCTCGGCGATCCCGGGCCCGTCGTCGGCGACCTCGAGCACCGCGGCGTCGCCCTCGCGCACCACGCGCACACGGACGTGGCCACCGTGGCCGGAGCCGACCAGGGCCTGCACCGCGTTGCGCACCAGGTTGTCCACGCCGCGCTTGAGCATCATCGCGTCGATTCGCACTGGCAGCGCCTCGCTGGCGCGCACACAGTCCACCCGGACGTCGTGGCCCTCGGCCGCGTACTGCTCGGGGATGCCTTCGAGTGAGCGCGCGGCCTCGGCCAGGAAGTCGCCCAGGTCAGCCGCCTCCAAGCTCGCCTCCGGCAGGCGCGCAAAGGCGCTGAACTCGCCGGTCAGCCGCCGCAGGGTGGCGACCTCCTCCTCGATGATCGCGTGGGCGTCGTCGAGGCGCTTGCGGTGCTCGGCATCGTCGCCCTCGTAGCCGCGGTGCAGCTCCTGGATCGCGAGCTGGATCGGGGTCAGCGGGTTCTTGATCTCGTGGGCCAGGCGCCGCGCAAACTCCTGCCATGCGCCGATGCGCTGCAGGTACTCGATGCGCCCGCGGGACTCGCGGATGTCGCGCACCATCGCGTTGAAGGCGTGGGTGAGGTCCCCGATCTCGTCGCGCGCGTCGGTCGGCACCTGCACCGTGAGGTCACCGGCACCGACCTTCTCGGTCGCCTCCGCCAGGATCGCCACGCGCCGGGTCACGCGCCGCGACAGCACGATGCCGACGCCGAGGGCGAGCGCGATCACGCTCAGCAGGAAGGCGATGTAGACCACCAGGTAGACGTTCGAGACCAGCTCGCTGTCGTGCTCGAGGCGGCTGAAGACCTCGGTCAGCTCGCCGGCGCGCTGGTACTCGTGAAAGGGGCGCAGGGGCGCGGCCACCGTGATTGTGGCCCTCACGCTGCCGGGCAGCACCCGGTCCAGGGGCAGCTCGCGCACGGGCTCCTCGGGCGGCAGCTCGCGTTCGACCAACAGCACGTCGCGCCCCATGCCGCCGCGCAGCTGCACGCGATGCACGGCGGGGTAGCGCTGGAGCTGCTCGCGCAGGCGGGCGCGCGCCGTCGTGAGATCGCCCTCGGATAGGGCGTCGACCAACCGGTGGTCGAAGGCGATCGCGTCGGCCTGCTGGTTGGCCGCCTCGCGCAGGGTCACGAAGTGCTCGCGGTAGAGCTCGAGGCGCTGTTCGAGGCCGTCGCGCACCTGGGGATTGACGCCGACGCCGTAGGCCTCGGAGAGCGCGCGCTCGCCCAGCACGATGGCACCGACCATCGGCACCAGCGCCACCGCGGCGATCGCCGCGACAATCTTGCGTTCGAAGCGACTGAGTTTCATCGAGGGACGTTGAGAGTGCGCGAGCGGAAGGTCATGGTGCGCTCGGCCGAGCCCATACGGCGACTGACGAAGATACTCACGAAGGAACCAAAGAAAGCGTCGCCCTGCAGCTCGTCACCGCCGGAGCGCGAGAGCCAGCGGCGGATGCGCTGTACCGTGTCCGGCGACAGCGGATTGAGCTCCACCAGCGCGGCGAAGTAGATGCGCTTGCCGCGGTGGCGGTCGAAGGTGGCGGGCCCGCCGAGGGCGAGCTTCTTGACGTCGAGACAGAGATCGCCGACCTGGCGCACGCTGCGCGCCAGGTGGCTCTTGTCGCGCGCGGCGGTGGAGCGCTGCACGCGGAAGACGTCTTCCCAGAGGTCATAGACCACGCGGCAGGAGCTGACCGCCGCCGTGATCGGGCGCTCGCCCTTGTCGCGGTAGGCGTAAACGCGGGTGACGATGCGCTGCGGCAGCCCGCTCTTGAGCTTCTTCTCCACGTCGCGCGTGATGAAGTCGCGGGTGTCGAAGCTGAGCAGCGGCATGTGGCCGGACCAGGCGACCAGCACCGGGCGCACCGGGACCTTGCCCTGGCCCAGGGCGAGCGCGGGCGAGAGCACGAGGGCGACACACAGGCTCAGGCTGAGGGCGAGGCGGCTCACGGGTCGCGTCTCAGGTCGGGCAGGAAGCCGATCAGGCTCGAGAAGCCGACCTTGAACAGGCCGAGGGTGGTGTCGGCCTGAATGCCCAGGTCGAAGGTGACGTCGACCGGCAGCCGCGCGGCGCCGGTGTAGCCGGGGATGCCGGCGCGCAGCTTGTCGCGGTCGGCCAGCAGGAAGAGGCCCGCGCCCGCGTAGGCGTCGATGCCGCGCACGTCGCCGCCCCCGCGATGGAGCGGCAGCATGTACTCGAAGTCCACGCGCGCGGCCAGGTTCTCCTTGTCGAACTCCTGGATCGAGGTCTCGAGCAGGTTGTGGGTGCGGCGGTGATCGAGCCGCAGCCCCAGCACGCGCGACGGCAAGAGATCGCTCAGGTCGGCGGCGTAGAAGTGGTAGAAGAAGGGCGCCTGGCCGACGACCGCGCCGAGGAAGGCGCCCAGGTCGAGCACGTGGCCCCAGGGCAAGCGCTGGTAGTGGTGGAAGGTCGCCTCGTAGCGCGCGAAGTCGTAGGTGCTGCCGATCAGCCCGGAGGCGATGCGCGCGTCGAGCCGCAACAGCTGGCCGCGCGAGGGCAGGGCCGGGTCGTCGCGGGCGTCGTGGATGAAACCGATGTGCACGCTCGAGACGTGGCTGACGCCGTCGTCGATGCGGAAGTCGATCGGCGCGCGCTGCTCGTCGTCGCGCCCGAAGGCGGTGCTCGCGGCGGTGGGCCGCACCTCCACGTCGACCAGCTCGCCGAGCCAGTCGAGCTCGAAGCGCAGGGTGGAGGTCAGGTCGTGGGCGCCGCCGAAGCCGATGCCGGCGCGCTCGTAGACGACCACCGCGCGCTTGCGCAGGACGTCGGGGTCGCAGGGGTCGGGATCCTCCTCGTCGGGATCGGGCTCGGGGCACTCGATGTCGACGTTGGGGCGGCGCCCGAAGAAATCGCGCGCGTCGTTGTAGAAGAGCCGGCCGCGCAGGTCGAAGCCGCCGCCCAGCAGCATCGGGTCGCGGTAGCGCAGGTCGACGCCGCGCTGGTCGTCGGAGATCACGCCGCTCAGGCCCACGCCGATGCCGAGCCCGAAGAGGTTGCTCTCGGTCAGCCCGAGCCCCGCGTAGGGCCGCAGCTTGTCATCGCGGCTGCGATTGTCCGTCACCACCCGCGTGAGGCCCGCGACCACGCGCGAGATGGTCAGGGTGTTGCGCTCCTCGACCTCGACCACCAGCACGACCCAGCCGCGGCGCCCCCCGCGCTCGAGCTGCAGCCGCACGTCGTGGAACCAGCCGGTGCCCATCAGCCGCCAGCGGATGCGCTCGATGGCGGGGTCGTCGACGTCGAGCAGGTCGCCGGGCGAGAGGGTGATGTAGCGCCGGATCGCCGAGTCCTGGGTGACGTTGCCGCGGATCTCAACGCGCTCGAGGGTGTAGGTGATGCGGGCTGCGGGCCCGGTGAGCGCCTCGGGCTCGGCGCTGGCGGGCGCGGGCTCGGAGACGGACTCGGACTCGGACTCGGGCTCGGAGACGGACCCGGGCGCGGGCTCGGAGACGGACTCGGACTCGGGCTCGGGCTCGGCCTGCGGCCCGGTCTCGGACTCGGCCTGCGGCCCGGGTCCGGTCTCGGACTCGGCCCCGGGCTCGGACCCGGTCTCGTGCTCGGGGGCCGGGGCAAGGGCAGGGGC
>JAPPOT010000507.1 GCA_028817855.1 Myxococcales bacterium
CCGCAGGGAAAACCGGAGGCGTAGCTGCGCTACGTCGAGGATTTTCCCGAGGACGTAAGCCGCTCCTGGGCGGACCTCGGCGATTCCCGATCGGATTGAGATCAACTCCAAATACTATTAAGGGCGACATGATGGGAGCGCCCGCCGCCCGCTGGCCCTTGATGGTCATCACGCTGCTGATCGGGTGTGCGGATGGAACCGAGTGCGGCGAGGATGTCTGCGGCGAGCCCGGCGAGCCGATCCGAACCCCGTTTGGGGATGCTGGCCCGCCCGCCGTGGAGGCCGAGGAAGCCTGCGCGATGCAGTCCACCCGCGCCGTGCGCGGCATCGGCACGCCGGTCGACGTCATCTTCGTGATCGACAACTCGGGCAGCATGACCGACGAGATCGAAGCGGTCCGGCGCAACATCAACGACAACTTCGCGGGCATCATCGAGGACAGCGGGGTCGACTTCCGCGTCATCATGCTGTCCCTGTTTGGGAGTGACGGAAACCGCGTCTGCGTCGATCCGCCCCTTGCGGGCAACACCTGCGACGTCGGCGTCCACGGCACCAACAACGATCGCTACTTCCACTACAGCCTCGAGATCGCCAGCCTCGATCCCTTCTGCCGCATCCTCGACAGCTTCGACCAGCCCGACCCGGAGGGGCGCGCACCCGGCGGCTGGCAGGCCTGGCTGCGCCCCGAGGCCGAGAAGGCCTTCGTGCTCATCACCGACGACAGCGCACGCTGCAGCCACACCCGCGGCGAGTACGAGATCTTCTTCGGCGACGAGGGCGCCGACCCCTTCGACGACGCCCTGGCCTTCCACCAGGCGCTGATCGAGCGCTCGCCCGAGCAGTTCGGTGAGCCGCCCGATGTCCGCTATCGCTTCCACAGCATCGTGGGCCTGCAACCGGGTCAGTCGCCGACCGCCCCCCTTTTCCCGCACGAGGCGGTGCAGGATTCGATCTGCGACACCGCCGCCTCGCCGGGGCGCTCCTACCAGGCGTTGAGTGTAGTCACTGACGCACTACGATATCCGGTATGCGAAGGGCGCGGCTTCGACGCCGTCTTCCAGGTCCTGGCGAGCAACGTGGTCGAGAGCGCCAAGGCCGAATGCGTGTTTGAGATCCCACAAGCACCACCCGGCCAGGGCATCGACCTGATCACGATCAACGTGGAGTACACCCCGGGCGATGGCGCTGCGCCGCAGCGCTTCACCCGGGCCGATGATGACGGCGCATGCGATGCCCGCGGCTTCACGATCGAAGCTAACCAGATACGACTATGTAGCGAAGCATGCGAGATCGTCGAAGCGGATCGCGACGCCGAGGTCGACGTGCTCTACGCGTGTGTCGTGTCGCCCGATTGAAGTGGCCGCTCAACGTCTCGATTGACACGCGCGAAACAAACGCCGGCGCACGACTCACGTCCGACGTTGCTCAACTTGTGCAACTCCTCCCACAGAGGAGTAGGCGACTTGCCTACATGACGTTTGGATCACGGTGGAGAGCGAACCCACTTACCACCACCGGAATGCGCGAAACTGCACGAGAAATGTGGCCGTCGTGAAACGAACCTTCTAACATTGTGCGCACTGTATTGGGCACTCCCCGTGCCCTTCCTGCACATGTGCTTTCAAGAGGGGAAACTCATGAAACGGTTCTTATGGTTGATGTGTATCTGTTGCCTTTGTCCTGCGCTGACAACAGCGTGCGGCGATGATGAGTTGGAGGGCGAAGAGCCCGAACAAGACGGCGGTACCGTCGACCCCGATGACTTCGAGGACCTGGGCTCACGCGTCTCGGATGTCGAGGACACGCTCAGTGGTCTCAGCGACGACGTCGACGGTCTCGGTGGTGAGGTCGATGACCTCGGCAACGACCTCGATGGTCTGAGCGGCGACATCGACGACCTCAGCGACGACGTCGGCGGTCGACTCGATGCGCTCGAGAATCCCGAGCTCATCTCGTGCAGCGAGGAAGACATCCAGCTGTGCATTCCCGATGGCATCGACCTGGTCGAGATCGGCGTGGACCCGATCATCGAGCAGCTGTGCAGGCTCGAGGTGGGCTGCTGCACCGAGGAAGAGC
>JAPPOT010000656.1 GCA_028817855.1 Myxococcales bacterium
CGCCAGGCCCGCGGCCCCCGCAGCCAGCCAGCTCAGGGGCGGCGCCGGCCGCACGTGCATGCCGCAGGCGGCCTCGAGCGCGGGCTCGGCACCGGGCGCCTCGGGGGCCGGTGCGTCGGGCGAGGTGGGGGAGAGCGCGTCGCTCATGGGCTGTGAACCTGGCGCCCCGTGCCGGCTTCGCGCCGCGTGTGCACTGCCCGTGCTGTTGCCATCGTGCTGGTGACCAGGATCGGCGCCGGGTGGGCCCTGGCGCTCGTCGAGGGCTCAGGTTCCGCCGCCGGAGGGTCCCGCGTCAAGGCCAGGGGGCGCTTGCCACCAGTCCCGGAACGGGCTACCTGGCTGCTTCGGAGCCAGCCTGCGATCTGGCACCACCGGAGCCAGCATGCGAGCTGGCTCCACCGGAGCCAGCATGAGCGAAGCACGAGCCACCTTCACCGCACAGCAGGTACGCGAGATTCACGATCAGCCGCTGACCGAGCTGATTCATCGCGCCCAGGGCGCCCACCGTGAGCACCACCAGGCGGATGCGGTACAGCTGTGCAGCCTACTGTCGATCAAGACCGGGGGCTGCCCGGAGGACTGCGCCTATTGTCCGCAGAGCGCCCGGCACGGGACCAGGACCGAGCCGGAGAAGCTGATGCCGGTCGAGCAGGTGCTCGAGCGGGCGCGGCGAGCCCGGGCGGCGGGGGCGACGCGCTTCTGCATGGGCGCGGCCTGGCGCAATGCCAAGCAGGGCGAGCAGTTTGAGCGCGTGCTGGAGATGGTGCGCGGCGTGCGCGAGCTGGGCATGGAGGCCTGCGCGACGCTCGGCATGCTCGACGATGGGCAGGCGAGGCAGCTCGCCGAGGCGGGGCTAACCGCCTACAACCATAACCTGGACACCTCGCGGGAGTTCTACGGGTCGATCATCAGCACGCGCACCTACGATGAGCGGCTGGACACGCTCGAGCGCGTCTCGCGCCACGGCATCTCGATGTGCTGCGGTGGCATCATCGGTATGGGCGAGTCGATCGACGACCGCTGCCGCATGCTGGCGACGCTAGCCAACATGGAACCCCAGCCCGAGAGTGTGCCGGTCAATGCGCTTGTGCCTGTCGACGGGACCCCGCTGCAGGATCAGCCGCCGGTGGATCCCTTCGAGCTCGTGCGGATGTGCGCGACCGCGCGCATTCTGATGCCGCGCGCGCGTGTTCGGCTGTCCGCGGGGCGCACCTCGCTCACCAAGGAGGCGCAGCTGCTGTGCTTCTTGGCGGGCGCCAACTCGATCTTCTACGGCGACAAGCTGCTGACCACGCCGAACCCCGAGAACGACGAGGACATGCAGATGCTCGCGTCGGCCGGGCTCAAGCCGCTCGATCCGAGCGTGCAAGCGTAGCCAGGCCAGCCCCGAGCGCTCGTTTGGGGTGCGGGGCTCGGGGCGTGATGCCTCAAGACAGCTTCGAGTTGACCAGGGTCACGACTGAGTTGAGGTCGCTGATCTGCTCGAGCTCTTCTTCCGGGACCTTGATGCCGTAGTTGCGCTCCACGTCGGCGATGATTTCGATCGCCATCATGGAGTCGATGCCCAGATCCTTGAATGGGGTGTCGTCCGGCACCTCGTCGATCTCGGCCACCTCGCAAACGATTTCGCGCAGCTTCTCCTTCAGATCCTCGGTCGACATGCGGTGCTCCTGTCCGGCTATTCGGGATTTAGTACGTGCAAAGGCAGGGGGCGTCCATGCGCTCCGAGTCCAGGACCCCGGCCTTCAGGCCGGGTGCTCCTCGAGCTCACCACTCTCGAAGAGCTGCTTGGTCCGGCGGCGCTGCACCTTGCCGCTGGAAGTCTTGGGCAGTGAGCCCACCTTGACGACCGCGACGTGGCCGACCGCCAGCGAGTTGGTCTCCATCACGCGCGCGGCGATGGTCTTGCGCAGCTCGGCGGCATCCGAGGAGTTGCCTTCAGCGGCCACGATCAGCGTCTCCTCGCCGTCGCGCATCACGCTGAAGGCGATCACGTTGTCGCGCCGCACCCCTTCCACGGTCGAGACCGCCCACTCGATGTCCTGTGGGTAGTGGTTGGCGCCGCGGATGATGATCAGGTCCTTGATGCGACCGCAGACGTAGACGCGGCCCCCGGCCATGTAGCCCTGGTCGCCGGTGTGCAGCCAGCCGTCGCGGAAGGCCTCGCCGCTGGCCTGCTCGTTTTCGTAGTAGCGGCTGGTGACGCTCGGCCCGCGTGTCGCGATCTCGCCGACCAGGCGCTCTGCGAGGGTGTTGCCGTCGGCGTCCACGATGCGCACCTCGTGCTCCGGGAAGGCGTAGCCGCAGGAGATCAGCTCCACGCTGTCCTGGCCCGGCTCGGCGGGCTCGGCGCGCCCGGCCTGCAGGGCGGCGCTGTCGACGCGGTCGGTGACGAGCGGCGTCATGCGCGGGTGGAAGCTGATCGCGAGCGTCGCCTCGGCCATGCCGTAGGCGGGCATCAGCGCTTCGGCGCGGAAGCCCGCTGGTGCGAAGCGGTCGGCGAAGGTGCGCATCACCTCCGGATTGATCGGCTCGGCGCCGCAGCCGGCGATGCGCACCGCGCTCAGGTCCATCGTCTCGAGGTCCTTGTCGCGCGTGCGCTTGGCGGCAAGTCCGTAGGCGAAGTTGGGCGCGAAGGTGATCGTCGCCTTGTAGTCGTGCATCGCCTGCATCCACATCCCTGGCCGGCGCGCGAAGGACTCGGTCGGGATCAGCACGGTCTTGAGGTCGTGCAGGATGGTGGCCAGCACGAAGCCGATCAGGCCCATGTCGTGGTAGAGCGGCAGCCACGCCAGCGCGATGTCATCCACCGTGCGCATCAGGCCCTTGGGCCCGAGGAAGGCGTCGGCATTGGCCTTCAGGTTCGCGTGCGTGACCACCACGCCCTTCGGCATGGAGGTGCTGCCCGAGGTGAACTGGAGGAAGCAGATTTCATCCATCTCGGGCTCGGGCAATTCGTCGAGCTGGGCCGGGGTCGGTTCACCCTGGAGGAAATCATCCAGAATTATCAGGTGTTCCAGCTCAGTCCCGTCCTCGAGCACCTCCTCGATGACGGGTCGCGTGTTGTCCAGCGTGACCAGCCCGCGCGCGCCGGAGGCGCGGACGATGTGGCGGACGGTCTCCACGTAGGCGTTGCGCGCCTTGAAGCTGGCGCGCGGGTAAATCGGTACCGGGACGATGCCGGCCACCACGGACGCGAGGAAGCTCAGCACGAACTCGTGCGGCTCGGCCACCACCACCGCGAGGCGGTCGCCCTTCTGCAGCCCCAGGCCCGTGAGCAGGGCGGCCCGTCGTCGCGCCTCGCGCTCCAGGTCCTCCCAGGCGTAGAACCGCTCCTTGCGGTCGAGCCCGAGGAAGGTGAATCCTCGCTCGCGACCGCGGGGCAGGGTGGCCAGCGCTTCGACCAGCGTCTGGGGCTTCGCCGGCATCATCGCGGCGCGTTCTAAGGGGTGCCTCGAGGGACTGTCAAGCCAACTGGCGAGCCCAACAAAATTAGGCCGGCCGGCCAATTCCCTTTAGAACCGATAGGTTGCACCCCCCCGTTGGTTTGACGTATAGGTTGCGCGCACATGTCTAGAGTGTTCGTCACGGGCATGGGGGTGGTGAGCTCGGTGGGGCACGGGCGCGAGGCGTTCTGGGACGCCATCGTGCAGGGCCGGACCGGCTTCTCGCCCATCGAGAGCTTCCCGACCGACGGGCTCGACCGCTCCGTAGCCGGAGAGGTCAAGGGCTTCTCGCCACGCGACCATCTCACAAGCGCCGAGGTCCGTCGCACCGGACGCTGCTCGGCCTTCAGCCTGGCGGCCGCGCGCATGGCCGTGGAGGACGCGGGTCTGTCCGCGCAGCAGCTCGGCGGCGAGCGCACCTCGGTCATCGTGGGCACGACGATGGGCGAGGCCGACGTCATCACCGAGCTCGAGGACACCTGGATCCGCCAGGGGGCCGATGCGGTCGACCCGGCCAAGATCCCGCTCTACGGCACCACCCTGCTGCCGATCCACCTGGCGCGCGCCTTCGGTGCCCGCGGCATGGTGCAGAGCCTCCCGGCGGCCTGCGCGGCCGGCAACTACGCGATCGCCTTCGCGGCGGACCTGATCCGCTCGGGCCGCGCCGATGTGGTCATCACCGGCGCCAGCGAGTTGCTCCAGAAGCATCAGTTCGCTGGCTTCGTACGGCTCGGCGCCGTCGCGCCGGAGCGCTGCCAGCCCTTCGACAAGAACCGCAAGGGCATCATTATCGGTGAGGGCTCCGGCATCATGGTGCTCGAGTCGGAGGCCCACGCGGTGCGCCGCGAGGCCTCACCCCTGGCCGAGATCGGGGGCTGTGGCCTGGCCTGCGACGCCCACCACATCACGCGCCCCCACCCGGGCGGCGAGGGCAGCCTCAAGGCGATGCGCGAGGCGATCGAGCGCAGCGGCGTGACTGCGGCCGACATCGACTTTGTCAGCGCCCACGGTACGGGCACCCAGGCCAACGACAAGATCGAGAGTCACGTGCTTCATGAGGTCTTCGGAGACCGTCACGTGCCGGTCAGCAGCATCAAGAGCATGCTCGGTCACTGCATGGGTGCGGCCAGCGCGCTGGAAGCGATCGCCTGTGTGATGACGGTGCAGACCGGCGTCTACACCCCGACGGTAGCCTACGAGACGCCGGACCCCGAGTGCGATGTGAACCTCGTCGCCAACCGGGCTGGAAGCGGGCGCGCCGAGGTAGTGCTGAACAACTCGCTCGCCTTCGGCGGCTACGACGCGGTCGTGACCCTGGCCCGTCCAGGTGTGTTGCCGCCGCCGCCGGTCGCGAGCGCCGCCTGAGCTGGATCGATGCGGACCTTGGCGATCACCGGGGTTGGCCTGGTCACCCCCGTCGGTGTCGGTGCCGACACCTTCGCGGCGGCCCTGGACGCCCACGCCACGCTGGGGCGCTCGGCGTTCCGGACCGGCTCGACCGTGCTGGAGCCGGCCAATCTCGCCGACGCGCAGGTGGCCGAGGCCTGGGGCTTCGATCCGACCGAGTACCTGGGCAAGAAGGGGCTGCGCAACTTCGACCGCCTCACGCGCTTCATGTTGGTGAGCGCCAAGTTGGCGCTGGAGGGCGCCGGCCTCAAGCGCGAGGGTGGGCACGTGGTGCTGTCGCCCGACCGGGTCGGCATCTGCTCGGCGACCGCCTACGGCTCGCTGGAAGCGATCAACGAGGTGGTGCAGATCGCGGAGCTCGAGGACCCGCGCTTCCTCAACCCCAACCGCTTCCCGAACACCGTGATCAACAGCGCCGCCGGTTACGTCAGTATCCGCGAGGATCTGCGCGCGCCGAACATCACCGTCGTGGACGGCAATTGTGGCGCGCTCGACGCAGTGCTCACGGCCGAGACGCACCTGGCCAACGACCGCGCCGACGCCTTCATCGTGGGCGGGGGCGAGGTGCTCAGCGAGCCCCTCTACGTGGCCTTCCGCAAGCTCGAGGCGCTCGCGGAAGGCGAGCGCACCTACGCGCCCGGGCGCGAGGGCACCCAGGGCATGCGCATGGGCGAGGGCTGCGCCTACCTCTGCCTGGAGCGGGCCGATGCGGCGCGCGAGCGCGGCGCCGATGTGCGCGCCACCGTGGTCGGCTACGGCAATGCCTTCGAGCCGCCCGAGTCGGAGGCCGTGCTGGTTCACGCCTCGGAGCTGGCGGTCGCGCGCGCGATCCGCATGGCGCTGGCGGACGCCAAGCTCTCGGCGGACGACGTGGATCTGGTGTGCGCGTCGGTCAACGGCATGGCGGCCTTCGACCGGGCGGAGTTGTCCGCGATCGAGCGGGTGCTGGGCCCGAACGTGGCGGTGGCGGCTCTCAAGGATCTGCTCGGCGAGACCTTCGGTGCCAGCGGCGCGCTCGGGATGGCGGCGGGCGCTGCCTGGCTGGGCGGCGCCGCGCCGGGACCGCTGGTGCGCGGAACGCTCGGCAGCGCCCTCGGCGTCGTGCTGGTGCTCACGGTCGGCTTCTACGGCAACGTCTCGGCGGTGTTGCTGGCACGCTAGCGCGTCGAGCGCGCGTCCTTGTCCAGCTCCCTTCGGGCCGCCTCGATGCGTTCGCTCAGGCTGCGAAGGTTGTCGGCGGCGTCCGCCGCGAAGGCCCCGCGCTCGCCAGCGCCCGCTAGGAATTGCTGGAAGCTGGTCTCGGCCGCGTGCAGGGCCTGCAGTCGGCGCAGCCCCTCGGCCATCTCGGCCCGGGCCTCGTGCCCCAGGCCCTCGTAGTAGTGGATCTCATGGTCCGGTTTGAAGAAGACATCGGGCGCGCGCAGGATCGCCATGCGCCCGCCGCCGCCCGCAACGGCCCTGCGCGCCTCCGCGATGGCCTCGCCGTGCTCCCCGAGGCGGTCGAGGGCAACCGCGAGTCCCCAGAGCGGGAGCAGGTGCTCGCGCTGGCTGCGGCCGGTCGCCATGGACGAGCGGTAATAGACGACGGCGTCCTCCAGCTCGCCGGCTAGCATCGTGAGCTCGGCGAGGTTGTAGTAGTCGATGGCGAGGGCCTCGCGGTCGAGGGCGAAGGCGATCGCGCGCAGCTGGGCATCGGCCGCATCCCGGAAGCGCAGCTGGCGCGTGAGCAGGTTGCCCATCACGTGGGCGACGTCGCGTGGGCGGTGCATCGGGGCGAGGGCGCGCAGGCGCTCGAAGGCGGCAAGGGCCTCCCCGTCGCGCCGGCGCGTGGTGCAGCTCCACAGGGGGCCGGGCTCCTCCCACTGGGCCAGCGTATAGGCCACCTCGTAGAGGACTTCCGGGTCCCGAGGCGCCAGCTCCGCGGCCCGCTCCAGTCGGGCCAGGGCGTTGTCCAGATGGGCGCGCTTGCGCAGCGCCTGCCGTGCGAGCGCGCGCAGCGCACGCATCCGCCCTCGGACGGCCGCGTGGGACTCGCCGCCCCGTCCGAGCGCCAGGCTGCGCCGGCACACCTGCTCCCAGCCCGACGGCAGCACGCGCTGGGCCTCCGCCCGATGGACGAGGGCCTGCTCGCGCAGCGCGCGCGCACGCTGCAGCGCCGGTTCCGCCAGCGACGCCCACAGATCCGCGCTGCGCCGCTCCTGCTTCGGTGGCGCTGTGTGGAAGGCGTGCGTGGGCGCCGCGAGGGCCAGGACCAGGATCCAGCTGGCGGCCCCCGCGCTCCTCATCGCCCTTGCCTCCGGTTTGGCGCGCCCGCCGCTTGGGCGTGGGACACCCACGGACCGCCGCTGCGGGCGGCGTCGGACCAGCTGGATTTTGCGTCCACCCGCTGGCCGAGCGCCGAGTGCAACAATGCCATGCGCGAGTGTCGTTCCGACGCTGGCATGAACGGGGGTAGTAGCTTGGCCTTGATGTGCCCCGCGTCCGCGACGCGCGCCGCGATCACCCTCGCCCCCTCGTGGTCGCCGCTTCGATGCAGGGCGAGCGCGAGTGAGAGCAGGGCCTCGAGCGATTCGTCGCCGTCCCGAAGCGCCTCTCGGTAGAGCCGCAGCGCCCGCCGCAGGTGCTCCGGCCCGGAGGCCAGCAGCACATGGGCGCACAGCAGCCTGGCGCTGCGACGCACCCGCGCATCACGCGTGCGCGACAGAAGCCGCAGGAGTACGTCGCGCGCAAGCCCCAGGCGGCCCACGCGCATTGCGCACTCCGTCGCCTCCCGGGCGCTCTGAGCGTCGTCCAGTGCCTCAGGATCGAGCGCGAGGGCGTGCTCGAAGGCCTCGGCGGCGAGGCTCTGCTGACCCAGTCGTGCGAGCGCGCGCCCACGCAGCACGTGGGCCTCGGCTCGCTTCGGAAGGTGCGCGACCGCTGTCTCCGCCCGCTCCAGGGCCGCGCGCGCCCGGTTTTCCGCCAGCTCCTCGGCGCCATGTGCGATCGCTGCCCGGTACGCCGCGAGCCCAGGCGTGCGCACCTCGTCCCAGAAATCCGACGCTCGGACGCCGCTCGGGCTCCAGAGCAGGGAGCCGGCGAGCGCGACCACCGGGAGCGTGACGACCGCTTTCTTGCCGCGCATGCCGGCAAAACTAGCATGTCCGCGCGTGGGCGCTGCGTCGTGCGCACCCGGGTGGAGCGAAACCCACATGTCCGCCCTGGCAGTCAGGGCGGGGTAGGCATTGGGACACAGTGCCGCAGACGCGGGGCGCTCCAGCCAAATTGGATCTTCGCAGACCCTTTTTCCGAGGCGTCTCTGAGCTAAAATAGTTCTCTCGTGGGCGCATCTCTACATCCGGCGGGCGGGGCGACGCCGCGGGCGAATACCAAGCTGCTCGACGCGCTCGTGGCCGAGGGGTTGATCAAGCCCGCCGACCACGAGGCGGCGATCACGTTCGCCAAGCGACGCGGCATCCACGTCGAGGAGGCGCTCATCCAGATGGGGCAGCTGGACGAAGGCCAGCTGTTGAAGTTCCAGGCGAACTACTACCGGACCTACTTCGTCTCGACGAAGAAGCTCTCCTCGGCGCCGATCCACGACTCGCTGCTGAAGCTGATCACCCAGAAGCTCGCGGTCCGCTTCTGCATCTTCCCGGTCAAGTTCGACTCCAAGTCCCAGGAGCTGTCCATCCTGACGGTCCAGCCGGACGATCTGGACATGCTCAAGAACGTGCAGTTCGCCACGCGTGTGCCGAAGGTGCGCGCGCTGGTGGCGCGCCCGGCCGCGATCCTGGCCGCCATCCGCGTTCACTTCGAGGGCGATGCCACCGCCTTCGACGAGGTCAAAGCCGGCAGCAACTCCAGCGGCATGCAGGTGGATCGCGAGGGCAAGAAGACGCTCACCTACGATCAGCCCTCGGGTCCGCCCGCCTCGCGCGACGCGAACTACAGCATGCCGCCGACGAAGGAGAGCGGGGTCGGCCTGCCGCCAGTGCCGTCGCGGCCCAAGCGCAAGACCATTCGCCGTACCGTCGACGGGCAGGCCCCGCCACCGCCGCCCGGCGCGCCCCAGGCCAACCCGGCGCCGCCACCGCAGCCGATGCAGCCGGCCCAGGCACAGCCAACGGTGCCCCAGCCTCAGTCCGCGCCGCAGGCTGGCTTTGCTGCGCCCGGACACGCGGGCGTCGGCACGGCACCCACGCAGTTCGGACAGGCGCCCCAGGCGCCCGTCGTCCAGGGATTCCCCGCCACCCAGGGCGGCATGCCCGCCGCGACCGCGCCCACGATCGCGCAGCCGGCGACTGCCATGCCGGGAGTTGGAGTGCCCGCAGGGGGTGACGTCGAGTCGCAGGTGAACAAGGCCCCCAGTGGCATCGCGGTGCACGACTACCTCGAGTCGCTCAACGTGCTGGTGGCACTGCTCGAGAACGACCGCGGGGACCTGCGCAATCACTCGGTCAACGTCGCGCGCATCTGCCGGCGGCTGTGCGAGCGCCTGGGGCTCACGCAAGAGGAGTCGGACGCGATCATCGTCGCCGCTTACCTGCACGACGTTGGCAAGACCTCGGCCTACCACCTGACCGGGCTCAACGTCGCGGAGTACGACGCCCACCGCCAGCAGGCCAAGAAGAGCTACCTCACGCCCGTGCGCATCTTCGAGTCGGTGCGCCTGCCGGGCAACGTGAACACGATCCTCACGCACCTCTACGAGCGCTTCGACGGTCAGGGGTTCCCGGACCGTCTGGAGGGCAAGGAGATCTGCCTGGGCTCGCGCGTGCTCGCGATCGTCGAGACCTACGCCGACCTGATCGGTCACACCGGCAACCCATTCCGCAAGAAGCTCTCCTCCCAGGAGGCCTGGGACGTGCTGGCCAAGTACAAGGGCAAGGTCTTCGACCCGGGTCTGGTCGACGTCTTCAAGCTGGTGGTGCTCGGCGACGACCTGCGCGCCAAGCTGCTGGCCGATAGCCGCCGCGCGCTGCTGATCGACGCAGACCCCGAGGAGACCACGGTGCTTGAGCTGCGGCTGGCTGAGCACAGCTTCGAGGTGAGCATCGCGCGCAACTCCGCGGATGCGGAGAACGAGCTGACCAACGAGTTCGACATCGTGATCAGCGAGGTGGAGCTCAAGCCCAACGACGGCTTCGAGCTGCTGCGCAAGACGCGCGAGGCTGGCAATGACGTGCCGTGGGTCTTCCATAGCAAGCTGTCGGAGGGCGATACGATCCAGAAGGGCTTCGATCTCGGCGCCGACGACTTCATCACCAAGCCGGCCTCGCCCGACCTGGTCGCGCTGAAGGTCAACCGCGTGCTAGATGGCGCGGGCCGTGCCAAGCGCAAGACCGGCGGCGTGAGCGGCTCGCTCACGGAGATGGCGCTGCCGGACGTGGTGCAGATCCTCTTCCACGGACGCAAGAGCGGCAAGCTGACGATCGCGTCCGACGGCAAGAAGGGCGAGATCCTCTTCAACGAGGGGATGATCTTCGACGCCAACTTCGGAGAGGTCGCCCAGGAAGAGGCCTTCTACGAGATGCTCGCGCTCAGCGAGGGTGATTTCGAGCTCGACCCGAACTTCCGGCCCAGCGAGCAGGTCATCCAGGTCTCGCCCGAGAGTCTCCTGCTGGAAGGCATGCGCCGCCTCGATGAGGC
>JAPPOT010000710.1 GCA_028817855.1 Myxococcales bacterium
CGCGCAACGCGGCGAGCATCTCCTCCGCGTCCTTGCTGGCGTCGACCACGAAGGTCAGTCGGCTCAGGTTCTCGCGCTCCGAAGAGCCCACCGCCAGGCTGCGGATGTTGAAGCCCTTCTCCTGCCAACAGGCGACGATGCGCTGAAGGACGCCGGGCCGGTCATGAACCAGCGCGACGATGGTGTGGGGCAAGAGCCCGCTGTTGCCGTTGTCAGCCACGCCCGTCTCTTCCCCCAAAGCGCCGCCCTTGTCGAGGGTGGGAATCGGCCGACACAGCAACTGCACGTCCCCATCCTGGGCTAGGCCCGATTCTCGGTCGAAACCGCTCCCGACCGCCACCGCCTCGGGTACCGCAGCGCTTCAAAGTAGTTCAAACCATGTAGACTCTGGCTCACCCAGGGACGGGGTGGTACTTGACTCGGCTCCGAGCAGTTTGTGCAAGATGAGTGCGCAGGGAGACAATCAGGCCGATTGGTCGGCCGACGAGCTGATCCCATTTGGCAAGTACATGCTGTTGGATCGGCTGAGCAGTGGCGCCACGGCGTCGGTGTATCGGGCCAACGTGCGCGGCGAGGCCGGCTTCGAGCGGGTGGTCGCGATCAAGCGGATCCTGCCCCACATGGCGGGCGACCCGGCCTTCGTGAAGACCTTCGTGACGGAGGCCAAGACCACCGCGCGGCTGACCCACGCCAACATCTGCCCGATCTACGAGCTGGGCAAGGTCGGCGAGTCCCTCTACATGGCGGTCGAGTACGTCGCCGGCAAGGACCTGGGTCGCATCCGCCGCGCGCTCGAGAAGAAGGGACAGATCATGCCGGCGGTCACCGCCGCATGGATCGCCGCGCGCCTGTGCGACGCGCTCGACTACGCCCACAACCTCAAGAACATGGCGGGCGAGCGCATCGGCATCGTCCACCGGGATCTCTCCCCCACCAACATCGTCCTCAGCTACGAGGGCCAGGTGAAGCTGATCGACTTCGGCCTCGCCAAGGCGGTGGGCAAGTCCCAGCAGACCAACGTCGACGCGCTCAAGAAGAAGCTCAGCTACATGAGCCCGGAGATGGTCAAGGGCCGTGCCCCCGACGCGCGCTCCGACATCTTCGGCGTCGGCATCTGCCTCTACGAGATGCTCACCGGCCGCAAGCTCTTCGCCGGCGAGAACGACATCGACACGCTCAAGCAGGTCGGGCTGGCCACGGTGCCGCCGCCCAGCGCGGTGATGGACGACGCACCCGAGGACCTGGAGCTGATCCTGATGCGCGCGCTCGAGCGCGAGCCGGACGATCGCTGGCAGGACGCGGCCGAGATGGGCGAGGCGCTCAACGGCTTCCTGCAGAAGACCGCGCCCACCTTCGGCATCAACCAGCTGTCGGCATGGATGTACGAGCTCTTCGGCGACGAGATCGAGGGCGAGCAGAGCAGCTTCCGCCACCTGATCAACGCCAGCAACGACCCGGAGGTGGTCAAGGCGCGGCGTGCCTTCTTCTCCTCGCCTGATGGCGCCGCGGCCCGCGCCCGCGCCGAGGTGGAAAGGCGCCTGAGCTCCGGGCCACCGCGCGACGTCGTCGTGGGCCAACCGGTGCAGCTCAAGCCCGCGCCGGTACCCGCGGACATCAAGCCGATCGCCGACGAGCTCGAGCCGGCCGAGTTCGAGGACGAGCCCACCGAGTTCTACGAGGGCGAGGATGGCGGCGAGTTCGAGGACGAGCCCACGCAGTTCATGGGCGACGGCCCGAGCGACGACGAGCCCTTCGCCGACGAGCCCACCCAGGCCCTCGACGAGGCCGACGTGGAGCTGCTGGGCCACGGCGTCGTGGCGCAACCCTTCGACTTCGAGGAGGAGCCGACCGAGATCTTCTTCAACAAGGAAGACGGCATCGGCGTGCCCAACCTGCTCGAGGAGATCGGCGACGTGCAGGAAGCGCCTGCACCGCTCAACCGACCGATCGTGGCGCCCGAGCTGCAGGTTCCCGCGCCGGCCGTCTCGTCGGCGCCACCGGCGCCGAGTGCACCTCCGCCCCAGGCGTCGATCCCGGCGCCGCCGCCTCCCTCCGTGCCTGCCCCCGAGGTGAG
>JAPPOT010000329.1 GCA_028817855.1 Myxococcales bacterium
CCACGACGCCGCCGGCCGCGCCGTGCCGGGTCCGGGCAGCTGGACCTGCCCGCCGTCGCGCTTCGCGGACGGATCGCGCTGCGACTGCGGCTGCGGACGCGCCGACCCCGACTGCGGCGACGGCGGCTGCGGGGAGGCCGGCTGCGACGCGGACGCCTGCGAGCTGCGCCACGACGACAACGGCGACGCCATCCGCCCCGAAGCCTGGAGCTGCGCGGCCTCGCGCTACGACAGCGGCGACGGCTGTGACTGCGGCTGCGGCGCCCCCGACCCCGACTGCGTGGGCGGCTGCAGCGGCGCCGGCTGCCAGGCCGACGGCTGCGACCGCTGCCGCCTCGACAACGGCGAGCTGTTCGAGTGCCGCTTCACGTGCGACTCCTCGCGCTGGAACGACGGCCAGTGCGACTGCGGCTGTGGCACCTCCGACCCGGACTGCGGCCAGCTCGGCTGTCCCGAACCCGGCTGCTTCGCCGACGGCTGTGAGCTGTGCGAAGGCAGCGAGGGGCCGTTGACCTGCGAGCGCGGCAGCTGCCCGGCTGGCTTCAAGAACGACGGCGTGTGCGACTGCGGCTGCCGCGAGGTGGACGTGGACTGCCTGACCTCCGTCGCCTGCGTGGAGCCCGGCTGCGGGGAGCCGGGCTGCGGGCGCTGCCACGACGAAGCCGGCGCGGTGTTCACGTGCGAGAGCTGGGTCTGTGGGCTCGAAAAGCAGGGCGGCGGAGACGGCTGCAACTGCGGCTGCGGCGCCCCCGACCCGGACTGCGAGCAGGGCGATGGATGCAGCGGCCCCGGTTGTGTGGCCGAGGGCTGCATCACCTGCCGGACCGCCGACGGCGCACCGATGAGCTGCGACGGGGGAGAGGACGGATGAGGGCGCGACGATTCCCGGCACTGGTCTTGGTGAGCGGGCTTTCACTGCTCGCCTGCGCCGACGCCAGCGAGCGCAAGGGCTTCGGTGCGGCAGGTGACGGCGAGCGCACCGCGGACGCGCGGCCGCCCGCCGCCTGCGAGGAGCCGACCGAGGGCTGCCCCTGTCCAGGCAACCAGCCGCCCGTGAGCTGCGTGCCCGATCACCCGCCGCCGGAGCTGCAGCCAGGTCAGCCGGAGCTCTGCTACGAGGGCACGCGCCGCTGCGAGGACGGCACCTTCGGCCCCTGCGTGGACGTGCGCGCCTACGAGAAGCCGGCGGCCTCGGCCTCGGCGCTGGTCGATCAGGTCAGCGATCACCCGAACTGCAGCGAGTGCGACCTCAACTGCTTCCGCGTCACCGACAGCTTCAACCCCGACGACGGCCCCCTCGACGGCTTCGGCAACGGCCTGTCCTTCCACGGCAGCGGCGCGGGCGTGACGCTGACCGCGGACCTGGGCGCCTCCGATGCCGGTGTGCCGGACGACGCCGGCCTGCCCACCGGATCCCTGCTCTTGGAGGTCGGCGAGGGGTTGGTCGACACCGAGGTGCACCAGAGCCTCCACCGCCCCGAGCAGGCCGACATCTACGTCCTGCTCGACCGCTCCCTGACGATGGCCGAGGAGGTGGTCTGGGTCCACGACCGCTTCCTCGGGGGCGACAACTACAACGTGGATGGGCTGCCCTGCACCGAGGGCGATCAGAGCCTGGCTGACGGCGGCATCAGCGGCGGCATTCGCTGCATGGTGCGCGATCCGGCGTTCGGAACCGGAATGTTCCGCGACATCCCGTTCGATCCCTACGCCACCGACCAGAGCCTGCCCGTCGATCAACAGGACGCGGACGCGCGCGCGGAGATCGCCTATCGCCACCACCAAAACCTCTCGACCGATCCCGCCACCGTGCCCAGCGCCATGGGCGACTTCAGCGGCCCCGAGTCGAGCGGCGACCCGGACGTCGCCGGCTCGCACATCCCAGCGCTCTACTCGATCGCAACCGGCCAGGGCCACTTCATGGGCCTCGACCGCAGCGCCGTGCCCGACGCGGTCGACTGCGCCGCCGGCACCTCGGGCTATCCGTGCTTCCGCGACGGCAGCGACGCGATCGTCGTGCTGGTCAGCGACACGCCGATGCACAACGGGGCCGACCCGGCGACCTATCCCTACGACTACGACCCCGCCCAACTGGCGATGAGCATCGGCACCAGCACCGACGCCACCACGATCCCGAGCACCAACGACGACTTCACCGGCCCGTACCACCTCAGCGACAGCGCCGAGAGCGAGCTGCGCGTCTACCTCGGCAGCACCGCGTCGCTCTCGCCGGCCATCCCGGCGGCGGCGGTCAGCTGCGACGCCGATCCGGTCGCGGCGGACGCGACCTTCACGTTCACCGTCGCTAGCGCCGGCACCTCCACGATCGACATCTCCGCCCAGGGCACGGCCTTCGACTCGGTGTTGGCGATCTTCGACGGCCCCGTCGCGGCGCCCGAGGTGCTTGCGCCCGTCGACGACGACAACGAGCTGTTCGAGAGCGCTCACCCGCTGGGCGACGTCAACGACCGCGATGTCGTAATCGACGGCGACACCACCGACCCCGCCAGCGCCTCGAACATGGGTGCGGACTACCAGGGCTCGCTCTTCGGGGACGCGTGCGACGCCAACAGCCTCGCGCCCGATGCGGTCTTCAGCTTCGACGTGGCGAGCGCATCGGCCGCGACCGAGGTGGAGCTCACCCTGGACATGGGCGGTGACTTCGGCGTGCTCGCCATCTACGAGGAGGGCGCCGGCCCCCAACCCCGCTGGCCCGCCGCGGTCTCACCGATCGCCGCGAGCGGCAACACCAACGCCCAGGCGGCTAACGTGTTCGACATCCCGAGCGGCGCCGGCAACGAGTACGTCACGATCACCGGCAACACCTCGGGGTTGGACTCGGACTACGAGGCCATCGAGCTGGGTGGGGCCGCCTGCGACCCGGACAGCGCCAGCAAGGACGCGGGCTTCCACATCTCGGTGAACGGAACGCAGAGCCTGCGCTTCGACACCGAGGGCTCGAGCTTCGATACGGTGTTGTCGCTGCATCGCCGGCCACCGCTCACCAAGGACGGCGCCAGCCTCTACTTCGCGGCCGCCGACACGCACCAGAACCTCAACGAGGACGCCCAGACCGCCTGGAACGTGGGACCGGTGGACGGGCTCACACAGGTCTACGCGGGCGACACCACGGGCATGAGCGCGGACGTCGGGGACACCTTCGGTTGCGGCATGGACAGCAACTGCGGCGACGCCGTCTACCAGATCCAGGTGCTGGAGAGCACCACGGTGCGCTTCGAGGTCGAGGGCACGGGCTATGAGCCCGCGATCGTCGTCACGCGCGCGGATCCGGCTGGCGTCGCAGGCCGCTACCCCCCACTCGCGCTCGGCGCACGCCATACTTGCGCGGTGTCGGGCGGCCAGGTCTATTGCTGGGGCGCCGACGAAGTCGGACAGCTCGGCGACGGCGGCGGCGCGGGCGATCCCGACTCACCCGACGCGGTGCTCGTCAGTGGCCTGACCGACGTGCTCAGCGTGTGCGCGGGCCAGGCCCACAGCTGCGCGGTGAACGAGAGCGGACAGGTCCACTGCTGGGGCGAGGGCGCGGACGGTCGCCTGGGACAGGGCAATCCCAGCGATGCCTTCGCGCCGGTCCAGGCCAGCGACATCGGCACGGGCGAGACCCTGGGGCCAGCAGTGCAGGTCACATGCGGCGACGCCCACAGCTGCGCGCTGCTGGCCGACGGGCGCATCGCCTGCTGGGGCAGCGACAGCGACGGCCAGGTCGGCGACGGCAACCCGACGGGCGGGCGCAACTCGCCCTTCCTGATCTCCTCGAGCGACCTCTTCGAGCAGGTCGCGGCCGGTGGCGCCCACACCTGCGCCATCCGTGACAGCGACAACGCAGTGCTCTGCTGGGGCGACGGCGCCTCGGGCCAGCTCGGCCACGGCGCCAACGCGGACGCGGACGTGCCCGTGGAGGCGGTGGGCCTGGTGGGCGCCACGCACATCATGACGGGCTCGCTGCACACCTGTGCCCCACTCTCGAGCGGCCGCGTGATGTGCTGGGGCCGCGGTGCCGAAGGACAACTCGGTCAGGGCAGCTCCGACCTCGGCGACCACAACGCGCCCGTCGCGGTGCTCAACCTGGATGGCACCGGGCTGCTGGCCAACAGCAAGGGCGGCTTCGCGGCGGGGCGCGCGCACTCCTGCGTGGCCACGCTTGAAGGCTTCGTGCGCTGCTGGGGCGACAATGGCTCACGCCAGATGGGCAACGACAGCACGGACGCCAACGCGCCGCTGCCGATCCTGGTCTTCGACATCCTCGACGCGCTGACCGTGGTCGCCGGAGACGACCACAGCTGCGCACTGCGCGGCGACGGCACGGTCTACTGCTGGGGCGAGGGCACGAACCATCGTCTCGGAGACGGCCTGACGACGACACCGAGCCGACCGGTGCGCGCGCACGCCCACGCCACCGACGCCGTCGACTTCGGCAGTGGCAGCATCGACGCCGCCTTCACCCAGGGGTGTCACTCCGTCGCCCAGTCGCCCGAAGACGGGTGCACCTACGCGAGCAACGACGGGCACGGCTACTTCTTCTGCAACGACCATCAGCGCACCTGGGCTGGCGCCGGGCAAGCCTGCGAGGCTGTCGGCATGCAGCTGGTCGACGTGGACACGGCAGGCGAGAACGCCTTCATCTCCAGCTACGTGGACGACCGCGCCTGGATCGGCGTCAAGCGCGAGAGCAGCGACGACTGGTCGACGCTGGAGGAGAACCTCCACTTCGAGGACCTGGATGGCAACCGGGTCTGGTACACGGAGGAAGTCGGCCACGACGAGTGCTTCTTCTTCTGCCGGTGGGAGCCGACGCGCGGCTACTTCACCAGCGAGGCGGACCCGGATCTGGTCGACAGCGATCCCTGGACGTCCGCGAGCACCTGGATCGGCGACGACCAGCCCAGCCCCGACTGGGGCCACAACTGCGTGACAGTCGACACCGGCGGCCACTGGGAGACCGACAACTGCACCGCCGTGGAGGAGCCCTCCGGCGGCTGCGGCTTCCTCGGGCTGGGCTGCCTCTTCGGCTTCCTCGGCGACCTCATCGGCGGCATCGTCGGCATCTTCTCGGACTTCCTGGGCGACCTGCTCGAGGCCATCTTCGACAGCCTCGGCGGCGTGTTCGTGGCGCCACACTTCAGTGGCGGCATGGAACGCGACTACATCTGCGAGGAGCGGGAGACCTGGACCGAGATGACCCTGGACCCGGGTACGTACTTCGTGACGGTCAAGGGCATCGACGACGGGGTGGCGGACAACGCCTGCGAGGGGCCGTACGAGCTGAGCATCACCGACATCGGCACGCCGGGTGGCGGCTTCATCGACTGCGACGACAATGGCGTCGCCGAGACGACCAGCTCCGTGCTCGAGACCACGCTCACGAACGGCGACTACTACCTCGTGCTCAAGGGCAAGGCCGTCGGCGACGAGGGCGACTATCAGCTCACCGTGCGCGACGTGGGCGCCGTGTCCACCAGCGAAGTCGCCTGCGACGCCAGCGGCGGTGTCGGCGACCCCGCGACCGTGACGATCGACGCGGACCCGACCAGCACCTACTATGCGCTCGTAAAGGGCGACGCGCCCACCGACATGGGGCCGTATACGCTGACCGTGCGTGGCCCGGGTTCCTCCGGTGGCGGCCTGATCGCATGCGACACCGACAGCGGCCCAGACGGCGATCCCGCACTGTCACTCGAGCTGGGCGCGGGCAC
The DNA here is from genome assembly GCA_028817855.1 of Myxococcales bacterium. Taxonomy (GTDB): domain Bacteria; phylum Myxococcota_A; class Polyangia; order Polyangiales; family JAFGIB01; genus JAOUOP01. The sequence continues at coordinate 5,715 of JAPPOT010000329.1, forward strand.
CTATTACGGCGTGCTCAAGGGCGACGCCCCGGCCGAGGACGGCCCCTACCGCCTGACGCTTGGCGGCGCAACGCCGGGCACTGCCACCTTCTCGCCCCCGACCTACGATGACACCATCGCCGCCCTCAACGCGGCCGATATCCGCGTCGCGACGATCATGAGCTGCGTCGACAGCGCGGGTTGCAGCGACGCCATCGCCCAGGGCGCCGAGCTCGCCAACGACACCTCCGGCATCGTGCTGTCGACGAACTCCGCTGGCGCGGTCCCCTCGGCGATCGTCCACGCCGTCAAGCTGCTCGAGGCGCTCGACGACGTCAACGCCGAGCTGCTTTTCACGCCCGACGCCAACCCCGGCTTCACCAGCGAGGCCGTGACGCCGGTGGCCGATCCAGGAAACCACTGCACGAATGGCATGACCGGCTTCACCGACTGCATGCCAGGCGCCTCGCCGGCCTTCACGGTGAGCCTGCAGAACCCCGCCCTGAGCCCCGTTCCGCTCTCATCCAATGCCCTCGGAGCCTACGAGTTCACACTACGGGTGACTGGCACCCGCGACGGAGAGGTCGAGCTGCTCGAGGACATCCCGGTGTTCGTCGTGCCTTCCGGCGCGCCGCCGGCCGGCACCTACACCTCCGGCAGCTACTACCAGGACTTCGACTCGCGCGGCTGCGACGACAGCGACGGGCAGCGCCCCTCCTGGGACGAGCTCCGCTTCGACGCCGACGTGCGGCCCGACACGCGCATCCAGTTCGGCGCGTGTACGGCCACCACGATGTCCGACCTGGGCGCCTGCACCGGCAACGGGGTGCGCGTGTTGACGGTCACCGCCGGCAGCGGCGCTGGCACCGCGTGCACCGCGGCGACCCAGGACACCGACTGCCCCGATGGATACTGCTCGCCGTACACCGGCATCTGCAACTACCTGGAGGGCAAGTCGTGCAGCCAGGACGCCGAGTGCCCGGGCAGCGAGGCCGGGCGCTGCCGAACCGGGCCGTCGGCGCCGGACATCGGCGACACCTGCCGCGTCTACGACGTCACGGGCGACCCCGCGAGCGCGCTGGGCTCGGACAACCTGGAGCCGTACATGCGGCTGAGCCTCGACCTGGAATCGCTGGGCGACGGCTCGGTCACTCCCTCGGTCTTCTTCTGGGAAACCTGGTACAGGTGTCGCAATGTGGAGTAGCGGCATGGGCCCCACGACGGCTCGACGGCTGTGCGTCGCCCTGGTCCTGGCGCTGAGCGCTTGCGGCGATGACGGCGGCTCGGGGGGGAACACCTCGGCCATCAGCACCGGCACCGAGCGTGACGGTGGCCGCGCCGAGGATCCGCCGGAGGTCGAGGCACCGACCGGCGCCGACGCGCCCGACCACGAGGTGCGTTCGGAAGACGCGAACGCCTATCTGTGCGGCTACGACGACGAGGATGCCCACGACTGGCCGGGCAGCGAGCGCTTCGGCGAGGTCGCGGTCGGCAACGATGGTCGCGGCTTCGCGCTGGCACACCACGACCCCGACGGCGCGCTCTACCTGGAGGCGATCGAGGTCGGACGCGGCGAGCTCGCGCAGGGCTCCGTGCGTCTGCACAACCCACAGGACGACCCGCGCGACGTAGCCCTGGCCGCCGTCTCCGGCACCTTCGTCATGCTGCTGCGAAGCGGCGGCGCCCTGTTGCTGCGCACCCTCGATGGAGAGAGCGAGCCCGAGGTGCTCACCGACGCACTCGCCGCCGATCGCGATGGCCGCCCCTTCGCGCTGGTCGCCCAGCAGGACCACTTCGTGGCGGCGTGGATCGAGGACGGCGGAGCTCTGCGCCTGCAGCGCCTGACCGGTGCGGGTGCGCTCGACGGCAGCCCCCTGAGCCTGCCCACCGAGGCCACGCCCCAGGATCTGCAGCTGGGCCGCCTCGATGAGGGCAAGACCCTGCTGGCCTACTTCGAGCTCGACGGAGGCGAGGGGCGGGTGATGGCGCAGGTGCTCGATGGCGCGCTCGCCGCCCAGGGCGACAGCGTGCAGGTCAACCAGAACGCCGTCGCCGCCGCTCGCTTCGACCTGGGCGCGCGGCGGCTGAGCGCGGGCGTGCTCTTCCACGCCCAGGAGGGGGGTGTGCGCGACACGGTGAAGTACCGCCGCATCGATCCCGACGGCCAGCCGAGCCAGCCCGTGCTCAACGTGGTCAACGCCCCGGGGCGCGCTCGCGACGGCTCGATCACCGCCTTCGGCCAGGGCTACGCGGTCGCCTACCGCGCCCTGCCCTCGCTGGGCGTCGACCGCCCGACCCTGCGCATCGCCTTCGTCAACCAGTTCGGCCGCATCGTCCACGAGGCGGAACTGGGCGAGACCAGCGAGGACGGCGGGCGCACCTCGATCACCGCCACCGCCGGCGCCGAGCTGCTGGTTGGCTGGACCACGCGCTGGCCCTCGGGCCCCCGCACCCACGCCCTGCAGCTCGATTGTCCTGGCGCGCTGATCCTCTGCGGCGGCTCCGTCGAGTAGGCGCCAGCCCGGTTGCCGGTCCCGGCACCGGGCACCAGCAGTCCGGTGCAAGAGTCATTCGTGTGCTTCCGCTCGAGCTGGATGTCACCCGGAACGTCGCCTGCCAGCTGACGGGACACAGGGACCATCACGGCTGGTTGCTCGAGCGGGTGGACGAGAGCGGCGGCGGCTTCCTGACGGTGGGATCGAGGGAGAGTCAACCGCCACCACGACTGCTGCTCTCACGCGGACGACGGGCCGCGCGAATCCGCCCTGTGCGGGAGCGTGCGCCCCGTGACCGCGATCCGTCAGAGCCGCCGACAGGCACCCGAGAGGCGTTCTCGGTTCCAGGACCATCCTCTTGAAATCACGGCTATTTTTCAGAAACCTAGAATCCGCTCGAGGTTTCTGCAGCGGAAACCTGCGGGTGACATCCCCGGCTATTGGCGCGGGCCACTTGCGCCGCGCTATCCTACAGGTCTAGGTAGAGCGTCGCGCGCGCGGCGCGCGGCCGGATCTCGAATGAAACCCCTCACTTCGCGCCTCAAGATCGGCATCGCCGCAGCCATCCTGGCGGCGGGCTGCGCGACCCAGGCCGGACAGCAGGCGAGCGCCGCCGGCGAGGAGCCGGCCATCGCCTCGGCCTCGCTCGAGCTGGATCCGCCCGCCCGCGGTTTCCAGATCGAAACGGCAGGTCTGATGATCGACGTGGGCGACGACATCCGCTGGTGCGAGGTCGTCCGGGTGCCCGGCGACGCGAGCGACGTCTACTATGTCGACCGCATCGAAGCGGCCATGACCTCGGGTGCCCAGGACTTGATCGTGAGCGCGGCGCGGGTAGGCAGCGAGACCGAGGCGATCATGGACGTGGGCAGCCGCGTGCCCTGCACCCGGGCCGGCGAGGCCTTCGGCGAGGACCTGGCCCAGCTCACGGCGACCCAGCACCTCTACGACGATCACCGTTTCCCGGAGGGCGTCGGCAAGGTCGTGCACGGTGGCCAGAAGATCGCCATCGACTACCACTACGTGGGACTGGCCGAGAGCGACGCGGAGCTGATCCCCGCCAAGGTGAAGGTGAACTTCCACGCGGTCGATGAGGCCGCGGTACGACAGGTGGCCCACACCGCCAACTTCCACAACCTGACGATCTACACGCCGCCGGGCGGGCAGAGCTCCCACCTCGCCGAGTGCATGGTCGACGAGGAGGTGCTGGTGGGCGAGCTGGCCCGGCGCACCCAGGCCCGCGGCACCGGCTTCTCGGTCTGGCTGCGCGGCGGGGAGCGCGACGGCGAGCTGATCTGGTACAGCGCCGATCCCAACGACAGCGTTCACGAGCTGCTCGAGCCCATGCGCCTGCTGCCCGGCGAGGGCTTCCGCTTCCAGTGCGACTACCAGAACAACACGGATCTGGAGCTGCGCTTCGGGGTCAACGCCACCGACGAGATGTGCACGCTGGCCGCCACTGTCTGGTCCCCCGAAGAGGGCACCGAGCCCTCCCCCCAGGGGTGCTTGTTGTTGGACGTGGACCACGACGGCATCGCCCGCGACTAGGGGAAATCGGGCGAGGTTCGCCCAGGAGCGGCTCACGTCCTCGCCGAAATCCTCGACGTGGCGCTGCCTCGCCTCCGGTTTCGGCTCCGGGCGCGCTCGCTCCTGAACGAACCTCGCCCGATTTCAGGTGTGCACCTCCCTCGCCCGAATTCATGTTGTGCCACGGGGCTCTGCTGGCCCGCCTTGACGCGCGGGTGAGGCGGCGGTAGAGGAGCGCTGACGGATGGGTCGGGAAAGCCGGTGTGAGTCCGGCGCGGTCCCGCCACTGTGAGCGGTTAGGCACCTTCCACGGGGCGATGGAGCCCCAGCCACTCGGAAATTCCGGGGAAGGCGGATGGCAGGCCGGCGAGCCGCGAGCCAGGAGATCTGGCCCATCCCGTACCCAACCGACCCCACGGAGGATGGGGCGTGGGCGGCACCCGCCGGTGCCAATCCGCGCGCTGTCATCCGGAGGTCATGCCGGCGCGAGACCGGACAAGGAGACCGAGATGGAACTGCGCAATCTACCCCACTGGGCTGTGGCCCTCGCATTCGCGCTGCCCCTGGCTGCCTGCGGCGACGACAGTGACGGCGCCAGCAGCGATGAGGACGGCGCCATGCACACCAGCGGCGACGGCGACGGCGACACGGCCCGGGAGAGCGGCGACGGTGACGACGACCAGGATGGCCACGAAGGCCACGTCAACGACGGAGACTATGGCGACCCCATAGAGAT
>JAPPOT010000557.1 GCA_028817855.1 Myxococcales bacterium
GCCCAAGCCTCCGGCCGTCGCCGGTGGCGGCAAGGGCACGCTGCGCATCAACAGCCGGCCCTGGAGCAAGGTCTATGTCGACGGTCGGCTGGTCGGCAACACGCCGCAGATGGGCCTGCTGCTGGAGAGCGGGCGCCACACGGTCACGCTCGTGAACCCGGAGTTCAACCTGCGCAGGGTCCTGACCGTGAACGTCAAGCGCGGTGAGACCGTGACGAAGATCGTGGATCTGCAGTAGCGTCCGGCCCGGTGAACAGCGTGCCTCCAGCCGCCGCCAGGCTCGCGGCTCGCCCGGGTGATCCCGGGCTCTTCCTCGCGCTCGCGCCGATGGATGGCGTGACCGACTGGGCCTTCCGCGAGCTGATCACCGAGCTGGGCGGGGTCAGCCTGTGCGCGAGCGAGTTCGTGCGCGTCACCGACCGGCCGGTGCCCGCCAAGGTCTTGCGGCGTCACTGTCCGGAGCTGGACCGGGGCGGTCGCACGCCGGCGGGCGTGCCGGTCTTCCTGCAGCTGCTGGGCGGTGAGCCCGAGCCGATGGCGCGTACCGCGGAGCTGGCGGCGCGCATGGGGGCGGCGGGCATCGACCTCAACTTCGGTTGCCCCGCCAAGACCGTCAACCGCCACGACGGCGGCGCGAGTCTGCTGCGGGAACCCGCGCGCATCGAACGCATCACGCGGGCCGTGCGCGCCGCCGTGCCCGTGGAGCTGGCGGTGACCGTCAAGCTGCGTACGGGGTGGCAGGACAGCGCCGACGCGCCGCTGGTGGCGCGCGCCGCCGAGGCCGGGGGCGCCGCGTGGCTAACGATGCACGGCCGCACGCGCATGGACCAGTATGGTCCGCCGGCGGACTGGGGTGCGATCGGACGCGCCCGTGCCGCTGTCGCCATTCCGATGGTGGCCAACGGCGACCTCAACGACCACGGTGCCGTCGAGCGCTGTGCGCGGGCGAGCGGGGCGGCGGGCTTCATGCTCGGCCGCGGGAGTATGGGGCGCCCCCACCTCTTTCGTGCGCTGCGCGGGCTCGAGCCGGACGGACCGCCGGAGCTGGAGCGCCTGCTCGAGCTGTTGCGGCGCTACTGCGACCTGATGCTCGGCGCCGGGACGCCCGAGCGCAGCGCCGTCAACCGGGTCAAGCAATGGCTGTGCTACGGCAGCCGGGTCGAGCCCACCCTCGCGCCGATGTTCGAAGCCATCAAGCGCGCCACAACCCTGCGCGACGTCCTCCGCGGGGAAGCCCGCTTGGAGGGCCCGGCGCGGTCGGCTCAGCCCAGGACCTTCTTCGCCGCGTCGCGCACCTGAGGCGAGTAGGCCGTGCTCTTGAGGATTGTCTTGAGCTCGTGCTTGGGGGTGATGCGCATCAGCTTCATGATCGCCTCACCGTTCACCCTCGGGTTGCTCAAGAGCGCACGGCGCACCGTGGCGGCCTGAATCCAGCTGTTGTTGTCGACGATCAGTTCGAGCAGCGGGCGCGGCACGGTGCCCTTGCGGGCGATGCGCGCCACCTCCGGTACGGTCAGCTTGGGGTTGCGGAGCAACGAGTCCCACACGGCCTTGCCATAGAGCCGCTCGAGCATCACGCGGTCGTTGAGCTCGCCCCGGCGTGCGATCTTCTGCTGCTCGATCTGGCTGAGCCTACGCATGCGTTCGTGGCGCGAGGGTCCGGCCTGGCGCTCGATCTCGAGCGGTCCGTCCTCTCCGCCGTCCGATTCACTCGCCGCCGCGGCTTCCTCGTCCCCGCTCGCATCCGCAACGGACGCAGCCCCAGTGCCGTCCCCGTCGGCGAGCGGGGGTGCGGAAGGCAGCACGGAGGGCAGGCTGGCGTCGAGACTCGCGAGCCCCTCGTCCCCGATGTCGGCCGCCTCGAGCTCCTCGGGCGCCTCGCTCATCGCCGCGGGCCAGGGCGCGCCCTCGTCGCCGGGGGGCAGGCTGGGAATCGCATCGTCGCCGGCCGATGCGGTCTCGGCCGCGGCTTCGGGTTCGGGTTCGGCCACGGCTTCGGCGTCGGCTTCGGCTTCGGCGTCGGCGTCGGCTTCGGCTTCGGCGTCGGCTTCGGCTTCGGCTTAGG
>JAPPOT010000655.1 GCA_028817855.1 Myxococcales bacterium
GTGATGGCGGCTGTCGGCGCGTCCACCACCGCCAGCTCGGCTGCGCGCGCCTGCGCCCAGGTCGCGCCGGAGGCCGCCGTGAAGAGCGCCGCGCCGCCCGTGAGCCAGGCCCACAGCGAGCGCGGCGGGCGACTCGGCGCGGTCGTGGCCAGCGCCCACAGACCGATCGGCAGCGTCAGCAGTGCGGCGAGGCCCACGGCCGCTCCCAGACCCGCCGCCACCCCCTTGCCGAGCGCCCCGTAGATCTCCGCCACGTAGAGCGCCGAGCCCGTCACCTGCTGGGCGATCCAGGCGAGGTAGAAGAGCGACGCGAAGCCCAGGGCCCGCAGGACGGGGCGCAGCAGGCCGGCGCGCGCGGCTGCCAGCAGGGCGACCGCCACGTGCAGTGCCGCCAGGGCGCCGGTGACGATGGCGAAGGCCGTCATGCGCGACCAGGGCAGCACCGCGGCGCCGTAGCCGAGCACAGCCGCGGTGGGCAGGCACACGCCCACCAGGGACCAGCGGGGCAGGGCGCGAGGGGGCGTCGAGACCGGCGGCTCGCTGCCCTCGGGGCGGTTGTCCTGGCTCATGAGCGGGGAGCATAGGGGACCCGCTGCCGGCCTCCAACCGTCCGAGATCAGGCGGCTCCCCGGCCCCCGGACCGCACATGATGTACACTTTGAGCGTGCGGCGCGGTCGTTGGGCAGTACTGCTGTGCGCGGGGCTCCTCGGGAGCTGCCAGAGCGAGGTGCGCGGCACCTTCACCCTGCGCTTCCAGTCCCCACAGGCGGCCGAGGCGGCGCTGACGGTGGAGGTGGCGATCCGACGCGGGCGCTGCGCTCAGCCCGGCGAGCGGCTGCACCATGACCGCTTCTTCGCGGCCGAGCAAGGCATGCTGCCGCCGTCCCTGCAGGAGGGGCGCTACAACATCTGGGCCGAGGCTCGTACGGCGGGTTGCATCCCGATCGCCGTCGGCTGCGTGGATGTGGAGCTGCCCGACGATGCGGACGTCGAGCTGACCATGATCGACCAGAGCATGCCCGTCTTCGACCAGGTGTCCACCGAGGCCTGCGAGCAGTGGTTGGCGCGCCGGCGCGTGCTCAACGACGCACCGCCGGACCCGCTGCCGCCACCGATCACGGTGCCGGACCCGCTGCCGATGCCGATGCCGATGGTCGATGCGGGTGCGCAGGACGCTGGTACGGTCGATGCGGGTCCGGGCATGTCGACCAGCGAAGTGTCGGGCGACGTCGTGATGAGCGTGCCGGACGGAGGCGAGCCCGCCGCTGTGACCATGGGGGAAGCGGGCCGTCGATGCGAGGAGGACTGCCCCCCCTGCACCGCCCAGTGGCGCTGCTGCAACGAGATGGGTGACTGCGGTTGCACCGTCGTGCCAGGGCTGTGCTGGGTCAACATCGAAGCGGCCATCCGGTGACGCGGGCCCACGGGCGCGGGGACCGTGTGCTCGTGATCGGCGCCGGGCTGGCCGGGCTGGCGGTGGCTGATCGGTTGCTCGACGCGGGGCTGCGCGTGACGCTGGTCGAGCCCTTCCCGCTGCCCGGCGGGCGCACCGCCAGCTTCGACGTGCCGGTGCCCGTCGCGGGCCTGCAGCCGGGCGACGTGGTCGAGCACGGCTTGCACGCCTGGTTCCAGCACTATCACGCGCTGCACGACCTGATGGAGCGCTGCGGTGTGGACCGCCCGCCCTTCTCCGGCCCGGGCGTGAGCTTCTGGAATCCGGAGCAGCGCCACATGGTCGTGCCCGGTGGACCCGGCGTGTGGCTCGCGAACGCCCTGCGCCTGCCGGCCGGCGCGCGTGGAGGAAGGCGCGAGGCCCTGGGCGCCTTCGGCCGGCTGATCGCGGAGCTGGGCGTGTGCTTCGACGACCCGGTCGGGACCGACCGACACAGCGCGCTGTCGCTGCTACAGCGCGTCGGCGTCCCGGAGGCTGCGATTGGGAACATCTTTCGCCCGTGCCTCTACTCGCTGACCTCGCTGCCGCTCGAGCGGCTGAGCGCGCTCGAGCTGATGCGCTGGATGTCGCGCATCCTCCCGGACCCGCGCATGCGCTGCGTGCGCGTCAGCTCGGTGCGCGCCATGGCCGGGCCGATCGCCGCCGCTCTGCAGGCCCGCGGCGCCGACCTGCGCCTGGGTGTGGAGGTGACGCGGCTGGATCTGGATCGCCAGGGGCGCGCCGTGCTGGAGCTGGCCGAGGCGCCCGATCGCACCGGTTTGCGCCACGTCCTGGTGCCCGGCTTCGAGCCCGATGCGCCGCCCGACCCGGCCGGATTCGATGCGGTCATCTCGACGCTGCCATGGGAGCGCCTGCACGCCCTGGGACAGCCCGGGCTGTGGCGCTTCGCGCCCTTCCTGGCGGGCAGCTTCGAGCGCCTGCACAACATCCACCCGCTCACGATCCGGCTCTGGTTCGAGCGGCCGATCGCGGGCGCGCGCGAGAGCTACATCCTGGCGCGCGGCACCCTCTTCGACGTGCTGCGTCCGACCCCGGAGGCGGGCTCGGGCCCGGACATCCGGTTGATCGACTTGCTGGTGGAAGACGTGGAGAGCCACCTGCCCGAGCTGGGCTACGACCGCGAGCGGTATCTCGAGCCGGGCGCGCGCACTGACGCGATCGTACAGCGCGTGCTCGAGGATCTGGAGCGCATCTATCCGGGGCAGGTGCTGGGCAATCCGGTGGCCAGGAGCTTCCTGCACACGCGCGAGGGCATTGTCGCCTGCAACCCGGGCGTCTGGCCCCTTCGCGCGCCCGCCCACATCGGCTCGTCGAGCTTCTTCCTCGCCGGTGACTGGACGCGGCAGCCCCATGGCGTCTGCATGGAGGGGGCGGTGCGCTCTGGCCAGCTCGCGGCCGAGGCGCTGCTCAGCGGTCAGCCCGTGGAGGCTCCGACGCCGGCGCCTTTTGGCCAGGTCGCCTTCAGCGTGCGCAGCCTCTTCCAGCGCAGCTAGCCCGCTGCGTCTCGCTGCCGTCGAGCCTATGCCTTGCCCATCTGTGCGCGCGTCGGCGGTCGCAGGCCCTTCACCGGGTGGGGCTTGTACGGCGCCTCGAGCGCCTCGACCTCCGTGGGCTCCAGCTTCAGGTCGACCGCGGCGATCGCTTCCTGCAGGTGGGCGAGCTTGGTGGCGCCGATGATCGGCGCGGTCACCACGGGGTTGTAGAGCACCCACGCCAGCGCCACCTGGGCCGGCGGCAGGCCGCGCGCCTCGGCCACCTGCTTGACGGCGTCCACCACCTCCCAGTCGGAGGGCTGGTCGTAGAGCACCTGGTCGAGCCCGTCGCTCTTGGAGCGCGCGGTGGAGTCGTCGCCCAGTTGCTTGCGCGTGCCGGCGAGCATCCCGCGGGCCAGCGGCGACCAGGGGATCCAGCTCAGCCCCTCGGCCACGCACAGGGGCTGCATCTCGCGTTCTTCCTCGCGGTAGACGAGGTTGTAGTGGTTCTGCATCGAGACGAAGCGTGCCAGGTCCCGCCGGTCGCTCACCGCGAGGGCCTTCATCAGCTCCCAGGCGTACATCGAGCTGGCGCCGATGTAGCGCACCTTGCCCTGGCGCACGAGCAGGTCGAGCGCGGCTAGGGTCTCCTCGATCGGGGTATGCGGATCGAGCCGGTGGATCTGATAGAGGTCGATGGTCTCGACGCCGAGCCGCTGCAGGCTCGCGTCGCAGGCCTGTTGGATGTGCTTGCGCGAGAGCCCGCCCATGTTCTTGCCCGACCCCATCGGGAAGAACACCTTGGTCGCGACGAAGAGCTCGTCGCGCTTGCCGTACTCGCGCAGCCAGCGCCCGGTCACCTCCTCGCTGCGACCGAGCGAGTAGACGTCGGCGGTATCGAAGAAGTTGATGCCCGCCTCGATCGCGGCCTTGAAGAAGGGGGCCGAGGCCTCCTCGTCGAGCACCCAGGGGCGCCACTGGGGCGATCCGTAGCTCATGCAGCCGAGGCAGATGCGGGAGACCTCGACGCCGGTGTCTGCAAGGTAGGTGTATTCCATGGGCCCTCCCGGGAGGCTCGCACCCTAGCACAGCGGCAAGGGGGCGCCGGCTTGACCCGCCCGGCGCGAGAGCCCAACGTCTCGCCATGGCGCGCATCCTTCTGCTGGCCGCGATCGGGCTCTTCGCCGTCCTCGCCCTGCGCCGCGCCTTCGGCGATTCCGAGGCGCTCCAGCGCCGGCGCCTGCACCGCCGCCGGCGCGGCCGTCCCGCGTTGCCACCCCACGACATGGTGTGCGGGACGTGTGGCCAGCGCTTCGACCCGGACCAGACCGGCTGGATCTGTCCGAGGTGCGGTCGGTAGCTCCGCGTCCCCTCAGCGCGCGCGGGCGCGCGAGCGGGCTGGCCGACCACCAGCGTGTCGTCTTCATCGAGAAGCCGTTCACCGTCGAGGGGCTGAGCGGCAGGCTGCGCGAGCTGGTCGACGACGTGGCCTGGGCTGTTTCACGAACTACAGACTCAGGGCACTAGCTGATGAGGCTGTGGTCGAGCTGTGAGCGCAGCGCGTCCCACCGCACGCGCCCCTTGCTGCTCTTGTAGTGGTAGAGGGGCAGGCCCTTGGGCTGGCTGCCGCCGAGGATCTCGCGCAGGTGCTCCAGCACGAACGCGGTGACGTCGATCACGCGCAGGGTCAGGGCCTCCTCGAGGGGCACGAAGCGCAGATCGAGGAGCTCCCCGCTGCCGCGGAGCTCGCCCTCGGCGCCATCGGCCCGCGCGACGAAGAAGCGTGCGTGGTAGCGCACCGGGCTGACCGAGGGGGTGATCGCACGGGCGATGTACTCGAGTCGGTCCAGATTGGGCAGGAGCGCGCCCTGGTGCAGTGGGCCGAAGCGCAGCCCGGTCTCCTCGAAGGTCTCGCGCACCGCCGCCACCGCCAGCGCGCGCGCCCGTGCGGGGCTGCAGGTTTCGCGTAGCCGCGCCGCGACGCCGTCGCGCAGCTCGCTGGCGGTCGGTGCGCGCGCGTCCTGTCGATCGACGCGACCCCCGGGGAAGACGTAGACGTTGGGCATGAAGCGCCCCCTCGGCTCGCGGCGACCGAGCAGGACTTCGGTCCGTGGGCCGCGGCCGCGCACGAGGATCAAACTGGCGGCGTCGCGGGGCCTGGCTGCCATGGTGCGCGACTCTACAGCTCCGCGCGCGCCCGGTCGATGAACGGGGGCCCATGCGAGGCCGTCGCGCACCGCCGCATACTGGCGCATACCGCTTGTGCCAGCGTGGGCCAGGCGCGCGCGGCGCACGCGCAGCCCTTGCGCGGCCTCGGATCCGCGTGCCCATGTGCGCACGCCAAAATCGCCGCAAAAGGCGCTCGAGGTCGCGTGGCATGTCGCTTGCTCATGGAAGGGCACGAGGACCTGGCGAGGGCGCCCGGTTCCGGGAGAAGAAAGCGATGACGAAGCGAGTAACTCTTGCACAGTGGTCCTGGAGGCTGGCGCTGACGGTCTTCACGATGATGGTCTCGATCGCCTGTGGCAGCGACGGCGATGGGGAAGGGCAGGGCACGGGCGAGCCCTCCGATCCGAAGCCGGGTGACGGCACCTTCGAGACGGCGTGGCCGGGTGCGGGCACCGGCGGCGAAACCCTGGACACCGCGACCGACGACGGCGCGTCCGAAGGCCTCGGAGCTCCCGGCGCGAACGCCGCGTTCGGCAACGCCGGGCGAGTCATCCAGGAAGCGGACATCATCCAGGTTCACGGCGACCGCTTGTATGCGCTGTCGAGCATGAGCGGGCTGAACATCGTCGACGTCTCCGACCCGGGCGACCTGCAGTTGATCGGGAGCTACAGAGAGACGCAGTCGGCCGAGCCCTTCGAGATGTACCTCGAGGACGGTGTGGCGATCGTCATGTTCAACAGCTGGGGCAAATACGTGCAGATCGAGGCCGACGACGGTGGCGACGGCTACGCGTGGGTGCAGTCGAGCGAGGTCGTGGCGCTGGACGTGCAGGACCCGGGCGACATCCGGATGCTCGGGAGCTTCCAGGTGGCGGGCGCGGTTAGCGATTCGCGCATCGTGGGCGACGTGCTCTACGTGGTCGGCTACGAGGATGGCTACTGTTGGGGCTGCGACGAGGGTGCGCCGCGCACGCGCGTCATTTCCCTGAACGTGGCCGACCCGCGCGCCATCACCAAGATCGACGACCTGGCCTTCGACGATCAGGACAATGACTGGGGCTGGAGCCGCCGCAGCGTGACCGTCACGACCGAGCGCATGTACGTGGCCGGGCCGGAGCATGGCGAGCGCGGTCCTACCGGCTCGTCGATCCAGGTGGTCGACATCTCCGATCCGGCGGGCGATATGGAGCTGGGCGCGACGGTCGAGGTGGTCGGCGAGATCTCGAGCCGCTGGCAGATGGACGAGCACGAGGGCGTGCTGCGTGTGATCAGCCAGCCGCCCCAGTGGAACCTGGAGGAGCCGCCGGTGATCCAGACCTTCACCGTGGTCACCTCCGACGAGCTCACGCCCCTAGGGAGCACGGCGATGCGTCTGCCGCGACCCGAGCAGCTGCAGAGCGTACGCTTCGACGGGCTGCGCGCCTACGCCATCACCTTCGAGCGCACCGACCCGCTCTTCACGATCGACCTCTCCGAGCCGGCGACCCCGCGCCAGCTGGGGGAGCTGGAGATTCCGGGTTTCGTCTATCACATGGAGCCGCGCGGCGACCGCCTGATCGGGCTCGGCTTCGACCAGGGCAACCCGGATGGCGCGATCACCGTCTCCCTCTTCGACATCTCGACCTTCGAGGACCCGCAGATGATCGACCGCGTGAACTTCGGCGGCGACTGGGGCTACCTGCCCGAGGATCAGAATCGCATCCACAAGGTCTTCCGCGTGCTCGACGACGCGGGCTTGATCCTGGTGCCGCACAGTGGCCACTCCGAGGCCTTCCGAGAGGAGGAGGAGCTGCTATGCGCGCAGGGCTACGACGAGAGCCGCGTGCAGCTGGTGAACTTCACCCTCGACACGCTCGACCTGCAGGGGGCGCTGCCCACCCGTGGGGAGGCCCGGCGAGCGCTGCTGCGCGGTGAGCACGTGCTTACGGTCAGTGACGAGGAGGTTGCCTCCTTCGACGTGAGCGATCGGGCGGCACCCGAGGAGGTCGACAGCGTGGCGGTGGCGCGCAACGTCTTGCGCGCCCTGCCGCTGGATGGCGACGTGATCGCGCGCTTCAGCCGCGACTGGTGGAACGGCAGCCTCTCCGTCGACTTCGTCTCCGCTGCGGACGCCGCCATTGCCAGCGCGGGGCGCGGCGAGCTCGATCTGGCGGCGCTCTTCGACGAGGGGGACGGCTGCACCGGCCACCTCTGGGTGCAGGACGCGGTCGCCAGCGACAGCCGCGTGACGGTGCTCTACTCCCGCGAGTTGTGGAGCGAGGTGCGCAACTACGAGGTCTACCTCGGTGTCCTCGTGATCGACGCCACGGACCCTGGCGATCCGTCGGTCGTGGTGCGCGAGGAGTGGGGTGGCGAGGACAACTGGTGGTTCCACAGCAGTCACTACGCCCACGGCATCCCGGTCAATGAGCGGGGCGTCGTCCAGCTCGAAGGGGGTCTGGCGCTGCTCGAGATGGGCTACGAGCCCGGGCGCGGCGGCGAAGACGGCCGCGATGTCTACCGGGTGCGCGTGATCGACCTGCGCGACGAGAGCGATCCCGGCGTGCACGTCGTCGACCTGCCCGCGGACACCGGCTACTTCGGCCTCAGCCGCAGCGGCCCCATGCTCTACACCAGCCACTTCGAGCCGGTGGCGGGCAGCCCGGGCATCACCCGCTTCTATCTCGACCGCATTGATGTCTCGGATCCGGGCGCACCTGCATTGCAGGACGGCGTGAACGTGCCCGGCGTGGTGCTGCACCACGATGCCGGGGAGGGCTACGCGGTGACCATGGACCTGATCGCCACCGAGCTCGAGGACGCCACCTGGGAGGAGTGCGGCACGCGCTTCGCCATCAGCAGCTTTGACGACGACGACTGGAACACGCCCGAGGGAGATTGCACCGGCTATCAACAGATCGTGCGGCTGGCCAGCATCGACGGCGAGGGCGCGAGCCTCGAGGCGAGCTACGAGATCGACGAGGACGAAGCCCTGCGGCGCCTCTCGGTCGGCGACGCGCGGCTGGTCGGCACCATCGGGCAGGGCAACAACTACTACGGCGGCTTGACGGAGCCGGCGATCGTGGACTGCTTCGGCCCTTGCGGTTTCTACGGCTACTCCGCGGCCGAACCCGAGCAGCTCCTGGTGCTCTCCGGGATGGCGTCCGGCGAGCTGCGCAGCGGAAGCCTGGAGCTGGACGCCGCTTCCGATCCCTGGGCCGGCTGGTGGGGCCCGTCGCATCTGGTCGCTGCGGGTGAGCGTGCGCTGGTGACCAGCGAGGGTGAGATGGCGATCATCGACCTGAGCGATCCAGAGCAGCCCGAGCTCGAGCGCAGCGAGGCCTTCTCCGGCTACGCGGAGTCCGTGTCGGTGAGGGACGACCGCGTGGTCCTGGCCCTCGGTGTCCAGGGCTGCCGGGTGGTCGACATGTGACCGGGTAGCATCTTCGTGCGAGACTACTCCCGCCGGCGGGTGCAAGGGCCCGCCGGCGGGAGCTTTCACGTTGAGCGAAGTGGCCTTCCGTCAGGCACGCAGGGACGAGTCACGCACGATTGCAGAGCTCTACGCGATCTCGTCCGACGGCGTCGCCCAGTACATCTGGAGCACGCTCGCGGAGGCCGACGAGGATCTGCTGGACGTGGGCCAGCGCCGCTACGAGCGCCCGGACTCGGTCTTCAGCTACCGCAGTTGCACCATTGCCGAGCTCGATGGGCGCGTGGCCGGGATGCTGGTCGCCTTCCCCATGCCCGGCGAGCTGGACGAAGCGCTGCCGGAGGACCCCGTGCTGGTGCCCTATGCGAAACTGGAGCAGGCCAGCAGCTACTACGTCTGTGGCATCGCCTTCTTTCCGGAGTATCGCGGGCGTGGCCTGGGCACGCGCCTGATGGCCCTCGCGGAGCAGCACGCCCGTGAGAGCGGGCTCGACGCGCTGAGCCTGGTCGTCTTCGAGCAGAACGCCGCTGCCAAGCGCCTCTATGGGCGGCTCGGGTACGAGGAGGTGCGGCGCGAGCCCGTCCACCCCCACCCGCTCATCCATCACACCGGCGACGCGGTGCTGATGGTGAAGCGGTTGGCCTGACCCACGGCGTTCGCCGCGCAGGGGCCGCGCGCGGCGTTGGGAGTGGCCAACCAGGCGCACCCAGCTGCCCATGGAGGTCGCACGCCGCTACTTCGACTGCGCCGGTGAGCTGGGGCGGCGCGGCCGCAAGAGCCTGGCTGCTGCCGCGCCGCCCGGCTGTCCCACCTGCTGAACCCGCACGCTGCGCAGGGCCTCGAGCAGGCGCTGTTGCTCGCTCGCTTCGAGCCACGGCACGAGCAGGTCGAGCTGTTCGAGCTGGAGCCCGGGAAGCTCGGGCGCGCACGCCGCCAGTGCCTCGAGGATGCGCGGGCCGAGGCGCGAGAGGGCAGGGCGTAGCACCGCGTGCAGGTCCATCGGCTCGGCCTCGGTGGTGCGACGCTGGACGGCCTTGGCCAGCTCGATCTGGGCGACGAAGAGCGCGCGCACGCTCTCGCGCTCCAGGCCCCGCTCGTGCGCGGCGTTCAGCACCTGCTCGAGCACGACCGCCTCGCGCTCCAGATCCTCGATCGGCAGATCGTGCTGCCGCTTGTAGGCGGCCACGGCAGGCATGAGCGCGAGGCGACGGGCGAGTAGGTCGACCAGGTGTTGCACCGGCGTCCAGTCGCTGATCGCACCGAGCCACTGGCCGCGCAGCTCGCGCACACGCGTCTCGTGGGTGCCGAGCCAGGTGTCGATCGACGGCCCCAGGTCGCCCGCCCGTGCGGGTGAGACCCAGTAGACCTTGCGGTCGCGGGCCGGCGCGCCGCGCCGCTCCCAGCCGGCCCGCGCGAAGTGCTCCACCTCGAAGCGGTCGGTGACGATCGCGTCCACCTCACAGCGCTCGAGTAGCTCCGGCAGCGAGAGGTTGTCGTCCACCGTCACGATGCGCTCGGCGGGGAAGCGGCTGCGCGCCCAGCGCTCGAGGATGCCGCCGCGGTTGACCGCGAGCTTACCCTCGCCCTGGCGCGCGATCAGCATGCAGGGCCCTCCGGCTGCCACCGCACGCGTCATCCATCCGGCCACCGCCCGGTGCGGCTTCCAGGTGATGCCGGACATGCCCACGTCGAAGGCGTTGCGCTGGACCATCGGCTGCAGCTCGGGCCAAGTGAAGGGCACCCACTCGATGCGGTAGCCGAGATCCCGCGCCATCGCTCGAGCCAACGCGATGTCGAACCCCTCACCCCCCTTCGAGAAGGGCGCATAGTCGCCGCTGGTCCCGACCCTCAACACCGGCAACTCTCCCATGCCCGTGCCCGTGCCCGTGCCCGTGCCCGTGCCCGTGCCCGTGCCCGTGC
>JAPPOT010000504.1:0-1689 GCA_028817855.1 Myxococcales bacterium
TGGCAAGCAATAGCCTGACCACGTCTACAGGGAGACCGGCCACTTCATCCGTTCTTGACCGAGAACGTGACCGTGACCGAGACCGTGACCGAGGCCGTGACCGAGAACGAGGCCGTGACCGAGAACGAGAACGAGACCGTGACCACGGCCGCCCCCGCCCAGGTGCTACCCTGCCACGCGCCGTGCCCACCGATCACACGCAGCGCCTCTGGACCCTCTCGCTCGCCGCGGCGCTGCTGCTCGGCGTCGGGTTGCGCGTCGGGGCGCTCGGGTCCGGCTTTCGCACCGACGACTACGTGCACCTGGCGATGCTCGAGGGCCGCTTCGCGATCGAGCGTGCGCCCTGGGACCTCTACTGGTTCAGCGGGCGCGACGCCCCCGAGACGGTTGCCCTGATCGACTCCGGCTACCTCCCCTGGTGGACCCACGAGGATCACCGGGTCGCGATGCTCCGGCCCCTCTCGAGCCTGCTCATTGCGCTCGACCACGCGCTCTTCGACCGCAACGCCGTCGCCTACCACGTGCACTCGCTGCTGTGGCTCGTCGGACTGCTGCTGGCGACCGGTGCGCTGCTGCGCCGCATCCTGCCCGTGGGCGTCGCCGCCCTGGCGCTCGTGCTCTATGCCCTCGATGAAGCCCACGGAGTGCCCAGCGCATGGATCGCCAACCGCAGCACGCTGGTCGCGACCACCTTCGGCGTCCTGGCACTGTCGGCCCACTTGCGCGCTCGCGAGCGCGGCCCCACTGGCGGCTGGCTCGGGCCCCTGTGGCTCGCCCTGTGTCTTGGCGCAGGCGAGTACGGGTTGTGCATGGCGGCCTACCTGCTGGCGTACGAGATGTTCGGACGGACCGAGGCGCTCGGCGCACGCCTGCGCGCGCTGGTGCCGGCGGCAACGCTCTGTCTCGGCTATCTGGGAGCGCGCGCCGCCCTCGGCCACGGCGCGCGCGCCTCCGGCTTCTACCTCAGCCCGCTCGATTCGCCCCTCGAGTGGCTGTCGCGCAGCCTGCCGCGGATGGCAGCCCTCGCCGGCGACCTCACGCTGGCGCTTCCCGCGGCCCACTGGCACGCCGGCGCACCGCTGCGCGCTGAGCTGCTGTCCCTCGGGCTCTTCGATCCGCCCACCTGGCGCCGCCTGCCCGACTGGCACACCTGGCAGGCCGCCGCGGGGGCCCTCGGCATCGCGCTCGCGGCGCTCGCCCTCCGCTGGCTCGCCCGACGCGACCCGGAGCAACGCCGCACCCGCCTCTGGCTCGCCATCGGCTCGCTTGGCGCGCTGCTCGTGCCGGCCGGCTCCCTGCCCGGCTCG
This sequence comes from Myxococcales bacterium, assembly GCA_028817855.1. GTDB lineage: Bacteria > Myxococcota_A > Polyangia > Polyangiales > JAFGIB01 > JAOUOP01. The sequence goes on from JAPPOT010000504.1 coordinate 1,308, forward strand.
CGGCTGCTCGCCGCGGGGGCCCTCGGCGCGTCGATCCTGATCGCCTCCCTGCTCTGGCTCGGCTTCCAGCGCATGCGCGAGCTGACCCCCGCCCGGCGCGTGCTCCCCGCCGCGCTGCTCATCGCGCTGGTGCTCGCCCACGGGCTCAACTCCGGACAGCACGCCCTCGCACGCGCGGGCGCCCATCGCGCGCGCGCCGAGGCCGAGCGAACCCAGGCCGCGCGCGCGCCCCTGCCGGCCTCCGGGCACGCGCTGCTCGTCTCCGCCTCCGACTTCGCCACGGCCGCCCATCTGCCCGTGATCCGCCAGGCCAAGGCGCCGAGCGCGTCGCTTCTGCGCCTGAGCGGCGGCCTGCTGCCTCACGACATTCTTCGCGCTGGCC
>JAPPOT010000504.1:1699-10405 GCA_028817855.1 Myxococcales bacterium
CTCGCAGGGTGTGTCCAGCTTGCTGAAGACACGCTTCGCGCTGGCCCGCGCGCGATCGAGCTACGGCTCCTCGGCAGCGACCTGTCCGACAGCTTCGCGGGGTCGGCCTATCGACCCCGAAGCGCCCCGTTTCACCCGGGCCAGAAGCTCGAGTGCAGCGGCATCCGGATCACCGTGCTCGACGTGCACGAGGGCAACCCACGGCATCTGCGGTTCGACTTCGACCGACCGCTCGAGGAGCTCACGCTGTTGCACGCGGGTTCCGAGGGGCTGGTGCCGATCTTTCTCCCCGCGGACGGCAGCGTGCGGCGCCTGCCCCGCGCCACGATCGCCTGGTCCATCGTGCGCGCGCGTTAGCAGCAGGGCTGCCGGCGATCGATTCCACCGCGGAATGGAATCCATTCCCGCAATTCCGCTAGAATTACTCGCGCCGTCCGATAAAGTGGCGGGAATGGACGCTACGAAGCAGCCAATCGAAAAACCGGAGGGACGAGCCCTGCTCGCGCCGCGCTGACATGCTCGCGCTCTACGCCACCGCCCTGTCCGCCAACGCCCGCAAGCCGATGGCGGTCGCCCATCACCTCGCCCTCGAGCTCGACCTGCACCGGGTCAACGTCTACCGGGGCGAGGGCATGGCGCCGGAATTTCGCGCGATCTCCCCGCTCGCAAAGGTGCCTGCCCTCGTCGACGGCGAGCTGCGGCTGTTCGAGTCCAACGCCATCATCCAATACCTGGCCGAGGGCCCCGGAGGCGGCCGGCTGACGTCGGACGACCCGGCGTTGCGCGCCGACATCGCACGCTGGATGTTCTGGGAAGCGTCGCACTGGCAACCCGAGCTCACGCCGGTGCTGGCTCCCATCGTCGCCCACGGGCTGGGCGTCGCGCCCGCGCCCTCGGCACCCGCGAGCTGGGATGCCGCAGCGCTCGCGCCGCACTTGGCGCTACTCGATGACCACTTGCAGGGGCGAGACTGGCTCGTGGCGGATGCCCTGAGCCTGGCGGACTTCGCAGTCGCGGGGATGACGACCTACTTTCGCTACGCGCGCTTCCCCTTCGACGCCTACCCGGCGCTAGCCGCCTGGCACGCGCGAGTCGAAGCCCTTCCCGCCTGGCGCGCCACCGCCACCGAGCCCTGGTCCACGTCCGGCGATCCGCACTAGGAACGCGACCGCATTGTCGACTAGGATCCTTTCCGCAGGGGGAGTCGGCATGGATCTGTCATCGCAGCAATACTGGCTGTTCCAGTACCGCGGCCGCGAGGGCGGCGGTGACTTCCTCGACGACAAGCGGGCCGGCGACCGCGTCGACTTCAGCCGCAGCCAGTACAGGCGCCGCATCCAGCCCGGCCACGTGGTGTTCTTCTGGCGCGCCGGGGTGAAACAGGGCCTGCGCGGCTGGGGTGTGATCGAGGACCGCGAGCCGGAGCCGCCCACCAAGCAGATGGTCAAGGCCAGGGAGAGCTCGCGCGTGTGGGTCACCCTCGCCGCCGTCTTCGAGCCCGAGATCCCGCGCGACCAGGTCCGCAAGGTGCCGGAGGTGTCCGACCTGGCGGTGGTCACCCAGGGCATGCGAGGCACGAACTTCTCGGTGTCCACCAAGCAGGCCTTTGGGCTCTCGGCGCTGATTCGGCAGGCGGGATACGAGGCGCCGGATGTGGATGTGGCGGAGTTGCTCCAAACCACCGCCGAACGGCTGAAGCTGAACCTGGGCGAGCTGCACCGAGCCGTTGCCAACGTGCCCGGCGGCGCGACCAGCCAGCAAGCCCAAGCGCTCTCCACGCTCGGCGACGACCCGATCAGGAACCTGGATGACGTGGAGACGGCCGTGCAGGAGGTGTTGGAATGGGCGTCCGAGCCCAACGCCTGGCTGGACCAATTCGCTGAGCCAACCAAGGGGGCCGAGGCCCACCGCCAGCAGGCGCTGGCCGCGTTCGATCGCGTGCGCGAGGCCGCGCAACGGGTGCGCTCCGATTCGGAGGACTACCATCGTCTGGCGAGCGGCGGAGAGTCGGTGACCCGCCCTGCGGCCGACGCCGCGACCGTGTCCGAGGCCGACACCGCGACCGTGTCCGAGGCCGACACCGCGACCGTGTCCGAGGCCGACAGCGCGACCGAGACGCGCACCGCGGCGGAGACCCGGTCCGGGGCCGCAGCCAAGACCGAAGCCGAGTCCGAGACCGACACCGGGGCCCGTCCCTCCGCCACGCGCATCTCCACCGCGGCACGTCCGCCGATCGAGCTCACCTACGAGGCGCCGCCCGATCCGCTGATCTGGCCGTGGCAGGAGCGCGATCTGGTCGGGATCAGCGACGAGGTGCACAACCTGGCGCGCTACATCGCTCACCGGGAGCTGGTCCCTCCGCAGGCGGTGGGGCTGTTCGGCGACTGGGGCTCGGGCAAGACCTTCTTCATGAACTCGCTCAAGAGTCAGATCGCGCTGCTGTCCTGGCAGACGCGCGTCGCGGCCGAGCACGGCGAGAGCTCGCTCTTCTGCGGCGAGGTCGTGCAGATCGACTTCAACGCCTGGCACTACGTCGAGTCCAACCTGTGGGCGAGCCTGGCCGGACACATCTTCGAGGTGCTGCACGACAAGCTCGAGGCGCGCGTGCAGGGTGATGGCAGGCAACTCCAGGTGGACGCCCTATTCGCCACCCTGGACACCTACCGCCTGGCCTACGGCGAGTTACTCGATGCCAGGCAGCAGCAGCGGACGCGCCGAGGAGACCTGGAGGAGGCAACCGAGACGCTCGCTCGAGCCAGCCTCAACCTCAACGCCATCACGCGCGGCATCGCGAAGGCCGCGCAGGACGAGGTGCTGAGCAAGCTCGGCGAGCTCGCGGTACGCGAGCAGGAGCGGGTCAGGAGCGCCATCGGTGCCGACAAGCTCAACGATTTGGATGCCGCGCAGGAAGCGGTCAAGGAACAGGTGCAGCGCGCGAGCACGCTGGTCGGGCGCGTGCGCGCGGAGCTCGACGCCTGGGAGAGCAAGCACCTGATCCTGGCACTTCTCTTCGCGTTCGTGGTCTTCGGCGGCACCTATTGGGGTCTGGAGAAGCTGCTCGCGTACTCGGGCTGGAAGGAGGTCGGCCTCGGCAGCGTGGGCGCGGTCATCACGACCCTCACCGCAGGGCTCTCCTGGCTCGCGCATGGGGGCAAGAAACTGTTGACGGGGCTCGAGAAGGTCGCGGGTTTCATCACCAGGGCCCGGGAGAACGCCGAGCGCGACAAGGAGGAGGCCCTCGAGCAGTCCAGGGAAGCGCACGACGACGCCGCGCAGCGCGTGGATGCCCTCGAGCGGCAGGTCGCCGAGCTCAAAGAAGAGCTCGAGAACGCGCGCGACGAGCTCGACCCGCAGGCGGTCGGCCGACGCATGAAGACGTTCCTCGAGGACCGGGCGCGCGACTCGCGCATCCAGGAGAACCTCGGGCTGATCACGATGATCCGCAAGGACTTCGAACGGCTGTCGAAGCTGATGGAGGAGCCCCACTCTGGGCCCGACCAGCATCACTATGCCCTCGTGGATGCGGCGACGCGCGAGCTGCTCGCCGAGCAGCCGCCGCCCGTGGAGCTCGAGCGAGGCGACGACGTCCGCGTGCCGTACATCGAACGCATCGTGCTCTACATCGACGACCTGGACCGGTGCCCGACCAAGAAGGTGGTCGACGTGCTGCAGGCCGTGCACCTGCTGCTCGGCTTCCGCCTCTTCGTAGTCGTGGTCGGTGTCGACGTCCGCTGGGTCGGGCGCTCGCTGGTCGAGGAGCACAAGGCGCTGCTGTCCGACGAGGCGATCGAGCGCGCGCGCGACGGGGGCTGGCGCCTGGCCTCCTCCGACGACTACCTGGAGAAGATCTTCAGCATTCCCTTCCGCCTGCTGCCCCTGGCCGTCGGCGCGCGGGAGCAGTTCCTCAAGGGTCTGCTCCGGAAGGACTTTCTCTCTGGACGGGACGAGACCGGGCTCGACGAGCGCTTGCCACGCCTGGAGCTGGTGCCGCATTCGCTCGAGCTCACCGAGGTCGAGCACGAGTGCATCAACGCCCTGCACGAGTGCCTGGGACGCTCACCGCGCCGCGTGAAGCGCTTCGTCGACGTCTACCGGCTCATGCGCGCGGGCATGCCCGAGGGTGACGTGGAGCGGGTCGCCCACCAGGACGGGGCAGCCAGCCGCATTCTCGCCCTCTTCGCGCTCATCACCGGCTCGGCCGGCATCTCCCCGCTCCTGCTGGAGCGCTTCTACGGCGCCCTCCGGGCCGACGTCTTCGCGGACTCGACCTTCTCGGCGTGGCTGGAAGGCGGCTTCCTGGACGGGCAGAGCTACGACCCGGAGGAGGTCCTCTCCGCGCGGCTGGTATTCGAGTACCTGGATGGACTCGCCGGACCACGCGGCGTCAGCGTCGACTACCTGCTCGAGTGGATGCCCCAGGTGATCCGCTACAGCTACCGCGAGGTCCGGCTCGTGGCCACCGGATCACGCACCGTCGCCGAGAGCCAGCCAGTACCTGCGGTGGGCTAGCCCGGATGTTTCACCGATCCGTGCGGCCTCGCACAACCGCTCGACTCCACAGCGCTTCGCCTCGGTCGCGAATACACACCGTATGCGCTCCACTCACCGAAAGCCCTGCGAAGCCGATCGCTTGCACGATCTTCGCACGCCTCGGTGAAACATCCGGGCTAGGGGCCGGGTGCAGCGCGCTTTCCGCGGGCCAGGGAGCTGGTGTAGACTGTCGTCTGCGGCTCGGCTCAGAGAACCACGGGGGGATTCCATGCATCGACGCACCCTATTGGTCATTGCGCTGGTGTGCAGCGCGTGTGGCGACGACGATGGCTCGAGCGAGGCCTCGGACGACGAGGGCGGCGCCGTGGTGCCGGACAATCCGCAGCCCGCAGGTGCCGGCTCGGACGCCCCCGATGCCGGCGGCCCGAGACCGCAGGAGCAGCAGCCGGCCGACATGCCGGTGGACGCCCCGCAACCCGCGGTGCCCGAAGACATGTCCGACGTGGAGTCGACGGTGGCCGGAGACCTGTCGACCGGCGGAACCTGCAACGCGGTCTGCCAGGCCGAAGGCCTCGAGTGCAATCCCGGCTGCGGGGAGGAGGGCCGGACCCACGCCGGCGTCTCCGTGCACGTCGACGAAAACGGCGCGGGCCCGGAGCGCGAGGTCGCGAGCTGCGAGACGGACGTGCCGCCGGAGACCATCCAGAGCGGCTTCCCGGTAGAGCTCGGTCTCTTCAGCTGCTGCTGCAGGGGCCCATGGTGGACGCGGGTGACCGAGGTGCGAGGCGACGCGGCGACGCGCGAGAGCTGCTCCGTCCTCTGCCAGGCCGAGGGCCTGGTATGCGACAACGAGCACAACTGGGGGCTCGGAGAGACCGGCGGTGCGCGAGTCGAGATGGTGGACGGCGCCGTCACGCGCCTGCTCTACCTCCCGTGCGGCGCCATGCCCAATCCGGACCTGAGGGACAATGGCCGGACCTACGCGCTCCGCGACTACACCTGCGCCTGCGGGTTCGAGCCCCCGGCCGATGCGCCGCAGCCGGAGCCGCCACCGACACCGGCGCCCGGGGGCGAGGCCCTGCTCTACGAGGACTGCGTGGTCGACGGGGAGTGCCAGGTCGGCCTCTTCTGCAGCGACGCGGGTTACTGCACCCGCTCCTGTGAGCAGGCATTCGACTGCCCGCCGCCAGGCACCTGCAACCTCGTGCAACGCTTCTGTGCTCTGTAGGCCGCCGTGCGGCGGCACCAGCGAGTGGCGGCGCGGTCAGCAAGTTCGCCTGGCCCAAGCGCCCTCATCTCGTCGAGACCTGGGCGGCCAGGCCAACTTCCTGACCGCGTCCCCCCGTCCCTTGCATATCGGGCTATGAGGTCGCCGAGAGTCGGCACGATCCGGCGTTGACCCCGCTGCTGGCAACGGCCATAGAGCACGTCGACCTCGCATCGAAAGGACACGCAGTGACCGACGTCTCCCCGCTCTTGAAGCCGTTCCGCGTCCGCGGACTGGAGCTTGCCAATCGCATCGTGATGGCGCCGATGACGCGCTCCCACTCCCCCGACGGGCTCCCCACCGGCGACAACCTCGCGTACTACGAGCGCCGCGCGGCCGCGAAGGTGGGTCTGATCATCTCCGAGGGCACCATGGTGCGGCGGCGCGGCGCGTCCAACGACGCCAAGGTGCCGCTCTTCTGGGGCGAGGAGGCGCTGGCCGGTTGGAAGCGCGTGATCGACGCGGTGCACGCGGCGGGCGGCAAGATGGGGCCCCAGCTCTGGCACCAGGGCATGGCGCGCAAGCCGGGCACGGGGCACTTTCCGGACGCGCCCTCCGACGGTCCGTCCGGCATCACGCTCACCGGCAAGAAGGTCGGCGAGGAGCCCAGTGAGAGCGAGCTGCTCGACATGGCCCAGGCCTACGCCGACGGCGCGCGCGACGCCAGGGAGCTCGGCTTCGACTGCGTCGAGCTGCACGGCGCCCACGCCTACCTGATCGACGAGTTCTTCTGGGAGCGCACCAACCAGCGCAGCGATCGCTTCGGTGGCTCGCTCGAGGGCCGCGCCGAGTTCGCGGCCGAGACGATCCGTCGCTGCCGCGCGGCGATGGGCGAGCTGCCGCTGATCATCCGCATCTCGCAGTGGAAGATGACGGACTACAACGCGAAGGTCGCCAAGACACCCGAAGAGCTCGCGCGCTGGGTCCGCGTGCTGGCCGACGCCGGCGTCGACATGATCCACTGCTCCCAGCGGCGCATCCTGGAGCCCGAGTTCCCCGAGGTCGACGGCCCCGACGGGCTCAACCTCGCCGGCTGGGTCAAGAAACTCTCGGGCCTGCCCACCATCAGCGTGGGGTCGGTTGGGCTCAGCTCCGAGTTCGTCGGCGCTTTCGTGGGTCAGGGTTCCGCGGTCAGCAAGCTGGACGACGTGATCGAGCGCGTGGACCGCGGCGAGTTCGATCTGGTCGCGGTGGGACGCGCCCTGCTCCAGGATCCGGAGTGGGCCCTCAAGGTGCAGGAGAACCGCCTCGACGAGCTGCGCGACTACGACGCCGCCGCGCTCCGCACGTACTACTGACTAGGCCTGGGGACGCGCGTGCCCATTTGACAGCGCGCAATGCGGTCGCACGTTGAAGGTGTGCCCCAGGCCTCGAAAAGCGCGCCGAGCGCGGCGCTGGCCACCACGATCTTTCTGCTGGGGCTGTCAGCTCTCTGCGCATGGGTCGGCTACTTCGTGCTCGGGCGGCTCGGGTTGGTGCTCGGCGTGCTCGCGGTGGCACTGCTGGTGGGCTTCAGCGCAGGGCTGAGCCCGGAGCTGGCCATGCGCATGCAGCGTGGCGTGCGGCTCACGCCACAACGCGCACCCGAGCTGCACGCTGCGGTCGCCCGCCTGTCACGGCGCGCCGGCATCGCGGCACCGGCGCTCTACCTCGTGCCGACGCCCACGCCCAATGCCCTCTCCGCCGGCGCCCTGGGCGGGCGCGCGGCGCTCGCGGTCACCTCGGGCTTGCTCGAGCTTCTCAGCCGCGACGAGTACGAGGCGGTGATCGCCCACGAGATCGCCCACCTGCGCAATCGCGACACGCTGCTGCTACGCCTCGCCGGGTCGCTGCTGCGCACGCTGCAGATGCTCCTGCGCGTCGCGACCTGGGTCGCGTTGATCGGTCTGCTCGGCCGCATGCTGCCCCTCTCGATCGCGATCGGAGTCATCGTGCTGGCGACCGTCCTGCCCTGGGTCGCGGCTGCGCTGCATCAGGCGCTCTCGCGGACACGTGAATTCGCCGCCGACGAGACGGCGGTCGAGCTGACCGGAAGCCCCGAGGCGTTGGCCTCCGCCCTGCAGAAGCTGGGCCGGGTGGAGCGCCACTGGATGACGAGGGCGCTCGGGGTGGAGGATCTGCCGCCCTGGCTGCGGTCCCACCCCGCCACCCGAGAGCGGATCGAACGCCTACGAACGCACGCCGGTCGGGCGCCGCCCGGCAGGCACCGAGCCGCCTGAGAGCCTGAAGGGGACGCCGGTTGGGAAGTTGGCTGGCCGCCTACCTGTCGACCACGTGAGGGCGCATCGGCCAGGCTAGCTTCCCAACCGAGTCCCCATTCGTGGCCACGGGCCGTCTGTGCGGTCCCAGCGCAGCGCGAGCAGGACGCCGCCCACCAGCAGCAGCGCGTCGGCGACGTTGAAGGTCGGCCACACGAACTGCTCGCGGTAGTGCCACGACACGAAGTCGATCACGTAGCCGAGTCGCGCGCGATCGAGCAGGTTGCCGATGCCGCCGCCACAGATGAGCGCGCAACCCAACAGCGCCCATCGGTCCCTGATGCGCCAGGCCAGCCCGAGCACCAGCAACATCCCGAGACTCCCCGAGACCAGCAGCAGCGCGCGCCCCTGCGGCACCTCGCTCAGCAGGCTGAAGGCCATGCCGGTATTTTCGGCATAGCGGAGGTGAAAGTAGTCCGGGTGAACCACCAGCTCCCGCACCACCACGGGGTGCTGCTCCACCAGAAAGCCGCTCAGCGAGTCGACCTCCGTGAGCGCCTCCACCGCCAGCCACTTCGATCCCTGGTCACAACCAGCGGCCAGCAGCACGACGACAAGGAAAAGGCTCCGACGCATGGACATGCAGGCCCTACATCCGCACGCCGGAACATTATTCCCGACCGCACACAAAACCTCCGTGCCCGTGCCCGTGCCCGTGCCCGTGCCCGTGCCCGAGTCCGAGACCGAGAC
>JAPPOT010000508.1 GCA_028817855.1 Myxococcales bacterium
CGCGTCGACTCGCGAGAGATCACCGCGACCGCCTCCACGGCGGCCGAGCGCGCCTCCTCGTCGGCTTCGATCGTGCGCATCGCCAGCCGATCGCCGCGCGCGTCCATCATGTGCAGCAGCCAGCGGCCGTCCTCGGCCGGGACGATCCAGAACACCGCGATCGCCCCGTGCTCGTCGGCCAGGGCGCGCGCGTCGTCGATCTGGGCGGCCAGGTCCGGCGCGGGCTCGCCGGGGTCGGCGAAGCGCAGCTCCGCGTCGATCAGCGCGAACTGGGCCAGCAGCGCATCGCGCAGCCCCGGGTCGTCCTGCTCCTCGGCGATGAAGACCACCGTTGCCGTCTCCGTGCCGACCGGATCGCTGCCCGGCCCACTCGGCGTGGGAGGGAGCCGATCGCCCGCCTCGCCACCGTCGCCACGCTGCGCTTCCGGCTGTTGGGCGTCGACTTCGGGCGCTGCGGCCAAACCCGCGGCGCTCGCGTTGAGGAACACGCACAGACGGACGAGCACGGCCCGCTGATGGGCGCGTCCCATGGGGGCACCATACTCGGTTCCACGCGAGCCGTCCTGTTATGATCCCTGCCATGGGGGCGCGCCTCCAGGGCTGGCTTTGCCGGCAGGTAGCGCTGTTACTGGCGAGCCAGCTGCTCGCTTGCGGCGCTGCGCTTCAGCTCGAGGGCGAGCAGCACACCCCCTATCCGGGGGATGCCGAGGCCCCACCCACGCTCGGCGCCCTGCCGGAGATGTCGCGACCGGAGCCCGAGCTTGCATCGCGTCAGCACCGGGCCCTGCTGGTCGCGCGCGAGGTGCTCGACGCGCGCTTGCCGACGGCGCCCGAGGACCGCGCCTTCGACACCCTGCAGCGCTGGTCCCGCGGTCCGGTGGCGGATTGGATCCGGCGTCGCCGCAAGGCGGTGCAACACGCACGCGGCGAGTTTACCGTGGGCGGCGACGTGCGGCTGCGCGACAGCATCATCCAGCACGCCGTGGTAGGGCTGCTGCACGAGGACACGGCGGCGCAGTTGGCGGCGTTGCCGTCGCCCTCCGAGCTCGACTCGGAGCCAGAGGTCGCGCGGCTCTACCGTGAGCTCGTGGCTCACCACGCGGAGCCCTTCGTCGCCGCGGCCCTGGTCGAGTACCGGCAGTGCGCTGACGTGGCCTACGCCGGGCCGGGGGAGCTGCGCTACTGGGGCGACTTCTGTGCGGAGCGCTTCGAGCGCCTCAAGGCGCGCACGCTGGAGCTGCGCGCCGCGGCGGGCGCCGTGGCCGACTGAGCGCCCCCCCCCCAAGCTTGCCAGGACAGAAAGGAGGCGGCGGCGCGACTTTTTCTGATGGGAGGCCGCGGGGGCGGCCAACTCCTGGGTGAGAGCTTGGCGCGGCCCTCTGCTGCGCCTCGGGCCAGGAGGGATGACATGGGTGTTTCGACCGGGATTCGGAAGTGGCGACTGATCGCGTGTGTGAGCGGGCTGTGCCTGATCGGCGCGGGCTGCGAGACCGACAGCGAGCCAATCGGCGAGGGGACCGGCAGCCTCGGCCAGGGTGAGACCGGCGTGGCGGGCGCTTCGGGTGCCGACGACACCCCCGAGGGCAGCCCCGCTGAGGTGGGCTCGGACTCCACAGGCACCGCCGAGGGTGATGGCGCTGGAGGCGAGAGCAGCGAAAACCTGGGCGACGAGCACGCCGCCGAGGGAGGTGACGAGCACGGCGACGAGGGCGGCGACCACGAGGCCTGCCTGGAGGAAGTCGTGGCCTGGTGCCTCGACGAGTTCGAGCACGAGTGTGCCGAGGCCGACCACGCCGAGCGCTGTGCCGAGGAGCTGACGGCGTTCTGCGAGCGCGAGTTCGCCCACGAGTGCGAGCCGGCGGACGGCGACGGCGAGGAGCCGCCCCACGACGATGAGCCGGGCGGCGAGGAAGGCGACCCCGAAGCGTGCCTGGAAGAGGTCGTGGCCTGGTGCCTGGACGAGTTCGAGCACGAGTGCGCCGAGGCCGACCACGCCGAGGCCTGCGCCGCGGAGCTGGAGGAGTTCTGCCATCGTGAGTGCGCCCACGAGTGCGAGG
>JAPPOT010000261.1 GCA_028817855.1 Myxococcales bacterium
GCCCTGCTGGGCAGCGCGTGCGGGGATGACAGCGGCGGGGGGGATGGGGGCGCGCCCGAACCCATGGGCGAGCCCTGCCAGGTGGGCCTGACCGACACCAATTGCAGCTGCGACGACGGCCGCTCAGGCGGCGTGCGCTATTGCAGCAGCGACGGGTTCTGGGGCGATTGCATGTGCCGCCCCGTCAACGATGCCGGCCAGCCGGTCTGCCGTGAGGGCCAGCGAGTGATCTGCAACCCCTGCGGCAACAGCGACCGCTGGGAGACCACCTGCGATGCCAACGGCAACTACAACTGCGCGTGCGACTCACCCGACGCGCCGCGCAACGACGCCGGCAGGTAGGCGAGCACCCGCGCCTCAGTCGCGCGGCACGAGGCGATAGAAGGTGTTGGCCGTCTCGCCGCAGTCGATCGCAGCCATGCGACCACGGGGCGAGTCGATGGTGCCGCCCCAGTGCCAGGCGCGGCCGCGGCAGGGATCGCGCAGCTCACCGCGCGCGAAGTCTCCGGCGCGCTCGAACGTCGCGCGCCACAAGGGCGCGTGGCGTCGCCAGGAGACCTTGCGCGGCCACCCCTCGGGCTGCGACGCGTCCGGCCACAATGATCGCAGCCAGGTCTGACGTGGTGTGAGCGATCGACGAAAGCCACCGAGACCCGCGCAGTAGTTGCGGATGACGTCGAGGAAGCGCATCGTCGGGTAGCGCTCCGTCACGCGCTTCCAGCGTCGCGCCAACACATACGCGATCGCGACGTGGTCGCGTTCGTGCAACCAACCGGCTTCGGCGACCATCGCGCGTGCCAGCCAGAGCTGCACCTGCGGGTCCCACTGCTCGGCGGGTACGGGCGGTCTACGTGAAGCCATCGCCACCTGCGGCTGCACCGCGGTGGCGATCACCAGAAACGATAGAACGAGAACGAGGAACTTCTTCATGAGCGTGTCTCACGTGAATGCGTGCGTCGTGGCTGAAGGGTCCGAAGGGTCGTTGCGGCCGGCTCATCCGGGGCCTGCATGTCGACTCGAACCGTGAAATCGCGCTACGGGTGACACTTCGCGGGGCCGGTGTCAAACCGACGGCTGCCCGTGCCCGCTGTGCAAAAAGAGCGCTTTTTCAAAAGTGAAATTCGCCCGCGATGCACTTTTTGGATGCACGCGCGCGTCGCTGAAGTGAGGTAGTATTTTGCCTCGCCCGTTGTGGGCTCGCACGCTAGCTCTTCCGTCGTTTCAACGTTTGGCCCGCGTTCTGAAAAAGCGGTGCGGGGTCGAGCAAGACAGCGCTTTTGGGTCGTGAATCGCACCTCTGACAGCGCGGATGTCCGCATCGGTGTCGATCTGGGGGGCACCAAGATCGAGCTGCTGGCGCTCGGCCCGGACGCCACCGAGCTCCATCGCGAGCGCATCGCCACGCCTCGCAACGACTATGCGGCGATCGTGCACGCCGTGCGTGACCTCGTGCTGGACGCGGAGACGCGACTTGCGACCCGCGCAAGCGTCGGCGTCGGCACACCCGGTGCGCTGTCGCCCACGTCCGGCGTGATGCGCAACGCCAACACCACCTGCCTCAACGGGCGCCCGCTCGATCGCGCCCTGTGCGACGAGCTTGCGCGCGAGGGTCGCATCAGCCACGGCGCCAACTGCTTTGCGCTGTCGGAAGCCGTCGACGGCGCGGCGCGCGATGCACGCGTCGTCTTTGGAGTGATCGTCGGTACGGGCACTGGCGGTGGTGTCGTGATCGATCGACGCCCTCTGATCGGGCGCAACGCCATCGCCGGCGAGTGGGGACACAACCCGCTGCCGTGGCCGACGCACGAAGAGCTGCCCGGCCCCCCGTGCTACTGCGGCAAGCGCGGTTGCATCGAGACCTTCCTCAGCGGCCCCGGCATCGCCCACGATCACGCCGAGCGTTGCGGCGAGCGAATCGCGGCGATCGAGATCGCCGCGCGCGCCGAGCGTGGCGATGGCGACGCAGAGCGAACCCTCGAGCGACATGCCGATCGCATGGCGCGCGCGCTCGCGAGTGTAATCAACGTCCTCGATCCGGATGCGATCGTGCTCGGCGGTGGTGTCTCGCTGATCGGCTCCCTGCCGGAGGCGATCCATGCCCGCCTCCCGAACCACGTCTTCTCCGACCGGGTGACCACCCCCGTCGTGCGGGCTGTACACGGCGACGCGGGCGGTGTACGCGGTGCCGCGTGGCTGTGGCCGAGCGAGTCCGGAGCATGATCAGGGCGGTGTCCCAGGGCGTCGTCCTGACGCTGCTCGCGGGCGTCCTGCTGAGCGCGCCGGCCCGCGCCGACGAGGGGCCATACTCAAACTTCATGGTCGGTGAGCGGGCGCTCGGCCTGGGTGGGGCGGCCGTGGCGGTGGCAGACGATCCAGGCGCAATCTTCCATAATCCCGGGGGGATCGCGAGCCTGACCACGAGCGCGGCCTCGGGCAGCCTGTGGGCGCTGCTACGCGGGACGCGACTGGTCGAGGACGGCTACCAGACCCAGCTCGGGAACACGGACCTCGACTACTCGGCGGGGCTCTCCTTCCCGGCCTTTCTCGCGGGCGTGGTCAAGCTGGGCGAGCGACACGCGGACGACGTGCGCCCCCATGCGCTCGGCGCCGCGATCGTCTCGCCCCACAGCGACGAGTATCGCTTCATCGCCCAGCTGAGCGAGGGCGATGCGGTCGACCGCCTCGAGGTGCGACATGGTGACAAGGCGCGCTGGTACGGCATCGCCTACGGCTACCGCCTGCGCCCGGGACTGTCGCTCGGCCTCACCACCTTCCTGGCCCAGCGCTCGCTCAGCCACGATGAGGTCGAGATCAACGCGCGAGAGAACCTGCCGATGGACTCGACGTTCGGCTCCTTGCTGAGCCGCGCGTCGACGCTGGACATCAGCGTCTATCACCTGGTGCCGCGCCTTGGGCTGCACCTGGATCTGACGCGCGAGCTGCGCGCCGGCATGATGCTTCAGCCGCCCGCAATCGAGCTCAGCTCCTCGGTGAGCGCGGAGCGGCTGGACGCGCTCGCTGGCCCTGACCCGACTGCGATCACGGTCAGCGGTGACAGCGGCCTCGACGCCAACCTTCCGATCCCGTGGGAGCTGCGGCTCGGGGTCACGTGGCTCAACCGACCGATCACGTTGCTGACGCTCGACGTCTCGATCTTTGGCCCCGCGGGCTCTCCCAGCGATCCGCTGCCGCTGGTGGCCGGCGCGGGCGACGAGCTACTCGGCGAGTTCGTGCCGCGCGAGACCTATCGGCGCACGGCCCTGCGCGGAGCGATCGGCTTCGAGAGCGAGCTGCATCCGATCGTGCCGATTCGCGGGGGGCTCTTCTTCGAGCGCAGCAGCGCGCCCGAGGTACTGAGTACCAGCGATGCGTACGTACGCCCTCGGCTGTCAACCTTTGGCGGGGCTTTCAGCCTCGGCCTACGCAGCGGCGGCTACGACCTCTCCTTCGGGCTCACCGGCCTGATCGGGCGCGGCGAGGGGCTGGCGCTGATCCGCTCCGACGATCCGGGCGATCCGCGCTTCCGCGCGGCGGACGTCACCGACACGGTGCTGATGGTCTTCATCGGTGGGGCCAAGAGCGCGGTGAAGCGCTTCGTGAAGACGCTCAGCAACTGAGCTCGTCCTCACCGGCGGCACAGTCCTCGACGCCGTCGCACACCCAGCTGTCGGGCAGCTCGCGACCGTCTGCGCAGGTGAACGGCGCGGGGCAGCCGAGCTCATCGCTCTCGTCGGCGCAGTCGCCCTCGAGGTCGCAGCGCCAGTCACGCGGGATCGCACTGCCATCGGCGCACTCGAAGCGAACCGCGTCGCAGTCACGCTCGTCACTGGCGTCCGCGCAGTCCTCGCGGAAGTCGCAGCGGAAAACCCACGGTACCCGGGCGCCATCTTCGCACGTGAAGATCACGGCGTCGGTCTGCGGAGCGATCACCGGGTCGCAGCCGGCGTCCTGCCGGCCGCACACACCGTCTGGCATGCTGCAGACACGCAACTCCTGTGCGACGTCGTCGGGCCAGGCGTCGCAAAGCTGCGCCAGCCGCGCGAGCGGCTGCGCACAGAGGTCGACCTCCTCGTCCAGACACTCGGCCGCATCGAGGCAGCGGAGCACCGTCTCGAGCCACTCGGCCTGGCACTCGAGGACGGGCTCCGGAGGCGACTCCAGCGCGCGGAGCACCTCTTGCGCGCACGCCTGTGCGTCGCGACCGTCGCACCGATCGCAATCGCACAGGGCCTCCTGCACCGCCTCCACGCGGGCGATGTACCGCTCGACGGGATCCTGCTCGGGAGCGTCATCCTCGCACCCGAGGACGAGCAGCGCGACCACGCTGCAGCTGAGTCGATGCACCACGCCCGCAGCCTATCAGGGGGCGACGTGCTGGTAGAGGACGCCGTCCCCGAAGCCCTGGTTGCGGTAGTACTCGCGCGTCCCCACGGCCGAGATCACCGCCAGGTCACGGTAGCCCCCACCGCGCGCGATGCGTCGAGCGGCGGCGATCAGGCGGCTGCCGAGTCCGCGGTGCTGTGCGCGGGCGGGGTCGCGATCGCCCAGGTCGAGGGCCGCACCGTAGACGTGGAGCTCGCGAATCATCGCGCTGTCCGCCACCTCCGGAACGAAGACGCCGTCGTCCGGCAACGACAGGCGCAGGAACGCCGCCACGCGGTCATCGCCGGTGACCAGCTCGAGGAAGCGCTCCTGCCCGACCGACGTGCGGTAGCTCGTGTCGCGCAGCTGGAGGGTCCCGATCTCCACCCCCTCGTGCTTGATCTCGCGGGCGCGGATATCCGCGCCCCGCCCTCCCCGCTCGCGCAGCGCGCGCTCGGCCACCTCGCGGAAGTTGGACTGGCGGTTGCCGGTCACGATGTCCTCCGACGAGATGTCGCGCACGACGCGGCTCAACCGGCAATAGCGTGGCGTGTGCTCGAGCACGAAGAGCAAGACCTCGAGCAACTCCTCATGCGTGTAGGGACGGTAGTCGCCAGCCTCGTAGTGAACCATGAGCTCTGCGCTCTCGATCAGGCTGCAGGGGTAGACCTTGAGCTCGTCGGGCCGAAAGGCCGGATCGGCGAACATGCGGACGTAGTCCTCGCGGTCGCGCTGGGGTGTGGCGTCGAGCAGGTTCGGCATCCAGTGGGCGTGGACCTTGAAACCGACCGCGCGCAGGACCCGCATCGCGTCGACGGTGGCCGCCACGTCGTGGCCGCGCTTGTTGCGCGCGAGGATGTCGTCGTCGAGGCTCTGGAAGCCGATCTGAACCTTGGTGCAACCGAGCCTGCGCAGGCGCAGCGCCTCCGCGCGATCGAGCCGATCCGGCCGCGTCTCCACCACCAGCCCCACGTTGCGGCAGCCGGCGCGCTCATTGTCGCGCTGAGCGCGCTCCAGCTCGTCCCAGCTTGCGTGCTCCGCGCCATGAAGCATGCGCTCACCGTGCAGCACCTTGAGGAAGCGGCTGAGCTCGCGGTTGTAGCTCAGGTCGGGGCTGCGGCCGTCCACGCGCGCCGGCAGGGTGTGGTGGTCGACGCGGGCGGCCCCGACATCCGCAGAGGCCTCACGTCCCGCTCCCAGGTCGTTGAGGGCGTCGAAGCAGCGCTTGATGAACCAGCGCTGATAGGCCCCCGGATAGAAGGAGAAGGTGCCGCCCAGGATGATGATCTCGACCTTGGCGATCGGATGCCCGATCGCGGTAAGTGCCTTCAGCCGGTTGTAGGTCTGGAGGTAGGGGTCGAAGCCGTTGCTCTCAGCGCGCTGGCAGCCCGGCTCGCGCGCGAGGTAGCTCTTGGGCATGCGCACGTCGTTCGGGCAGAAGACACACTCGCCGGGGCAAGGATAGGGCTTGGTGAAGACCGTCACCGGCGTCACGCCGCTCTGGGTGCGCACCGGGCGCATGCGGAGGCTGCGCACCAGCGCCTGCTCGCCCAGGCCGATGCCCGCTTCGCGACCGAAGGCGCGGATGCCGGAGATCAGCTCGGCCCGGGAGAAGAAACCGCGCCCCTCGCGCGGGTGGCGTCGCAGGATCGCGTGCAGCTCGCGCGTCGGCAGGGCGGCCCCGTCGCCCGGCGAAAGGCGTGCCTCCAGCTCACGGAGGATCGCCACGAGCTGCTCGCGGTGTGGAGTCGGGTCGAAGCTCACCTCCGGTCGACGCCGGCGGCCTCGCGAGCGTGTCTGCAGGCCCATCGGCAGCAGTAGTAGCAGCTCGCCGGCGGTTTGCACCGTGCGGCAGCCGCGATTGTGGCGCAGACTCCCGCAGGCGATGGATCCCACGACCCGCGCGCGCTTACTCGCGATCAACGAGCGCTTCTACCGCGAGCACGGGCGCGCCTTCGACGCCACGCGCCAGGCGCCGTGGCCCGGCTTTGCATCCGTGCTCGAGCACCTGCCGCCAACGCGGCCCCTGCGGGTGCTCGACGTGGGCTGCGGCAACGGCCGCTTCCTCGGTGCGCTCGAGGCGCGGCTGCCGGCGGCAGAGCTGTGTTACCTCGGCATCGACGCCAGCCAGACTCTGCTCGGACCTGCGCGCGAACGGCACCGCGGCGAGCACGCGCGCTTCACGCAGTGTGATTTCCTGAGCCCAGCGCCAGCGGCCGCGCTGCCACCGGGACCTTTCGACCTCGTTGCCCTGTTCGGGGTGCTCCATCACGTCCCGGGCGACGCGCTGCGCACCGAGCTACTGGCGGCCTGCGCCAAACGCCTCGCCGCCGGCGGCCTTCTGGCCCTGACCTTCTGGTGCTTCGACCGGGACCCGCGCTTGGCGCGACGCCGCATCGAGCCCGCGGCGCTCACTCCCCCGCTTTCGCCCGAGCAGCTCGAGCCCGGTGACCACCTGCTCGGCTTCGGCGCGGTGCCGGACGCCGTTCGCTACTGCCACCTTTCCGACGGCGCCGAGAGAACGCGGCTGCTGGACGCACTCGCGCTCGAAGAGGTCGCGCGTTTCGACGACGACGGCGCGGCGCTGCCGCTCAATCACTACGCCTTGCTTCGCGCCGCACCGATCCGCTAAGAGACGAGGATGCGGATCGTCGCGCCCATCTACCTGCTCCTGATGCTCGCTGCCTGCGGTGACGATGCGAGCGGGGACGGCGGACAAGCCGGGGTCGATGGGGGCGACTCCGCGGCGCCCAGCTTCGATCCGGTGTGGGCGATGTTCGAGGCGCGCGGCTGTGGTAGCGCCTTCTGCCACGGCGCCGGCCAGGGGGAGCTGCTCATGTTCGACGCGAGCGGCACCTACGAGGCGCTGGTCGACGTTCAGGCCGCGGGCGTGGATTGCGCGCCCGGAGGCAAGACGCGCGTGGCGCCGGGCGACGCCGAGGCGAGCCTGCTGGTCGAGAAGATGCGACCCGATCCGAGCTGTGGCGACGTCATGCCTGCCGACGGCAACGACGATGCCGACATCCAGCTGGTGGTCGATTGGATCGAGTCGGGCGCCGCGAGATAGGCACCCTCCCAGGCTGCGTTAGACGGCCTGCGCCGGGTGAGGCGATCGCCTGAAGCGGTGGGGGACGACTTGTGGGGAGCCTCCGGGGCCGACCACAACATGTTGTACCTGCCTGTAATCCTTGGGCTTTTCTGTGTCGAAAAGTGGCGGATGTAGGTGCGCTCGCGAAGACTCGAGGACCCGATCGCTTGCCCGTCAGCCTGGAGGCCTTACCTTGGAGAAGCAGGAGCAACCGACCATGAAGTGGTACCCACTTTCCGGATCGAGCGTGCGCTTCACCGTGCTTCCGGGCTGGGTGTTGCAGCTCACGCACAACGGCACGGCCACCCTGGGTGTGTGGACCAACGGCAAGTCCGTGTTCACGATGCCCGCTGGCCAGGCCTGATCAGCCGACCTCGATGCGATCTCCGCCTGCGCGTTTCGCGGCGTAGAGTTGCTCGTCCGCCCGCCGCAGGACCTCGGCCGGATCGTCGCCTGCACGCACCTGGGTGGTGCCGATGCTCGCGGAGACCGGAATGCCGGGGCACACCGAGCGCGCGGCGCTACGCGCGTGATCGAGAATGCGCTCCCCGACCGCAGCCACCCCCTCAACGGCCGTGTCCGGAAGTAACAGCGTGAACTCGTCGCCGCCGTAGCGCGCAACCGCGTCCGCCTTGCGCGTCGCCGTGAGCAGGGCACCGGCCACCGCGCGCAACACCGCATCGCCGGCGTCGTGGCCCTCCTCGTCGTTGACGCGCTTGAAGCCGTCGAGGTCGACCATCGCGACGGTGAGGTCACCCGGGGTGCGCTCGAGACGGGCGAGCTCATGCCCGAGTCGTCGCAACACGTAGCGCCGGTTGTACAGACCCGTGAGCTCGTCGTGTTGGCTCAGGTCGCGCAGCCGCGTGTTGGCGCTCCCCAGCGCCGCTATCAGCTGCGTGGTGAGCGTCGCTGTCACGAAGGTCGCCACGCCCACCAGGAGCACGCTGATCAGCATCGTGGAGGGCTCCGGCAGCTCGCTCCCCGGCGACGCGGGCGCGTACGGGATCGCCTCGAGTAGCTCGAGCAACACCATCAGCGCGTAGAGCCCCACGCCGACCCCGGAGACGATCAACGAGATGCGCCGGCGCGAGGTCGTCGTGGCGTAGAGCACCGGGACGGCCACGTACATCAGCGGCAGCACGTTGGTGACGCTGCCGAGCTGCTGGACGATGAACGACATGAACCCCATGTCGACGACGCCCATCATTACGGCGCGCTTGGTCGTGCGAGAGAAGCGGTGGGTGATGACCCACTGCAGCAGCAGTGCCAGGACGGCATAGGCGACAAAGCCCCACCAGTAGGGCTGCAGCGCCGGGACGTAGAAGCCCGCCAACAGGCCGACGAGACCCAGCGCAACGCGCACGCGCCCGGCCCGCACCGCCGTGCGCTCACGACCACGCGACTCGGGCAACGTGTGCTCCGGGGGACGATCGGTAGACGGCATGTCCCAGCTTCCCAGCCTTCAGGATAATGGGCCATGGAGCCCGGCGCGACTTCGCACGGCCCGTTGCTTGGCTTGACCTGCGCGTGAGCCTATCCTGGCCTGCCCATGGCAGAGCGCCGCGAGCCTACGACCGACAAGGAGTACGACGGCGAGGCCGAGGCCGACAGCACGGCCGGCGAGAGAGCGTCAGCGGAAGATCCGCCCGTGGATGAGGCCGGGACGCCGTCGACCGCCCCGCTCGACCGCCACCCGACCGAGCGCCTGGGCAGCACCGTCCCGCCGATGCGCATGCGCCTGGACGCGTGGCGCGACCGCTACGACGACCACGGCGAGCTCGCGCGTGGCGGCATGTCGTCGATCCGCACGATGCGCGACAACGTGATGCAGCGCGAGGTGGCGATGAAGGTGCTCGACCCGGGCAAGGACCCGGTCGGGATGGCCCACTTCGCCCAGGAGGCGCGCATCACCGGTCAGCTCGATCACCCGAACATCGTCCCGGTCTACGATCTGCAGCAGGATGGGGACTTGCTGCCCACGCGGTTCACGATGAAGCTGATCGAGGGCGAGACCTTCGCCGACACGCTCGAGCGCGAAGCCCGCGTGCGGCTGCACAGCGACACCCTGGAACGGCTGCTGCAGATCTTCCTGAAGGTCTGCGACGCGGTCTCCTTCGCCCACAGCCGCGGCGTGATCCATTGCGACATCAAGCCGAGCAACATCATGGTGGGCAGCCACGGCCAGGCCTATCTGATGGACTGGGGCGTTGCTGTCGAACGCGGCGTACCGAGCCGCCAGGTGCCGGGCGAGCCGCGTCCGGTGGGCGGCAGCGGCTCGATGAGCGGGACGCCCGCGTACATGGCGCCCGAGCAAGCCTGGGGACGCGCCGAGGAGATCGATCCGCGCACCGACGTCTACGGCCTCGGCGGGATCCTCTACGCGCTGTTGACGCTGGTCCCCCCGCACAACGGTATCAAGCCCGCCCACGATCTCGAGCTGGCGCGCTCCGGTCAGGTGCCGCCTCCGCGCGAGGTGATCACCAGCGAGCCACTGCCACCGGGCCTGTGCCGTATCGCCATGCGCGCGCTCTACCCCGAGCAGGAGGGGCGCTACCAGACGGTCGAGGCGCTCAAGGCGGATGTGGAGCGCTTCGTCCGCGGCGGCGGCTGGTTCGAGGCGGTGCACTACGACGAGGGCGCCCTGATCGTGCGCGAGGGCGACGTGCCGGACGCAGCCTTCATCATCACCGAGGGGCACTGCGAGCTCTTCCGCGAGGCGGACGGCAAGCGCAAAGTGATGGGCACCATGGGCGAGGGCGAGGTCTTCGGCGAGACATCGATCTTCGGCGACACCGCGCGCACGGCCAGCGTCGAGGCCACCACCGATGTCACCGTCATGCGGGTGACCCGCGCCGCGCTGACCCGCGAGCTCGAACGCACGGAGTGGCTGCGCGCTTTCGTCGAAACGCTCGCCCAGCGCTTCATCGAGCTCGAGCACCGCATCCGAGCCCTCGAGGACGAGGGCAAGGCCGAACGCTAGAGCCCGCCAGATGGGTTCTAGACCGCGTATTTGAGGGGGTTCCCAAGGCCGCGGATCTTCCACCACCACACGTTGCCCTCGTGCAGCAGGTCGAGCTCGATGCAGAGCTTGGCGACCGAGGCCAGCGACGCGCGCACCCGGCGCTTATGCTCGGCGTTGTCGCGGTAGGCTTCACGGATCACACCCGCGGGGACGCCGAAGCGCTTGATCATGGCCGGCCCGGGCTCGAGCATCATGGCGGCCATCTCACCCAGGATCACCGGAATCATGTAGGCCAGGCGCTGACGCGCGAAGAAGCCCAGCTCGGGCACGTTGCGCTTGAGGTAGTTGCGCGCGAAGCACAGGTGGCGCGCCTCCTCCGTGATGTGGATCTTCATGATCCGCTCGAGCAGTGGGTGGTGCTCCTTGCCGCTGCGCAGGCTCTGCTTCTGGGCGAAGTCGATCGGCTCCTCGCCGCCGAGCACGAAGAAGAAGAAGAGCTCGGGAAAGACCCGACCCAGCCGCACGACGAAGCGCGTCCCCCACTCGGTCGTGGTCCCGACGCCGCGCGGGTCGAGGCCCGAGCGGTTGATGAACTCCTGGAACATCAGCGAGTGCTGCCCCTCCTCGATCACCTCGTGGTAGGCGTAGCGGAACTCGGGCGAGCGGTTGGGGAGCTTGAAGGCGAACTCGAGCATGCCGCGCTGCAGCACGTTCTCGAACACCACGCCTACCTTCATCGAGCCGACGATGCCCGTCAGGCCCAGCTCGGCGCGAACCGCGGCCGGCTGGGACTGGTACCACTCGGTGGCGCCCAACCCTTCGTCCGCCGGCAGCTCGAAGCGTGGGTCATCGCGCCGGATCGCGTTGTGCGGCGCATCCCAGTCGATGTCGGCGTAGGCGTCGTAGTGCTTGCGCACCGACTGCGCGCTGAGTCGCTCGATCAGCTGCTCGTAGCCCTCGCGCCGCCGCTTCCCGAGTGGCGCCCCCGGGATCATCGAAGTGCCCACCTGCTCGATCGCTGCTTCCATCCGGCTCACCTCCCGACCGTGACAACAGCACCACCATGAACTGTAACACCATTAGCTGTCAAGAAGCTTCGAGAGACATTTTTGCTATCGTCCCCCCAAGATGGCCAGGCGCCCCCAGGAGAGCCGCCTCCCGTTCGGGATCGGCGGACAAAAGCCCAAGCATTACCGCGAGATGTTCCGCATCGCCTGGGAGAACCGCCGGCACCCCGCGTACGCCATGCGGGTGCTGCGGGACGGCGTCTGCGACGGCTGCGCCCTCGGCACCAGCGGCCTGAGCGACTGGACCATGGACGGCACGCACCTGTGCCTCGTGCGCCTGAACCTGTTGCGGCTCAACACCCTGGACGCGCTCGATCCCGCGACCGTCGAGGATGTCTCCAGTCTGCGGGACCTGCCCCAGCGGGAGCTCCACGAGCTCGGCCGCCTCCCCTATCCGATGCGCCGTCGCCGCGGCGAGCCGGGCTTCACGCGCGTCACCTGGGACGAGGCGCTGGCCGACATGGGCGGGCGCATCGCGGCGACCAGACCCGACCGCATCGCCTGCTACATGACCTCGCGCGCGCTCGGCAACGAGGTCTACTTCGCGACCCAGAAGGCCTGGCGCTACCTCGGCTCGCCTCACATCGACAACGCGGCGCGCCTCTGTCACAGCCCCTCGACCGCCGCGATGAAGAAGGTGCTGGGCGTCGCAGCCTCCACCTGCAGCTACACCGACTGGTACGGCAGCGACCTGATCGTTTTCTTCGGAAGCAACCCCGCCAACGATCAGCCGGTCGCGCTCAAGTACCTGATCGAGGCCAAGAAGCTCGGCACCAAGGTCCTGGTCGTCAACACCTTCCGCGAGCCCGGCATGTCGCGCTACTGGGTGCCGTCGACCGCGGACTCCGCCGTCTTCGGCAGCCCGATCGCCGACGGCTTCTTTCACGTTTCCGCCGGCGGCGACCACGCATTCGCCTACGCCGTCCAGAAGCTGCTTCTCGAACGCGGCGCGATCGAGCAGGACTTCATCGACCGTCACACCACCGGCTTCGCGGGATACCGCAGCTTCATCGACGGCCTCGACCTGGACGAGCTGATCGCACGCTCCGGCAGCAGCCGCGAGCAGATCGAGGAGTTCGCGCGCCACGTCGAGGAGGCGCGCACGGGCGTCTTCGTCTGGAGCATGGGGCTCACCCAGCACGCGACCGGCACCCAGTCGATCGAGGCGCTCTGCTGCCTCGGGCTCTCCCAGGCCTTCGTCGGGCGCGAGAAGTGCGGGCTGATGCCGATCCGCGGGCACTCGGGGGTCCAGGGTGGTGCGGAGATGGGCGCCTACGCGACGGCCTACCCGGGCGGCAAGCCGATCGAGAACCGCGGCGCCGATGCACTCGAGCGGGCGTGGGGCTTCCGCCCCCCCGTGCGCGTCGGCCTCGACACCTGCAGCATGCTGGAAGCTGCCCTGGCCGGTCGCCTCGACGCGCTCTACGCCATCGGCGGCAACTTCCTCGATACGCTGCCGCAGCCGGCCGACGTGCACAACGCCCTCGCCAGCGTGCCGATGCGCATCCACCAGGACATCGTGCTCAGCCGGGCGATGCTGGTCGAGCCCAAGGACGTGGTCTACCTGCTGCCGGCGCGCACGCGCTACGAGCACCGCGGCGGGATCACGGAGACCACCACCGAGCGACGCGTGATCTTCAGCCCGCACGTGCCGGGCCACGAGATCGGCGAGGCGCGCGAGGAGTGGCGCATCCCGATCGACATCGCCACCGCCGCCAAGCCCGAGTCGGCACAGCATCTGCGCTACGCAGACGCCGCGGCGGTGCGCCGGGACATCGCCGACGTGGTCGAGACCTACCGCGGCATCGAACAGCTCGAGAACAAGGGCGACCAGTTTCAGTGGGGTGGCCCGCGGCTGTGCGAGGGCGGCCAGTTCCCACTGCCGGAGGGGCGCGCGCGCTTCGCGCACGAGGACCCGCGCGACAGCCGCGGGGCGGAGGGCCAGTTCCTGCTGGGCACGCGCCGGGGCAAGCAGTTCAACAGCATCGTGCAGGCCGAGACCGACCACCTGACCGGCGCGGCCCGCGATCACCTCTTCATGAACGTCGACGACATGAAAGCGCTCGGGCTGTCGCAGGATGGCGCCGTGGAGGTCACCAGCGACCACGGCTCGGTGCGCGCGCGCGCCTTCGCCGCCGACATCACGCGCGGCAACGTGCAGATGCACTGGCCCGAGGCCAACCCGCTGATCGCCTCGGGCGTGCGCGACGCGGGCGGGCTCGTCCCCGACTACAACGCCAGCGTGCGCATCGCGCCGGTGGCGGGCTGACGGATGTCGCAGCGAGACAGCAGCACCGAGCGCGCGATCGTCCGCATCGAGGACGGGGTCGCCGCCTCCACGGACCAGGACGCGATCGCGATCGAGGAGCCGCTCGAGCTGCGCGTCGCGGGCGACCCCCTGGCGATCACGATGCGCACGCCGGGGCAGGACCGGGAGCTTGCCCTGGGCCTTCTCTTCGCCGAGGGAGTGATCGCATCGCTCTCGGATGTCGGGAGCGTGGCCCACTGCGGGCGTCCTGGGCAGGAGGGCTACGGCAACACGATCGACGTCACGCCGGGTCCGGGGGTGGCGCTACAGCCGGAGCGTACCGGCGCGATGCGCCGCGGCACGCTGACGAACGCAGCCTGTGGCGTGTGCGGGCGCCGCACGATCGAGGACCTGCTCGCGCGCATCGAACCGGTGCCAGCTGGACCCGCGCTGCCCATCGCGCTGCTCTGGAGGGCGAGCGACGCCCTCGCGCGGCACCAGCCCGGCTTCACGCGCACGGGCGCGCTGCACGGGGCTGCAACCATCGACGGCGAAGGCCAGGTACTCGCCGCCCACGAGGACGTGGGCCGACACAACGCCGTCGACAAGGTGGTCGGATCGCTGCTGGTGGGCGGACACGTGCCGTCGACGAACCAAACGTCGTCGCACGCAGGGCCTGCGGTGCTGGCGGTGAGCGGACGGATCAGCTTCGAGATCGTGCAGAAGGCCGCAACCGCAGGGATTCCCGCAATCTGCGGGGTGTCGGCACCGACCTCACTCGCTATAGATATGGCGGAGAGGGTCGGCATCGCGCTGGCGGGCTTCGTCCGGGAACGGAGACTGAACCTCTACGCACACCCTGAACGGATTGCACTGAGTTGACGACTGCTCAACTTTGGCGGTATCGCGAGTGACTCGAAACCTGCCCGTCCCAAATCGGTTTCAATCAAGGGCCTGGTACGTGCAACTGATCTCGGGCTAGGTTCGTCCGGCCCAGGAGTCCCATGCAGCCAAAGCGCAACCAAACGATCCGCGGGATGCCCCCCACCGAGCGCGAGCCGCTGCGGCGGGAGAGCGGGACGGTGCGCCGCAAGGCCAGCAAGCACAAGAGGATGCTCAACCGGAACTCCGAGCCCTACCGGATCAGCAATCCGGACCACCACGACTGCGTCTCGGTGCCGGACCTCGAGGCCGTCCGCGAGGAGGCCGAGCGCCAGACGGGCGAGCGGCTGCGGCCGGTCGATCGCGACGACGACGACCGCTGAATGGGCGCGGCGGCCGCGACGCCCGCGACGACCTACCGGATCGCCTCGGCCGCACTGGCCGGCGGGCTGATCAACGCGGCGATCAACGGCGCCCTCGGGTGGGCCATGGTGCCGGCGGGCGCGACCCTGGCCCTCTGGGGCCTGCCCGGGCTGGCCCTGGACGTGGCGGCGATGTGCTTTGGGATCGCCTTCGGCACGGGCATCGGCGTCACCCCGATCCTGCGCAGTCAGGCGGCGACCGGCCGCGTGGTGGCACCTCCCGTCTCGCGGTTCTGGCGCGACGGATTCGCCAACTGGCCCGCGGGCAACCTCCAGCGCGCCCTCAACCTGGGCCTGCTCTCCACGCTGGTCTTCGCGCCGCCGGGCCTGCTGCTGCTCTGGCTCGGCCTGACCGGGCTCGGGCTCGACGGACTCGACGAGGCGGGCACGGCGAGCTTCAAGGCGGGCTTCGGCCTTGTGCACGGGGCGATCGTGACCCCAATCATCGGATTGGGCGCCCTGCTGGGGCCGCGTCCCGATTCGGAGCGGGTGACGCCCCCCGAATAGGGCGATCTGCGGCCCCCGATTCGGACCCCCAAAGGCTGCCCGGGAGCACCGCCCCGCCAGGGCCCGCAGGGCCGATCGGCGGATCGGCATGCGTCGTCTAAGTGTCTGAACTTACGTGGTTTTTCGGAGTCCGCGTTGATGATTCACACGCTTGACCCTACAGGATGGCCGTGCTAAACGGGCGCCGCACTTGAGCCGAGAGGAGGTGCTCGGACACGTGCTGGGCCCTGACAGCGGCAAGCAACTGAGGACCTTCGCGAGGATGGGTGCCGTCGGCATCGAGCTCGCGCTCTCGATCATCATCGGGGTCTTCGCCGGACGTTGGCTGGACCGGAAAGTCGATACCGAACCCCTCTTCACCATAGTCGGACTGATTCTCGGCGTGGCCGCGGGCTTCAAGAGCCTCTATCAGACGGCCAAGCGACAGCAGCAGAAGGCTTCCCAGGAAACGGACGATGAATAGGGCGATCGCCGAACGTATGACGTGGGTCATCACGGGGCTGGGGATCCTGGCCGCGGGGGCCGCCTATGTCGCCTTCGGCCTGCTCACGGCGCGCAGTGTCGCCGCCGGGGCCGCGCTGGGCGTAGCCAACTGGATGCTGCTGCGCTACATCGTCGGCCGCGTGGTGGGCGGTAACGTGAAAAACCAGGCGGGTTTCACCTTTGTACTGATGATCAAGATGGGCGCCCTGATGGGTCTCATCTTCATCCTGATCAAGGCGGGGATGGTCGAGATCCTCCCCTTCACGCTCGGGCTGAGCACCCTGATGGTGGGTGTCCTGGGCGGTGCCTTCTTCCACATCTTGACCGCGAGCCCCGAGGCTCACGCGGAGAGCGAGCGCTGAGATGCCGCACGGAGAATCCTGGTTCAGCTTCCTTCCCTTCCACGACCGGCTGGTGCACCTGGCGCACACGCACGGTGGATGGCCCCTCAATGACGAGGGGCACACCTGGATCACCGGCGGGCACGCCGGCGTACAGCACGTCTACGCCGCGATCTTCGTGCTGAGCCTGCTGGCGATCATCTCGGTCGTCACCGACACCAGCATCCGCAACGCCGGCAAGGATCTGCTGCCGCACGAGAAGCTGACGATCCGCAACTTCGCCGAGCTCTTCGTGGGCGGCGCCTACAACATGATGTCGGACATCATGGGTGCGAAGGCCGCGCGCTACTTCCTGCCCCTGATCGGCACCTGCGCCTTCTTCATCCTCTTCTCCAACGCCCTGGGTCTGATCCCCGGCTTCCTGCCGTCGACGGACAACCTCAACACGACGCTCGCCTGCGGCATCGTAATCTTCGTCGTCACCCACATCTACGGGCTCAAGGAGAACGGCTGGAACCACGTCAAGCACCTCTTCGGCCCGATCATCAGCCTGCCGGCCCTGCCGCTCATGCTGCTGATGTTCGCAATCGAGTGCATCAGCCACATCGCGCGCCCGGCGTCGCTCGCCATCCGCCTGATGGCCAACATGACGGCGGACCACAAGGTCCTGACCATCTTCCTGGGCTTCATGTCCGGGATCGCGATCCTCTTCCCGCTGCCCCTACCGGTCTACGTGCTGGGCACGCTGGTGGTGATCGTACAGACGTTGGTGTTCTGCCTGCTTTCCACCGTGTACATCGCGATGGCGATCGAGCACGCGGAGCACTGAGAGAGAGACGAGTAGTTAGACGATTTCGTGTCGGGCACGGCCCGGCCAACAGCCCCACCGGGGGCTCAAGGAGACTTTCGATGAAGAAGATGTGGCTTCGGTTCTGGTCCTTCGGCGTGACCCTCCTGGCGACCTCCACGGCCTTCGCGCAGGAGGCTGCCGGCGGTGAGTCGAACATGGGCATGTACGCGATCGGCGCCGGTCTCGGCATCGGCATCGCCGCCGCGGGCTGCGGCCTCGGTCAGGGTCGCGCCGGTGCGGCCGCCCTCGACGGCATCGCGCGCAACCCAAACGCGTCGGACAAGCTGTTCACCCCGATGATCCTCGTGCTGGCGCTGATCGAGTCCCTGGCGATTTACGCCCTGGTCATCTCGTTCATGCTGCTCGGCAACATCGAGTAGCGCCCTCACGCGGCCAGGAGCCCCCTCCCCGTTTGGCCGCGGGCGAGGGGGCGCCGCTCACTGGAACCAACCGGCCAACAGTCGATAGAGCAAGGCCGATCCCACGATCAGGCCCAGCAGTAGCTGCGCGCGCTTTGCGATCTGCGCCCGCCTCGCGCCGGTGGGCATGTTCGGATCCTTGCGAGCCATGCGCGCCTCTCACGTGCCAGGGGGCATGATGCGTGCCCGCGGGCCCCACTGGCGAATGTGGGGCAGGCTGGCGTAGAGCAGCCGATGGTAGAGCCGGCGCGGTAGCATGCGGCGCAGCAACGCGAAGAGGTGCGCGTCGATCGTCGCCGGCACCCGCAGGGGCGGTCTGCGGGCCTCGACCGTGCGCACCACCGTGCGGGCCACGCTGTCGGGCGTGGATGGCACCCGCTTCATCACGCGCGCGATGAAGCCCTCCATGTGCTTGTAGTGGTTGTAGTAGGGGTCCGAGAAGGCCTCCTTGCTCGCCTCGGACAGACCGGTCCAGCGCACCTTCTCGAAGCCGTCGGAGTTGATGAAGCCAGGCTCGATCAGGGAGACGCGCACGTTCCAGGGGCGCACTTCGTACCAGAGCGCCTCGCTGGCGCCCTCGAGCGCGAACTTGGAGGCGCTGTAGGCGCTCATGGTCGGCATCGCCATCATGCCCCCGACCGAGCTCACGTTGAGGATTCTCCCGAAGCACTGGGCGCGCATGCGCGGCAGTACCAGGCGCGTGAGCTCCATCGGCGAGCGGAAGTTGATGTCCATCTGGGCCAGGCGGTCGGCCTCGGTGACGTGCTCGACGACCGAGCGGTAGGCAACGCCCGCGTTGTTGATCAGCACGTCGATGCCATCCCAGTCGGCGTTAGCCTCGCCCACCACCCTGCGGCGCTGCTTGGCGTCGGTCACGTCGAGCGGACGCAGCCGCACGCGCGCGGACTCCTCGATGCCGGCCTCGGCGAAGCGCGCCAGAGACGCCTCGCGGGCTGTGAGGATCAAGCGGTGCTCGGTGTCGAGCAGCCGCCTCGCGATCGACAGGCCCAGTCCCGCACTGGCGCCGGTCAGCAGGATGCGCAGGGAGCCAGGATCGTGACGGGGCGCGCCCGAGAGGGAGGGCGGTGGCCTCTGGAGTGCGACGGGGTCGGAGTCGGAGCCGGGCATGCGGACGGGGTCCTCTCCATGGTATGGAGCGGGGTCGTATGAGGCCAGCATGACAGCGCGTGACCCGGAAAAGCTCAAGCAGAAGCTCTTCGACTTTGCGAAGGACTTCCCCTTCTTCAAGCACATGGGCTTCGAGCTCATCGACTTCGGACCGCAGTGGGCGAAGGCGAAGATCACGCTCAAGGACGAGTTGCGCAATCCCAACGGCGTCATGCACGGCGGGGTGGTGGCGACGCTGATGGACGCTGCCATCACCCAGTCCATGCTGACGACCGACATCTACCAGGAGATCCGCGACACGCGCGGGCAGATGACGACCGTGGACCTGCGTGTGAAGTACCTGCGACCGCTGACGAAGGGCACCGCGACCTGCGAGGCGGAGATCACGCACCTGGGGCGCCGCATCGCCCACGCCAGCGCCACCGTGAAGAACGACGACGGCAAGGTGGTCGCGACCGGCGACTCGATCCTGATCATCACGCTGGGTGATCGAAAGCCGGAGGCGAAGGCGGGCTGAGCGGCCGGCGCGCTACGCGCGCAGCAGCTGCTGGTGGGCGCTCGCGAGCTGCTCGGTGATCGGCCCCGGCTCACCGCGGCTGAGGGCCTCTCCATCGAGCGAGGCGATGCGCACAACGCCGGCCCCGGAGCCGGTCATGAAGCACTCGTCTGCGCCGAAGATGTCCATGCGTCCGAGGGTCTGCACGCGCGTCTCGATGCCGCGCGCGGCGGCGAGCTCGAGCACGGCGCGGCGCGTGATGCCGTCGAGGGCGCCGTCGCTTGTGGGCGGTGTCATCAACACGCCTTCGCGCACCACGAAGACGTTCGCCACCGTGGCCTCGGCCACCTGCCCCTGCAGGTTGAGCATCAGGGCCTCGTCGGCGCCCTGCCGGCGGGCCTCGCCGCGGGCCATCACGTTGTTGAGGTAGTTGAGTGTCTTGACGCGCGGGTCGAGCACGTCCGCGGGGGGGCGCCGCACGCTGCTGGTGATCATCGAGAGCCCGGCGCGGCGCTGCGCGTCAGAGAAGAGCGCGATTCGGTCCGCGATGCAGATCACCCTCGGCCGCTCGCACTGGGTCGGATCGATGCCGAGGGGGCCCGCGCCGCGCGTCACGATCAGGCGCAGGTAGGCGTCGCCGTCTCCGTGGGCGTCCAGCACCTTCTGGACGACCTCGCGCATGGCCGCCGCGCCGCCGGGCACTTCCAGATGTAGCGCGCGGGCGCCGTGTCCGAGGCGTTCGAGGTGCAGGTCGAGTCGGAAGGCGCGGCGGTCGAAAGCCCGGATGCCCTCGAAGACGCCATCGCCGTAGAGCAGGCCGTGGTCGTTCACGGGCACGGACGCGTCTGCGCCCTCGACCGGCTCGCCATCGATGAAGACCTTCATGTTCGACTCCTTTCGGCCTCCCGCTGGGGGCCCCCCATGCGCGCTTCGATCTCGCGCGCCGCACGCTTCACGCGCTCGATGACGTCAGCGTCCTCGAGCTGGGCGAGGCGCGTGCTCGGCAGCGCCACGCAGATGGCTCCGGTGATCTCACCGCGCAAGAAGATCGGCGCAGCGATCACGGACAGCCCCTCGAGCCACTCCTGGCGGTTCTGGGCGTGACCGTCGCTCCTCGCCTGCTCGACCTCGCGCGCGAGGGCTACCT
The DNA here is from genome assembly GCA_028817855.1 of Myxococcales bacterium. GTDB lineage: Bacteria > Myxococcota_A > Polyangia > Polyangiales > JAFGIB01 > JAOUOP01. Next base: position 20,403 of record JAPPOT010000261.1, read on the forward strand.
CGCTGCGCAGCGTATGCTCGGTAAAGGGCGTCGTCTCGCCATTGCGCACCAGCTCGGGCGCGTGGGCCAGGTAGAGCTTGCCGACCGCGGTCGCGTGCACCGGCACCTCGGAGCCGACCGGCGGCGAGGCGCGCAGCAGCCCCGTGCCCTCGACCTTCTCGAGCACGACCAGACGGCCATCACGCGCAGCGACCAGGAAGAAGGTCTCGCCCAGCGAGGCGGCCTCCGCTTCGAGCACGGCGCGCCCGGCGACGACCAGAGGCTCCCGGGCGAGCACGCCCAGGCCGAGCGCCAGCAGCGCGATGCCCGGGCGATAGCGCCCCGACTCGTCCTGCTCGACCAGCTGGCGACGCCGCAGCGTGCTCAGCAGGCGATGGGCGCTGCTCTTGGGCATGTCGAGCGCGCGCCCGATCGCGCTCACGCCCTGGGGCGCGTCCTCGGCGTGCAGGTGGAAGAGCACGTCGAGCGCCTTGTCGATGGCGGTGGGTTGGTCGGTCGACTGCATTCCAACGTTCCGTATTATAGAACGGCGTGCTGTGTTATGGAACGAGGCTCAACATAGACCCGTCCCGCGGCACGCGCAAGGCGACCTCGGCCTGCTAGCGCGGCGGCTTCACGGTGCCGAAGGCCGATGAGGCGGCCTCTGGCGGTTCCGAGCGCGGCGTCGGCGGAGGCGGAGGCACCGATGGCGGCGGTGCATCACCCGGATCGGGATCCAGGCGCTGCTTGGCTACTGCTCCCAGGTCGACCCCCGTGACTGCCTTGATCTGCTCGTTGGCGCTGACCAGCTTGCCCGCCAGCTCCGGCCCGCTGGCCCCGGCGTCGCCCCGCGCGGTGCCGAGCAGCGTGACGCGGTCCACCTTGAGCCCGCCGATCTGGGCGAGCTTCTCGGTGACCGGCAGCAGCTTCTGCATCAGCAGCGCGTCGCGCCCGGCCGCGCCGCTCTGGGCGTAGCCAGCCGCCAGGTCCTTGAGCACCTGCGCGGTGGCGCGCCCCGACTGGATCACCTTGGCCGCCTCGGCCTTGGCGTGCTCCTCCGCCTTGCGCTTGGTCGCCAGGGCGGGCTGCAGCACGTCCGCGTCCAGCTGCCGGCGCACCTGCTCGATGCGCGCCAGCTGCATCTGCACCTGGGCCTGGGCCTCCACGATCAGGGCGTGCACGTCGGCGCGCTCCTTGGCGATGCTCGCCTCACGCTGGGTCTCGGCGTCGGCCACGCGCCGGTCGTTTTCCTTGCGCGCGATCTCGATCGCCGCCGAGATCTTCGCCAGCTCGGCGTTCATCGTGTTGTACCACTTCTTCTCGGCCGCCTCGGCCTGGGCCTCGGCCTCGGCCAGCTGGGCGTCTCGCCTGATCTCGGCGCTCAGTCGCCGGCCGATCGCGTCCAGGTAGCCGACCTGATCGGACACGTTCTGGATCTTGAGGGTGTCGAGCACCAGGCCGAGCCGGTTGAAGTCGTGCTCGGCCTCGCCCGCCAGCTGGGTGGCGAAGCGCTCCTTGTCCTGGTTGACCTCCTCGGGCGTGAGGGTCGCCAGCACGCCGCGCAGGTTCCCCTCCAGGGTGTCCTGGGCGAACTTCTTGATCTGGTCGCGGCCGTGGCCGAGGAAGCGCTCGAGGGCGTTGTTGAGCAGCGGCTCCTCACCCGGAATCTTGATGTTCGCCACGCCCTGCACGCTGAGCGGGATGCCGCCCTTGGAGTAGGCGTTGTGGACTTGGACGTCGATGATCATGTTCGTCAGGTCCATGCGCGAGACCGTCTCGAAGAGCGGGATGCGCACGCCCCGGCCGCCGCGAATGATGCGGTAGCCCTTGAGGTTGTGGTCGCGCCCGCGCCGCCGCCGGCCGGCGAAAACCAGCACCTCGTTGGGTTGGCAGACGTAGAGCAGGCGCGTGAGGATCACGACGAGGGTCGTGAGCGCGATTCCGAGGATGCCGAGGATTGCAGCGGTTCCCATGTCAGGCCCCCTTCCCTTCGCGCACGTGCTGCTCACCCAGCAGCCGGGGCACGTCGACGCCGGTGGTCTCGCCGACCGCGCGCAGAATCGCGGCCATCATCTGCGGGTAGGCGGCCGCGTAGTTGGCCAGGCCGCTGCCGTCGCCCGGGTCGAGCACGTGGACCTCGTCGACCTCGACGCGGACCTGCTGCCGCACCGCCTCGACCAGCTCTTCGAGGTGCTGGATGACGAAGATCTCGCGCGCGTGCTCGCCCATCTCGTTCCAGGCCTCGGCCGTGGCCTGGAGCACGTCGACCACCGCGCGGCCGTTCTCGATCGTCATGGCGGCATCGCCCTTGGCGAGTGTCGCGGTCGCCTCGCGCTGGGTCTCGGCCGGGATCACGACGTCGGCCTGCAGGCGCTTGTGCTCGAGCTCGGCGCGCACCTTCTGCAGCTCGAGCTCGGCCTCAGCGCGGGCCGTGCGCGAGGCAGCCTCGGCCTCGCGCTCGACCGACTGGGCGCGCCCCTCGAGCTCGGCCTGCACCTTCTTGAGCTCGTTCTGCTTGCGCAGCACCGCGGTCTCGGCGCCCGCCTTGGCGACCTGGGAGCGCTGGTTGCTGGCCGCCTGGGCCTCGGCGATCTCCTGCATCGCCTGGTTCTCGGCGTTCTCCGCGTCGCGCAGGGCGCGCGCGATGGCGGGGCGGCCGAGCGAGTCGAGGTAGCCGGTCTTGTCCTGCACGTTCTGGATCTTGAGTGTGTCGAGCTGGATGCCGAGCTTGTCCAGGTCGTCCTTGGCGCTCTTGATCAGGTTCTCGGCGAAGGCCAGGCGGTCCTCGTTGACCTGCTCGGGCGTCATCTGGGCGAGCACCTCACGCACGGCGCCTTCCAGGGTCTGCTGCGCGACGAGCGCGATCTCGCTGCGGCTGCGCCCGAGGAAGCGCTCGATGGCGTTGCGCAACAGCTTCGGGTCGGAGGTGACCTTGACGTTGCCAATGGCGTGAATCTGCAGTGGGATGTTGCCCTTCGAGTAGGCGTCGCGCACCACGATGTCGACCGGCATTGCGGTCAGGTCCATGCGGTCGATCTTCTCCAGGATGGGAATGCGCCATACATGGCCGGCACCCGCGCCCGGAAAGCGCCGCGCATGGGCGCCGGCGCCGTGGGGCAGCACCACCAGCGGCCCCTGGTCGATGCCGTCGACGATGCGCTTGCGACCCGTGACGATCAGCGCTTCGTTCGGGCGGCACAGGTAGAGCAGGCTACGCGCGGCGCCGATGAAGACCAGGATGCCCAACCCGACGGCTCCCGCGCCGAGAACGACATCCATGAGGCCTGCCAGCGGCAGCATGATTGCGAAAGCGGCGTTCATGTCAGTTGCCCTTCTCCCCGTTCGACATCCGCGTCACCGACGCGGTGGTGTCCTGCATCTCGACGACCAGCGCGGTGTCGCCCACCGCCAAGGGCTGGTCGTCGTCGGTCACCGCCAACACGTCGACGGTGGTGCCCTTGAGCTCGAGCCGCACCTTGCCCGGGCCCTCGCCGCCCACCGGCAAGAGCACGCGGCCGGTCTGCCCGATGTAGTCCGCCGCGCCCGGCACCGCACCCACCTCGCTGCGCGTAAGCGCGCGAATGGTGTAGGCCGCGCCGAGCCCGCAGGTCATCCCCATCCCCAGCGACAGCCCCAGGGTGGCCATGCTGCCCGCCAGCTCGAGCGCCTCGAAGACGACCCCCGTGAGCCCGAAGAAGGCCGCGAAGAAGCTCCAGAAGCGCAGCGACAGGAAGAGCGCGGCCAGGCCGGCCACGTCCCCGTGGGCCGGGCCGTCATCGATTCCGTGATCGAGCCCACCATCGGCATCCCCGTCGGCATCCACGTCGATGTCGCCGCCGTCGCTGTCGTGGTCGCCACCGAACATCGAGGCGGCGAGCAGCACGCCACCCAACACCAGTCCAAAGACGTAGATCTTGAAGAGCATGGGCTGCCCCAATCCCCCGGGGCCGCTCAGTGTAACCGGCCCGGACAGTGGGCGATACCACTCCCTGACCGGCGACGGCGCAGCCGCGCACGTCTCCTCCGACGCGCGTGGTGATTTGCGCGCTACACATTGTCGCACCCCCATATACGCCCGTTGCAGGCCGCCAAACGCTGGCCTAGAAGGGGCCTCTCATCCCGTAGCTCGATGGAGACTTGCCATGGCGAAATACCTGCTCATCGAATCGCGTGATCCGTTCGACGCGGCCGAGGTCGGCAACCACTACGAGGTGGCCGAGACGCTCAAGAAGGCCGGCAACGAGGTCACCCTCTTCCTGGTCGAGAACGGCGTGCTGCCCGCGCGCAAGAGCCCCGCCTCCGAGCGTCTGACGGCGCTCTCCAAGGCGGGCGTCACGGTGCTGGCCGATGCCTTCTCGCTCAAGGAGCGCGGCATCGGCGACGGCTCGGTGGCCGAGGGCATCGGCACCTCCCCGCTCGAAACCGTGATCGACCAACTCGAAGCCGGCGCAAAGGCCGTCTGGCACTGAAGGCGCAGAGGACACGATGGCAAAGAAAACCCTGACCTTCCTGATGATGGACGCGCCCTTCGAGAGCCCGCGGACGGCGACCGCCTTCCGCCTGCTCGAGATCTGCGCCGAGCGCGGACACGACGTGAACGTCTTCGCCTACGAAGGCGCCGTGGCCCTGCCCTTCTCGAAGCAGAAGCCCCACGCCAACGCCGTCCACGGGCACGACGTGGACGAGGAGGAGCACCCCCTGCCCAAGGACTGGGTGGCCGGCCTGCAGAACAAGTTCGCCGACAAGGGCGGCAAGCTCGAGTGGACCAACTGCGGCCTGTGCGTCGACGAGCGCGGCGTGGGCGAGGCGATCGACGGCATCGGACGCGGCACCCCTGGCGACCACTGGAAGTGGGCCGAGAGCTCGGACAATACCCTGGTGATCGGGACCAAGTAGGAGGCGACCATGAAGGTACTGCAAGTGATCGAAACGGCGTATCGCTGCAACCTGGAAGAGCAGGACGACCCGGCGGTCTGGATCACCCACGCCATGAAGGGCGCGGGCGCCGACCTCGGCGTGCTGCTGACGGGCAACGCGGTCAACTACGCGGTCAAGGCCCAGGACGCCAGCGGCCTGTCCTTCGGCGGCAAGGTGCAGGCACAGCCGCCCAACATCGCACGCGACGTGGCCAAGCTCGTGGACAAGGGCATCGAGGTGCACCTGGTCAGCGACGACGCCGCGGCGCGCGGCATCGAATCGAGCGATCTGATCGAGGGCGTGAAGCCGATCACGCGCCGTGAGCTGGCCGCGCTCTACGACGCCCACGATCAGGTCTGGAACTGGTAAGGGCTCACTCGCAGACGAGCTCGGCCTCACCCGGCTCGAAGCAGCCAACGTAGCTGCGGCCGTCTTCCTCGATCAGGATCCCATCCTCACACGGAGTCTGCTCGAGCGAGGCGCCGTCCGCTGGCGTCCGGACCTGAATGTAGACGCCCTCCGAGGTGTGCACGATGGCCTCCAGGCCGCCATCCTCGGTCTCGTAGAGGGCGCGGAAGGTCCCGCCCTGGCGCAGGGCCATGACCGCGCAGGCATCGACGGCGCTGGTGTCATCGAAGGCCAGGCCGCAGTCCATCAAGCCGAAGCCGCCCTGGTCGCGCGTGTAGTCGTCCAGATCGCAGCCGTCATCGGAGCTGCAGCCGACGAGCGCGGTGGAAGCCGCCAGCAGGACAAGGGCGATGGCGACGGGTGCGACGGACGAGAGCCGGGTCATGCACTGGCAGGGTAGCAGCCCCGCAGGCCCTGCGTCAGTCGGCGCGCGACAGCAACACGCTGCAGAAGCGTCGCCCGCCGTCGAACCAGCTGCGTTCCACGCGCAGCCCGGCGACGCCCGCGAGGGACTCGATCTCCTCCGGCGAGTACTTGTAGGAGTTCTCGACGTGGATCAGCTCACCCGCGGAGAGCTCCACGTCCAGGTCCAGCTGCTCGATCCGGACGCGCTGGGGACCGGAGCTGCGCAGCGACATGTCCACGTAGCCCGCGTCCTCGTCGTAGTGTGCGACGTACTCGAAGGCGCCGAGATCGAAGTCCGCCCCGAGCTGGCGATTGACACGCTCGAGCACGTTCATGATGAACAACCGGGTGACGCCTTCGGGATCGTCGTAGGCACGCTCGAGCACGCTACGCTCCTTGCGCAGGTCGAAGCCGATGAAAGCCTGATCTCGATCGCGCAAGGGCAGCTTGGAAAGGAAGCGCGCCGCCTGCCCGCGATCGAGGTTTCCGATGCTGGATCCCAACCACACGAAGAGCCGGGGATGCGCGTCCCGGGTCAGGCTTGCGAGGGCGGAATCGTAATCGCCGACCAGGGCGCGGATCGTGAGCTCCTCGTGATCGCCGACCATCCGTTGGGCGCTCTGCTCGAGGGCGCTGCGGGAGACGTCGATCGGAACGTAACTGACAGGCCCCTGACGCTCGCTCAAGGCACCCAGGAGCAGATCGGTCTTCTCGCCACTCCCGCTGCCGAGCTCGACCACCTCGCAGGGCGCGTCGAGCTCGCGCACGATCTCCGCGCCGTGCCGCTGCAGGATCTCGCGCTCGGCGCGCGGTGGATAGTAGGCCTCGAGCGCGCAGATGCGCTCGAACAGCGCGCTACCGCGGGCGTCGTAGATGTACTGACACGGCAGCGCCTTGCGCTCTGCGGCCAGTCCCGCGCGCACGTCGGCCGCAAAGGCGCTGTGGCCAGCGGCGGCGCGGGTCTCTTCCAACGTGATGCGCGCGTGCTCGACGCTCATCGATTCACTCCCCCGGCTTCGGGCATGGGCAGCCTGTATGGGGCTCCGCGACAACCGTCAAGCCCGCCGCCCGGCACCCCAGAGCGGGCGCACAACCTCTGCAAATGTAGGAAAATCGAGCGATGAACAGGATTGTTTATAACCATGAATTGGGACTCGAGATTTGGGCCTTGAGGGGACCCGAATGAGGGCACCTCCCCCATAGGGGTTAGTCGACTCACCTACTGGCATGTTACCTAAGCGCATGATTTTCAGCGTTTTTTTGACATACCTAGCCAAGATGGGGGATTCACTTGATGTTCCAGCTTTTCTAAGCTGCGCCCAACTTGTCCGCCTTGGGGGGCTGACTTCTACGGATTTGGAGGGGGACCCCGAGGCACCATGAAGCCCTACCCCGTGAGCAACGCAACTCCACTGCTACGCGCGGAGCTCGACCGCTTCGCCGACCGCTACCGCCTGACCGCCCGAGAGCACGATGTGCTCTTCCTGCTATCCACAGGCTGCTCGACCGTGCCCGTGATCGCAGAGCGCCTGGGCCTGAGCCAGAACACGATCCACAACCACTTCAAGAACATCTTCCGGCGCACTCGGACCAACAGCAAAGCCGGACTTCTGGCATTGCTGATCAACGAGACGCTGCGCCGCCAGGCGGTGGTCGAGCCCTTCGTGCGGCGACCGCGGGTGCTTCTGGTGGAGCCGGACGACGCCGAGCGCATCCGCGCGATCGAGGCGCTCGAAGCCCGCGGAGTGGAGACGTTGTGGGAGCTGCGTCCAGACCACGTGCTCGAGCGCATTCGCGAGCGGCGCGTGGACGCGGTGATCGTGGATCATTCGATCGCAGACGACGGCGAGCCGGGGTTGCTGCAGCGGATTGCCGAGCGCTTTGGTCGTCATCCGATCGTGATGGTGGCGAGCGACGAGCCCAACGCCGATCGCAGCAGCTGGACCCTGCGCGGAGCGACGGACCTGTTCCAGAAGCCGATCAGCATCGATCGTCTCCTTTTCTCGATCCTGGAGCACCACATCGAGAGCCCCTACGAGCGCAGCCGCCTGGTGCGCGTGGAGACGGAGCTTCCGGCGAGGGTCGACGGCGACGTCAACGGTGCGATCGGCAACCTCGGCTTCGGCGGAGCCTTCGTGATGCTCCCAACCCAGACCCTCGACGAGGCCACGAGCTACGCGGTGGGCAGCCGCGTCCAAGTGAGCTTCGAGCTCGAGGAGCGCGAGCGCATGGATCTGGAGGGAGAGGTACGCTGGCGTAGGGGCAACTCCAGGCCCGCCAAGCAGGCGGGGATCGGCGTGCAGTTCGTCAACTTCGACGGGGCCGCTCGCGACGCGATCGAGGGCTTCGTGCGCCGCCGTAAGCTGGGAAACTGGCTGGACGGCAACGAGCCCAAGCGGGCGGCTGCCCACGCCTGACCCCCCAGGATTTCGCACCTGCATGTACGTGCCCGCTCACATCGCGGTGCGCTACTTGACGGGATCCTGCCGTCACGCGGTAAATTAGCTGTACTGGAGGCGTGGGTGGGGCGCAGGGCCCAGCCCAGGTCTCGCTGCCGCGGTTCGAACGGAGAGAGCGCGACTTGGGCACGGTGAAGGAGCGGAAGAATCCGCGAGCGCAGATCTCGCTGGTCGCGCGCTATCGCAGCCCGACCGCCTTCGAGTTCGTCGAGGAGCACTGCTACGACCTCTCGGCCGGCGGCATGTTCATCAAGTCGCCTTCGCCTGCGCCCACGGGCACGCTGATCAAGCTCGAGTGCGACGTGGATGGCGGCACCGACGTGATCCGCGGCGTTGCGCGCGTGGTGTGGCTGCGCGAGCAGGAGAGCGATGGCATGCCGACGGGCATGGGCGTGAAGTTCGTGAAGGTCGATCCCGGAGGCCGCGACGTTATCCGTGGCTTGCTCGACCGGATTGGCACGGACGGGGGTACGGGCAGCGAGGGCCGCCTGTCGGCGGCGCCAGGTCGTGTGTCGGGCGTGCCGGCACAGCCGCCGGGAACGGCGACCGCGGCGGAGGTGGAGCCCGCGCCGACGGTACCGGGCGCCGATGACGCGGACGAGCCGCTGCGGGACTCGTCCGAGGAGCCCTTTGGCAAGAGCCCGAGCGCGCCCCCGGAGGCGGACGCGGCGGCCCAGGGGGTGGAAGAGGCGGCTGCGGATGCGGCAGTGCCTGAGGACGCCGCGGCGCCGGACGGGGCGCCGACGGATGCCGCCGAAGACGGGGACCCGGGCGGGGAGTCGGTGCAGGTCTCGCAGGGCCCGCACGCGCAGGATCCGCGCGAGCCGTTGGACGCACAGCATCATCGGCACGAGGAGGCGACCGCCGGGGCAGGGGCTGCTGAGACAGCGTCCGAGACCGAGACCGAGACAGGGACAGAGACCGTGGCGGTCGCCGAGAGTGGGGCCAGGCCTGCCGCCTCCGTCGCAGCGCCCGCCACCGAGGAAGGGAAGAACCCGCTACCGCTCTTCCTGGTCGCGGCGGTTGTGATCGCGGGGCTCCTCTTTCTCATCTCGCGGCCAGCGGAGCCACCGCCGGCGCCGGTCGCCGCGACGCCCGAAGTGCCCGCCGCGACTGCAGCCCCCGCGCCCGAGCCGGAGCCGCCGAAGGAGTACGTGCTGCGTGTGGTGACGACGCCGCCGGGCGCGAGCGTGAGCGCGGGCGAGCACAACGGCACCAGCCCGATCGAGTTGGAGCTCGGGACCCTCGAGACCGCGCTGATGGTGCGGGCGGAGCTGGAGGGGCACGAGGCGGGCGAGATGAGCGTGCAGCCGTGGAGCTTCGCCCTCGAGGACGGCAAGATGCGGCGCACGCTGGAGCTGATACTTGCCAAGGTCGAGACGCCGCGGGAGCGGCGTGCTCGCGAGCGCGCCGAAGCCAAGGCCAAGGCCGAGGCGGAGGCCGCCGAGCGCGCGGCGGCGCGGGCGGCTGCGCGCGCCGAGCGCGAGGCCAAGGACAAAGCTGAGAAGGAGGCGCGCGAGCAGGCGCGGCGCGAGGCGCGCGAGCGCGCCGTAGCGGAGGCGAAGACCAAGGCAAGGGCGGAAGCGGACGCCAGGGCCAAGGCAGAGCGGGAAGCCAAGGCGAAGGCCGCGGCGGCGGCCGCTGCAGCCGCTCCCAAGCCGAAACCGAAACTGAAGCCCGAACCCAAGGCGGAGCCCGTAGCCAAGCCGGCGGCGGAGCCCAAGCCCGATCCCGCCGCAAACGTTCCGCCGATGCAGGCGGCCGTGGCGTGCCTGGCAAAGGGCGACAACGCCTGCGTCGTCATGGCACTCGAGGGACGCGCCAGCAACGCCAAGGAGCTCGAGCTGCTGATCGAGACCTACCGCAGCATGGGCAAGACCGCGCAGGCCGCGAAGCACATGCAGCGCTACGTGGACAAGTATCCTGGCGAGCGCCGCGCCAATAGCTACCGCCGAGTCCTGGACAACCGCGCGAAGCCGGCCGAGCAGAACTGAGGGCGAATCGAGCGATGCATGCGGTTGCTGCTGCGCGCAAGCGCGATTCCCTCTCGATTCACAAGGAATTCAGCGTCCAGTCGTACGGGATGAACCTCCCGCTATCCACATCACTCAGGCCGCCGGGGCGGTGTAGGCGGATGAAATCATCGACCGAGCCCGAGTCGGTCTCGAAGTCGGGGCGGAACCAGTCGAACAGCTGGGTGATGCCGCTCGGTCCAGCCCCCTTGTCCCCGTTGGCGAGAAAGGCGCGCGTGGCGGCCTCGAGCTGTGCATCGAGCGAATCGCCCGTGTAGGGCACATCGCCGAGGTTCGGGCAGCCGCGGGCCGCGCAGTTGAGCGCCATGTGGATGCGAGCATCGACCGCTTCGCCGTTCCACAGCTGGGTGTGGGCAGCCATCAGCTGATCGATCGAGGGCGAGCCATCGACGCTGCCGTGCAGCCAGTCGCCGCGCACGACCCCGTGCTCGAGCTCGTCGAGGGAGAGCATCATGCCGGCCACGGGGTAGCGGGGCGACTTGAAGAAGGCGAAGTCGTCGTCCGAGACGCTATAGCCGGTGTCGCCGCCGAAGGTATCGAGCACGCCGCGCAGCACGAGCGCGTTGTAGGCGTTGATCCAGAACGCCAGATCGCATGCGCCCGGCGACGCCGTGGCGACCTCCGCCAGGTGTGCGCCCAGCGCCGCCATGTCCGGGGCAGCTTGGGACCAGCCGACGTAGTCCACCAGCGCGAAGCCGTCGGTCCCCGTTTGCACGTGTTGTGAGAGCAGCCCGCCGTAGGCGTCTTCGGACACCGCGCTGGGCTGGCTCAGCGCGTCTGCACAGGTGGCGTAGAAGCCGCGCGCAACCGCTGCATCGCTGCCCGGCGCCGGGGCGGGCCCGGCGTCGACCGTCGGGCTCACGTCATCACGAGGTGGCTCGAGCTCGATGAAGTTGCCGCACGCACAGAGAGCCAGCAGAAGCGAGCAAGCGAGCGGGATTCGCGCGTTCAGGCCCATGGCACCCCCTCAATCGACCTTGTGCGAAACGCCGATGGTCGCGGCCGTCCAGTAGATGGAGCCCGGCCGCCCCTCCGCCGAGTTGCGCGCCCAGGGGGTGAAATCGAGCGCCGCTTCCACCGCGAAGCCGTCGCCCACGCCGAGGTAGAACGCCGGGCCGAGTGTAAGAGAGCCCTTGGTGATGCCGTCATCCTCGTAGGGCAGCGCATAGTTGAGATTCAGCATCAGGAAGGAGCCCTCGAGCAGCTGCCAGCCGACCTGCCCGAATGCCAGGAACGTATCGGCGAAGGCCTGACCCATGTCCTCTCCGAAGTAGAGCTCGGTGCGGAAGCGATGGCCCAGCTCGCCATAGAGGTAGAGCTCGCCATCCGCGATCGAGTCGCCTGCGCTCAGCCACAGGTCCAGGTCCACCTGTCCGTCGCCCGGCTGCGGGAAGAGGTCACCGCACAGCCCCTTGGGCTCGCCCACGCTGTAGAGCGGGAGCTTGGCGTTGACGCGCACGGCGTGAGGTAGCGACAGCCAGGGCGTGCTCCACTGCCCGCCAACAAGCGCATCGCCGAAGGTGCGACGTTGTGTCGAGAGCGCGAGCCGGCCGCCCTCGCAGGGCGTCGACAGGCGCAGGATGGAATCGCTGTCGAAGTCGTTCTCGCCGATCGTAAACGGTACGTAGAGCTGGGCCTGGACCCCGTCCACCACGCCCACCTCGCCGTACGCCGAGGTGTTCCAGCCGCGATAGGTCGTGTCCGAGGTGAAGGTACCGTTGGAGTCTCGAAAGCCCTCCGCGATAAAGAGGCCCTGGGCGAGCTTGAAGTACCAGCGCCCGGGCTCGCGTGTCCACGGGCCAGCCTGGGCGGTGGAGGTCAGGAGCGTCCAGAACAGGAGCGTTCCGACCAGGAGCCGGCGCGACTTCATGCCGAGGTCGTACCGCACTTGCGCCCCCTTGCCCATCGTCTCTCGCACGCCACGACCGCTCACGACCCTCTCCCAGACGACGGCCGGGCGGCGGCGTTACAGCGTGGGGCGAACGGGGCCAGGCTTGGATCCTTTGGAAGGGGCCGTCGCTGGAGCGGCAAACCAGTGCCGAAGCACCGATGCGGCCGGCTTGTCTCGCGGCGTATAGCCGTGATCGGTGGGGCCGCCGACGCCGAACCAGTTCCACACGTAGAGGCCATCGAGCACCTTGCGATGTTGCCAGACTTGATAGAGCGCGCGATAGCAGCGCAGCTGCAGCTGCAGATCGGGCGCATCGCCGCGCTTGCGGTAATCCCACGGGTAGCGCGCGCTGTAGATCTGCGACGGGTAACCGATCTCGGTAAAGACGAAACGCTGCCCGGTCATCGCGTGCCAGAGCTCGATGCGCTGCAGCAGCCCCGCGAAGCCACGAACCAGCGTCTGCTCATCGGGATAGGGCTCGTCGCTCAGCTCCTGGTAGCCGGTGATGCCCGCCACGTCGAGATCGTCCCAGAACGCAACCGGCTCGAAGTGATCCCAGTTGGCCGAGTAGGTCAGCTTGCCCGGAAAGCGCTGGCGCACGTCCGCGATCAGCGCGCGCCAGCGCTCGGTCCGGGACTCGGTGCTGATCAGCTCGCTGCCGACCGACAGCAGATCGACCCCACTGCCCTTCGACATCAGCGCGTAGTGCAGGATGAACTCGCGGTAGCTCCGCCACCACGCATCCCAGTCATCCGGCCGTAACTTGCCCCGCCAGTGTCCGCGCTTGCGCTCCTGCAAGTGCAGGATCGGCATCAGAAACACGCGTAGCTCGCGCGCACGCGCTTCCGTGATCACCCACTCGAGCAACTCGTCTTCGACGCTGACGCCGGGTAGCGGCCCGATCTCGGTTGCGTAGATGTCGCGCTGGGACCACTGCACGACCAGCTGCACGTCGGTGGCGCCGACGTCGGCGAGCTCGTCCAGGAAATCCCGGTAGAGCGCGCTGCGCCATTCGGG
>JAPPOT010000675.1 GCA_028817855.1 Myxococcales bacterium
CTTTTCTTTTCGGCCCGCCTTCTCATTCCATTAAACACACCCCTCTCCCCCCCCCTACACCTCGCCCGTGGTCGTGTCCGCGGCGGCGCCCGTGACCGGGGTCCGACCCCCCGCCACAACCCCCCTCATATCGCCTATCCTTCAACCGATGCGCGCGCTCCGCAGCCTCCCGCTGGCCTTCGCCGCGCTCGCCTGCCTGACCAGTGCTGCCAGCGCTCAGGCTCCCGAGCGACACATGGGGGTGCAGCTGCGGGCCCTGGCGGGGCCCGCGGTGCTGCACGCCTTCCAGGATGCCGGCGGCGGGCAGACCAACACGATTACGGGCGTCGCGACGGCTTTCAACTTCGTGCTGGGCTCGATGGTGAGCGACAACCTGGCGGTGAACCTGGACCTGGTGCTGTCGCGGGCGGGCAACGCCGATCACGGTGTGCTCGAGGACACGACGTTCGCGGCGGTCCACTTCGGCGCCGGCGTGACGTACTGGATCATGCCGGCCAACGTCTTCCTGGCCGGCTCCCTGGGCGCGGCGCGCTCGAGCGTCGAAGGCACGCCGATCCGGATCGACATCGAGATCCCGGACATCGACCCGAGCCGCGTGGGCGTCGGCGTGCACCTGTCGGCCGGCAAGCTCTGGTGGATCGCACGGCGCTGGGGGCTGGGGGCTTCCCTGTCACTCCTGGCGAGCACTGCCAGCAACCCGGATGGCGGGATCGATACCGAGCGCAACGTCCTGGGCGCAGCCGTTGCCCTGAGCGCGACCTTTCACTAGGTTCTGCAGCAAATGGGTAAGGAGAAGCTCGACGACATCCGCGTGCGGCTCGACGAAGTCGACGACAAGATCCTCGAAGCTGTCGCCGAGCGCCAGCGCCTGATCGAGCAGGTGGCCAAGCTCAAGGCCGAGGGCAGCGTGAAGCTCCGCGACCTGCTGCGTGAGGAGGCTCAGCTCTCCCGTCTGAGCGACCTGGCCCGGGCCCGCGGCCTGTCGGCCTACTTCGTGAAGCGGCTCTTTCGGGAGCTGCTGGACTACTCGGTGCGCTTCCAGACCCATCACCTGGTCGACTCCCAGAACCCGGACCGCAAGCAGCGCAAGGTGGTCGTCGCCTACCAGGGCACCGACGGGGCCTACAGCCAGATGGCCGCCGAGCGGCACTTCGCTGGCTGGGATGGCGAGACCGAGACGCTCGGCTGCGAGAGCTTCCTGGCCGTGCTCGAGTCGGTCGTCAACGGCGCTGCCGACTACGGCATGCTGCCGGTGGAGAACACCACCGCCGGCTCGATCACCGATGCTTTCGACCTGCTCGCCCAGACCACCCTCTCGGCGGTCGGCGAAGAGGTCCTCAAGGTCGAGCACTGCCTGGTGGCGCTGCAGGATGTGGACCCGTCGCAGATCCGGCGTGTCTTCTCCCATCCCCAGGCCCTGGCCCAGTGCTCGGTCTTCCTCGGCGGCCTCTCGGACTGTCGCGTGGAGTCCTTCACCGACACCGCGATGAGCGTGGAGAAGGTGCGCGACGAGGGCGACCCCCACCAGGCCGCCATCGCCAGCGAGCGCGCGGCGGCCACCTACGGCCTGCAGGTGATCGCCCGCGACATCGCCAACCAGCAGCAGAACTACACCCGCTTCCTGGTGGTGGCGCGCAAGCCCCTACGCGTCGATGAGCGCATCGACTGCAAGACCTCCCTGATCTTCTCGACCCGCCACGAGCAGGGCGCCCTCGTGCGCTGCCTCAACGTGCTCGCCGACCGCGGCCTGAACCTCACCAAGCTCGAGTCCCGCCCCCGCCTCCACTCCCCCTTCGAGTACCTCTTCTACGTCGATTTCGAGGGCAACGTGGAGAGCGAAGAGGTGCAGAAGGCGCTCGAGGACATGCGCGCGCATACGGGATCCCTGAAGGTCCTAGGCTCTTATCCGAGGACGTAGTCTCGTTCGGTCTCGGTCTCGGGGCGGGGCCAGGGTGCGGCGGTGGGCCTTGCCGGGCATTGCGTCAGAGGTAGTCGGGCGGCTGTCGGGGTGGGGAAGCCCGGACCGGGGTCGGCCCGCGTGCAAATGCG
>JAPPOT010000939.1 GCA_028817855.1 Myxococcales bacterium
ATCAAGGAGACGGTGATGAGTTTCTCCCCCTCCTCCAGCCGGAGGCTTTGGAGAAAGCCATCGCCAAAGCCGGTGTCGACGGCACCGTCAGGCTGCAGCCCGGCTACGATCATTCCTACTACTTCGTCTCCACCTTCATCCCCGACCACATCGCGTGGCACGCGGAGAAGCTCACGTAAACAACACTCTGCATGTTGAGATCACTGAAATTGCATACAAATTTGTGAGTAATTCTCATTTGCGTAATAAACGAGGCCGGGGTAGTTTCCCGGCCCTGTAACTTAGTTAAACATCAATGGGGAGGCTGGCGTTACGCGCTCACGTGACCGTCGGAAGTACTTAAATGGATTTTGCAGCGTTTGACTGGACCATTTACTGGTTCATGTTCCCGGTGGCCATCCTGGTTGCCACATCGGCAATGTTGTCAGGCATCGTCTGCGCGGCCATGTTTGGCCCCATCTTTCTCATGATCTTTACGCTCCTCGGCCCCGAATATCCCTTCGAGAGCCTAGCCGCCGCCATTGGGGTGGCGCTGTTCACAGAAGTGTTCGGATTCTCGTCAGGCTTCGTGGGGTATTACCGCAAGGGTCTCATAGACTTTAAAAGTGCCGTGCCCTTTATCATCGTGGGCGTACCCATCGGCATCGTCGGCGCGATCCTGTTGAATGTGCTCGGTGAATATGAAGAAGCGCTCCGCGCGGCCTACGGCATTCTTATGCTGGTCCTGTTCTGGGTGATCATCAAAGTGCATGAGCCCAAGGAAGACATGGCCAAAGCCCAAGCCGCCGCCGGCGAGAGCGTTGCCTCAGGTGAAGATGACGGCCGTGAAACCCGCACCATCACCGGCCGGGACGGCACCACCTACACCTACAAAGCGCCCCGCCAGGGCAAAGGCGCCGCCGCCACGGGTCTGGGCGCTTTTCTCACTGGCCTCCTCGGGGTCGGCATCGGCGAAGTGGTCATGCCGCAATTGGTGAAGGCCAACAAAGTGCCCATCCCCGTCGCCGCGGCGACATCCGTGTTCACCGTGATTGTTGTGGTGGCGTCCGCCTCGTTCACGCAGATTTCCGCCCTTATTGCCCATGGTGGTATTAATGCGGTGCCGTGGAACGTGGTGGTCTACACCATCCCCGCCGTCATCATTGGCGGCCAGATCGGCACGCGTCTCAATTGAAAAATCAAACAACGCACAATGGAAAAAGCCATCGCGTATCTGTTCCTGGTCATCGGTGTCGCCATGACCTGGATCGCGATCAGAAATACATTTTTCTAGGAAGCAGGCTTCCTAGAAATAATTCCCTCAATCGGCGGGCGTCGCTCCGCTCCCAGACTCTTTTTGGGCCTCGCCGCAGGGGCGGCGGCCCGCAGTCGCGGGCTCGCGCTTCGCGCGCCCCTCCGCTAGATCTCAAATGTCGACCTTATGTGATTAGTCTGGCTGATTCAGCGGGGCGGGCGTAGCCCGAGCGCACAAGTGTGCGCCGTCCCGAATGGGACGAGCCAAGCGGCGGAGCCGCGCCCGGCGCCTGAGGGAACTACTTAAAGTGCTTGGAGAGCTTCAGGCCTTGGCTTTGATAATTGGACCCGATGTCCTGGCCGTAGAGCTGGTCAGGGACGGCGGTGAGGCGTTCATAGACCAGGCGGCCGACCACTTGGCCATCCTCTAAGACAAAGGGCACGTCGTGGGAGCGCACTTCAAGGACGGCCCGGCTGCCGCCGCCGCCCGCTGCATCGTGGCCGAAGCCGGGATCGAAGAAGCCGGCATAGTGGACGCGGAACTCCCCCACATAGGTATCGTAAGGCCGCATCTCGGCGGCGTGGTCCGGCGGCACGCTGACCGCTTCCCTGGACGCCAGTATGTAAAAATCATCCGTGTCGAGGGTGAGGTTATTGCTGCCTCGGTTGTAGATGGGGTCCCAGAAATCGTGGACCTCATAGTGACCGATTTTTTCCACGTCGATCACATCCGCATGGCGCTTGGCTTTATAGCCGACAATGCCCGTGTCCGGATCGCCCTGAAGATCGACGGTGAAGGCGACACCGGTGC
>JAPPOT010000708.1 GCA_028817855.1 Myxococcales bacterium
AGCTCCACCACTGGACCCTCACTCCGTTTTCCAGCTTTGCTTGTCCTCGGAGCTGAGCTGCAGTGCCGGCACACCCGGAGAGTGACCCCCGATCCGACCAAGCTGGTCGGTAGGGCACGCGAACGATCCGGTGTAGCGTGAGCAAGTGTGAGCGAGGCCATAGCGAACGCCGGGCCTCGCATGCCACACGGGAGGGATGCTCACCCTGCTGACGTTCCTCGCGTGGCCGATCGTGCTCGCGTTGTTGCTGTTGAAGCGACGCACCGAGCCGACGCAGACCACCCACTACTTCTCCAAGCACATGCTCGATATCGCGTGGCCCTTCGCCCTGGTGGTGACGGTCTACCAGGGGCTGGTGCTCTACGCCGAACAGCGCGCGCCGGATCAGGCGACCATTGCTCAACTGATTGCAGCGGAGCAGCACCTGGTGCCGTTGAAGCAGCTCGCGAAGGCGCTCACGGTCCCCGCGATGTTCAGCGTTGGCATCCTGTTTGCGTTGCTGGTGCTGCAGTTCCACATCGCGGGAATGAGCCACCGGCGGGCCGTGCACGAGGCGATCGAGGAGGGGGTGAAGAAGGGGCGGTCGATCGTCGACACCTATGGGAAGGTCATCAAGCCGCCGACGCTGCTGATCACCTTCGCCGCCTGCTTCACGCTCTTCGGTACGGAGCTCGGCGAGCCCCTGGAGCGCCTGGAGCTTCGCATCGGCAAGCTGCGCGAAGGACACGCGGCCTTCCAGCGGGAGGCCCGCGGTCAGCTCGAAACCGCCGCACTGGAAGAAGCGTTCGAGCAGGCGCTCGACTCCATGCCGGACGATTACGAACGTGTGGTTGTCAACGCGACCGAGCTGCGCCGCGCACCCGAACAGGCCGCCAAGTCCTACCGCGCCCTGCGGCGGAACTATGGCGTCGAGCTACCCGAGCTCGAGAGGCTGGAGCAGGTCGAGGCCGCGCGCGCGAAGCGGGTCGAGACGGTGCGCGAGACGGTCGAGCCCGCGGCCCCGCGGCGGCGGACGGGCCCCGCTTCCCATCCCCCGCCGGACGTGGCCACGCAGCACGCGCTGCAGGAGGCCCGGGAGCTGCTCGAGCGCAAGCCCGCGCGCCTGTCGCCATTTCGGCCCGCGCTGCGTGGCTACACCTCGGGCATCACCAAGAAGACCCTCGGCATGTTGCTCTCGCCGAATAACGCACCCGGACTGGCCGCGCTGCTCGAGACCCATCCGCTGCTCGATCCGGTCGTCAAGGCGCTGCGTTCGGTCGCCGTGGACCGGGCCAGCGACGTCATCGACCGGCGCGCCCACGAACTGGTGCTGGCAAGCCTGGAGAGCCCCGAGGAGGCGGGGCGCATCCGCGAAGCGGCGGCCGAGCTCGTCGGCAGGGTGAGCGAGGCACAGCGGGCGGCGACCGCGACGGAGATCGAGGCCGCCGCGGCGGAGATCGAGCGCCAGTGGACCGAGCTGGGCAGCGCCCGCGACCTGCACGAGAGCGCGCTCACGCGGGCCCAGGCGCGGGCCCAGGCCGAGGCGGAGGAGCTTCAGCGCCAGCTGGTGCGGCAGTGGCGTCGGTTGGTGAGCGCCAACGTGAAGCCCTCGAAGCTCAGGCTCTTCGGTGACAACCCCGAGCTCGCCAAGCTGATTGGCAGCATCGACACGACGGGACCCCCCAAGGACGTCCATCTGCAGGCCATGCGGACGTTGGTCAGTGAGCTGGAGGGACGGGAGGCGTGGGAGCGGCTCGATGGGCTGCGCAGGGCGCGCGGCATCGTGGACGACGCGTCCCTGACGTACACCCAGCGCCACACGCGCCTGAGCCAGCTGGCGCAGGAGCGCGGCGCGACCGCCGCAGAGACGGCGTTCGCGGAGCTCAAGCCCCGCCCGATCCTTCCCGAGCCCGTGGGGGGCTTGGGGACGCTCAGTGGCTTTGGAAGGCTGGGAGGCCTTGGCGCCGCAGAACCCTTTCCGACGCCCCGCCCCATTCCGAGACCTCGGTACACGCCACCGCCGACGCCGCGGCCGCGCTTCCGCATCCGCCGCTGAGCATG
>JAPPOT010000458.1:0-3215 GCA_028817855.1 Myxococcales bacterium
GCTCCACCTCCGCGACCCAGCGCCGGCTGTGTTCCTCGCCCCGGTCATACCGCCCCCGCCGGTACCACCAGTCATCATATTCAGGCGCTCGATCCCGGTAGTACCGCTTCTGCTCCTCCAGCAAATCCTCGCCCATGCCCGGAGCATGTTGCGCACCGTTCGCCGGCGCAACCGACGTTGCGTCGGCACCCCGGCAAGCACGGCCTGAAATCGGTCGAGGTTCGTTCAGGAGCGAGCGCCCCCTGGACAGCACCGCAGGCGCGGAGGAGGAGCGCCACGTCGAGGATGTGGCACCCCAACCAGCACGACCTGAAATCGGTCGAGGTTCGTTCAGGAGCGAGCGCCCCCGCAGGGAAAACCGGAGGCGTACTGGAAGTGCGTCGAGGATTTTCCCGAGGAGGAAAGCCGCTCCTGGGCGAACCTCGACCGATTTCACATGCGGTCGACTTCGTAGACTCCGTCTACGCGCGACAGTCTCCGCATCAGGTCGCGCAGCTTGCCCACGTCGGGGACCTGGAACTGGAAGGTGTTGACGGCGCGGCCGTCGACCGAGGCCTTGCAGGTGGCCTCCGTGATGTTCACGCCCGAGTCGTTGAACTGGCGCGAGAGGTCCGCGAGGATGCCCTGGCGGTCGGCCGTCACGATACGGATGGTGACCGGCAGCTCGACCTTCGCGTCGCGCGACCAGCTGCACTCCACGCGCCGCTCGGGCTCGAGCTCCATCGCGTGCCGGCAGCCGCGGCGATGCACGGTCACCCCGCGCCCGCGCGTGATCCAGCCGCTCACCGGATCGCCCGGCAGTGGGCTGCAGCACTTTGCGAAGCGCACCAGCACGTTGTCCACCTCGCCGATGGTGATGCCGTCTGTCGGCTCCTTGCGCGTGACCTTGCGGACGGTCTTCTCGAGCAGCCCCGGCTTGAGCGCCTTCTCGGTCTTCTTGCCGTCGTCGTCGCCGGGCAGGATGGCGTCGATCGCCGCGCTCGCGCTCATGCGCCCGTAGCCGATCTGCTGCAGCAGCTCGTCGATATTCGACATGCGCAGCTGCTTGGCGGCGCGGTCGATGTCTCCGCTCTTCATCGCGCGCTGGTAGCTGAGGTCGCGCTTGTGCATCTGGCGCTCGAGCAGGTCGCGCCCCAGCTGCACGCTGCGGTCGCGCTCCTCGGAGCGGATGAAGCTGCGGATGCGCGTGCGCGCCCGCGCCGTGCGCACGACGCTCAGCCAGTCCTTGCTCGGCGTCTGGGTCTGGGCGGTCAGGATCTCGACCGTGTCGCCGTTGTGGAGCTTGTAGCGCAGCGGCACGATCGAGCCGTTGACGCGCGCGCCGGTGCAGTGGTCGCCAATCTCCGAGTGAATCGCGTAGGCGAAGTCGATCGGCGTCGAGCCGCGCGGGAAGACGCGCACGTCGCCCTTGGGCGTGAAGACGTAGACCTCGTCGGCGAAGAGGTCGACCTTGATGCCGTCGAAGAACTCCTCCGGGTCCTGGACTTCCTTCTGGTACTCCATCAGCTCGCGCAGCCAGCGGAAGCGCGCCTGATCGGCCTCGCCCGTGAGGTTGCCCTCCTTGTAGTTCCAGTGCGCCGCGATGCCCATGTCGGCCGTGCGGTGCATGTCGATGGTGCGGATCTGCACCTCGATGCGCCGGTGCTCCGGACCGATCACGGTCGTGTGGAGCGACTGGTACATGTTGCTCTTCGGCAACGCGATGTAGTCCTTGAAGCGGCCCGGCACCGGCGTCCAGTTCGAGTGCACGATGCCGAGCGTGCCGTAGCAATCCGACAGCCGCCCGACCACGATGCGGAAGGCCATCAGGTCGTGGATGCGCTCGAACTCGCACTGCTGCTCGCGCATCTTGCGGTAGATCGAGAAGGGGTGCTTCATGCGCCCCGTCACCTGGACCTTGCTCATGCCCGCGTCGATCAGCATCTGCTGCAGCTGCTCGACCACGCGCTGGATGTATTTGTCCGAGTCCCGGTGGGCGCGCTCGAGCTTGCGCGCCACGTGGGCGTAGGCCTCCGGGTAGAGGTACTTGAAGGCCAGGTCCTCGAGCTCATCCTTGATCCACTGGATGCCCAGGCGCCCGGCGAGCGGCGCGTAGATGTCGAGGGTCTCGCGGCTGATGCGCTCCTGGGAGTCCAGGCTCATGTAGTGGAGCGTCCGCATGTTGTCCAAACGATCCGCCAGCTTCACGAGCAGCACACGGATGTCGCGCGACATCGCCAGCAGCATCTTGCGGAAGCTCTCGGCCTGACGGTCCTCCTTCGAGCCGAAGTTGACCTTGCCGAGCTTGGTCACGCCCTCGACCAGAAAGGCGATCTCGTCGCCGAACTCGCGCTCGATGTCGGCGCGCGCGGCCTCGGTGTCCTCGACCACATCGTGCAACAGCGCCGCGCAGACGCTCGCCGTGTCGAGGTGCATCTCCGCGATCACCTCCGCGACGCTGACCGGATGCACGAAGTAGGGGTCGCCGGACTTGCGCAGCTGGCCCTGGTGCATGCGCGCGGCGTAGACGTAGGCCCGGTTGATGAGATCGAGATCCGCGTGCTCGTGATAGCCGCGGACTTTATCCAGAATCTCGGTAAGAGGGACCATTTGGACAGCCACTACCAGTCCATGGATCAAGTTAACACTCACTACTGTAAGCGACAACGCAGGGTCGAGTGAAGAGAAGGGTAGGTGAATCGAATAGGTGTCCCTACGTTTCGCACCTGGAGGGCCCCCGCACCCGGCTGGTGGTAAGCTTGCGGCGATGCGCCGGCTCGCGGAGCTGCTCTCCAGACATCGCCGCCGGGTGGCCCGGGTGGTGCTCGTCGTGGCCGTCCTGGTGGTCGGCTTGGAGCTGTGGCCCAGCTTCCCTCGAGACACCGAGCTGGAGTACGCCCTGGGCCCCGGGCACGGGCGGATCGTGGAGCTGCGGGTGGCCTATATTCAGGACGGCGAAGAGGTGCATGGCGTGAGCTTCCGCTGGGATGCGGGGGCGCCCGAGGCCGTGCGCCACTCGATCAAGCTCCCCGCCGGCGAGTTCCAGCTGCGCTGCGAGCTGCGGGAACGCGGCGGCGACTCGCGCGCCGTCCAGCGCACCCTGACCACGCCGGCCGAGGGCGTCGTCCGCATCCACCTCTTCGAGCGCCAGGCCGCCGCACCTCACGTAAGGGTGGAGGAGCGCAGCGACGACCTCGCGGGATGGGGGGCGTGGTTGGACACCCACCCGCCCCTTG
>JAPPOT010000458.1:3225-10288 GCA_028817855.1 Myxococcales bacterium
CGGGGGCGCGGCCCCCCCCCCCCCCCCCCCCCTGCCGGGGGGGGGGCACGGGCCCCGCCCCCCCCCCCCGGGCCGGCCCCCCGGCCCGACGGGGAGGCAGTCTTGAGCGTGACGGCGGTGGCCGGGGAGGCCGGGCGCGCGATCACGGTGCCGCGCTGCGCGCTGGTGGTGATCAGCGGCGACCAGAAGGGCGCCGAGCAGACGATCGACGGCGACCTCTTCCGGGTCGGCAAGAGCGGCGACAACGACCTCGTGCTGAGCGACTCCACCGTCAGCCGCGAGCACTGCGAGATCGTGCGCGATCAGAAGGGCTACCTGCTGCGCGACCTGGGCTCCACCAACGGCACCCTGATCGACGGCTCGGAGGTGCGCGAGGCGTACCTGCAGGCCGGCGCAGTGATCACGGTCGGACGCGTCGAGGTCAAGGTGCGCCCCTACGACGAGCGCATCGAGCTGCTGCCTAGCGAGCGCACGCGCTTCGGCGGCCTGGTCGGCCAGGAGCCGGGCATGCGCGAGATCTTCGGCCTGCTCGAGCGCATCGCCGCCACCCACGCGACCCTGCTGATCGGCGGCGAGACCGGCACCGGCAAGGACGTGCTGGCGCGCGCCGTGCACGCGGAGAGCACGCGCAGCGACGGCCCCTTCATCGTGGTCGACTGCGGCGCGGTGGTTGGCTCGTTGATCGAGAGCGAGCTCTTCGGCCACGAGAAGGGCGCATTCACCGGCGCGGTCGAGCGTCGCCAGGGCGCCTTCGAGCTCGCCCACCGCGGCACCCTCTTCCTCGACGAGATCGGCGAGCTGCCGCTGTCGCTGCAGCCCAAGCTGCTGCGCGTGCTGGAGACGCGGCGCATCCGGCGCGTCGGCGGCAGCGAGGAGATCCCGGTCGACATCCGCGTCATCGCCGCCAGCAACCGCAACCTCCGGCTCGAAGTCGAGCGCGACAAGTTCCGCGAGGATCTCTTCTTCAGGCTGTCGGTGGTCCCGGTCGCCCTGCCGCCGCTGCGCGAGCGACGCGGCGACATCCCGCTCTTGGCCGAGCACCTGCTGTCGGCGATCGCCGCCGAGCACGACCCCGGCGCCCCGCCGCTGACGCTGTCGGCCAGCACACTCGACGCCCTCGGCGCCCACGACTGGCCCGGCAACGTGCGCGAGCTGCGCAACGTGCTCGAACGCGCCGCCTTGCTGAGCCGCGCGGCGGGCAGCCAGGAGCTCATGCTCGCGGGCCCTCTTCCGGGCGGCCGCAAGCCCAGCAGCAGCCGGCAGGCCGGGCCGGACTTCGACGCAACCAAGAGCTACCGCGACACCCGTGCCGAGTGGGAGGCCGACTTCGAGCAGCGCTACGTGCGCTGGCTGCTCGCGCGCCACGAGGGTAACGTCTCCGCCGCCGCCCGCGAGGCGGAGATGGACCGCAAGTACCTGCACAAGCTCGCCAAGAAGCACGGGCTCAAGTAGACGGCGTCTCGCCAGGAAGGCGCCGCGCGGAGGCCTGGGGTGCTACGCTCCGGCCGCGTGGCCGCCCGTCGCACCGTGATCGAGCTGATCGCCGTCGGGCTCGCAGCCCGCGTCTGCCTGATCGCCGGCACGCTGCTCGGCAAGGGCATCAGCGTGCAGCACTACCTGCTGTCCTCCGACGCACCCTCCTACGTGGCCGTGGCGCGCGCGTTGCTCACCGGGGTGCGGCCCGAGTCGGCCTGGCACGAGCGCGTCTTCCTCGGCTGGCCGATGCTGATCGCGCTGCCCGGTGCGCTGATTGGCCACGAGGCGGCCGCCCTGTGGCTCGCCGTGCTGCTCGCAGCGCTGGTGCCGGTGAGCTCCTTCGCGCTGCCCGACGACCGCCCGGTCTCGCTGCTGCTGGCGGTGCTCACGCCGACCTGGCTGATGCACTCCTCGCTCGGCATGGGCGAGCCGGCCTTCCTGGCCCTTCAGCTGCTGGCCCTGCTCGCCTGGTCTCGGGGACGCCCACTGCAGGGCTCGGCCTGGGCCTCGGCCGCGATGGTGGTGCGGCCGACCGCGTTCTTCGTCTGGCTCGCGATCGCGCTCGCCGATCTGCGCGCGCACCGCAGGCCGCGACTGACGCTGCTCGTCGCGCCGGCCGCCGCGACCGGGCTGGTGCTGCTGTGCAACGCCGCACTCTACAGCGACCCCGCGCGCCAGCTGCACGCCTATTCCGGCATCCCGAACATCAAGGCCGAGCACCTGGCGGCGCTGCAACAGTTGCCGGGCCCGGACGGCCACCACGGCCTGCCCCTGCTGCACGTGCTGGCGACGCCCTTCGTGATCGAAGTCGCCACGTGGAAGGTCGCCTTCATCTGGGCGCACCTGGCAGCGGTGATCGCGGCGTGCGCAATTGGCATTCGGCGCAGGGAGCGGTCGGAGCTCGAGCGCGCGATGCTGCTGTGGGCCCTGTGCAGCACCGCGTTCATCGTGAGCACCGGCCCCTACTGGGGCTTCCACACCTTCGACCGCTACGTGGTCTGGGCGCTGCCCGCCTACGCCTACCTGGTACGCGATCGGCTGCCGCGGAGCACGTGGATGATCGCAGCGCTCGGCGCCGTGAGCTTCGCGCTGGCGCTGTGGTCGCGCCTCCGTTAATTCAAGCCAGCTTCCTCGAAGAGCTTCAGTTCCACCGCGCGGTAGTCGGCTTCCGCGTCGAGGCGGGCGAGCACCGAGTAGAAGCCGAACTGGAGGCGATTCATGAAGACCATGCCCTCGGGCAGGCTCGTGAAGCTGCGGTCGCCGCCGAAGGCGTGCTGCTTCATGTCGTAGACGCCCTGGACCACCTCGCTCACATAGTCGCGGGTGATGCGGAAGGGCGCCTCGAAGAGCGGATCGAAGCAGTGACGCACGTAGTCGGCGACGGCTTGCTCGTAGTTGCCACCCTGCGTCTCCAGGATGCCGACCGCGATGCGCCGGAAGTCCTGCTCCTCGCCGCGGTGGGCGGCGCGGTGCAGCTTGCGCGCCTCGACCAGCCGCGCAGGCCCGATCGGCTGCACGCAGCCGAAGTCGAGGAAGGTGATCGTGCCGTCCTCGCCGAAGACGTAGTTGCCCGGGTGGGGGTCGGCGTTGAACAGACCGGCGACGAGGTTGCCCTTGTAGACGAAGCGCCAGAGCGTCTCGCAGTAGTGCGCGCGCATCGCGGCGTCGGCCTCGGTCGCCTGCTCGAAGCTCAGCCCCTCCACGAACTCGGTGGTCAGCACGCGCTGGGTGGAGCGCTCGGCGATCACCGCCGGGATGCGGATGTGGCGGTCGCCAGCGTGCAGGTCGGAGAAGACGCGCTGGTGCTCGGCCTCGAGCCGGTAGTCGAGCTCCTCGCGCAAGCGCTCGGCGATCTCGTCGTAGACCTGCCGGCTGTTGAGCGCGGCCGGGCCGAGCATGCCGACCATGCTCTCGAGCACGCTGGCGTTCTTCAGGTCGCTCTCGACCGCGCGCTCGATGCCCGGGTGCTGCACCTTCACCGCCACCTGGCGCCCGTCCTGCAGGCGCGCCCGGTGGACCTGCCCGATCGAGGCGCTCGCGACCGGCTCCGGCTCCCACTCGGCGAAGAGCTGGTCGATCGGCGCCTGCAGCTCGCGCTCGACCGCGCCGCCGATCGCCTCCGGTGACGAGGTGGGCGCTGCGGCCCGCAGCCCGCGCAGGGCGGTCTCGTAGGCCTCCCGGTGGCCCTCGGGCACGACGCCGTCGACGTAGCTCGCCATCTGCCCGACCTTGGCGGCCAGCCCGCGCAGCGAGCCGAGCACCTCGGCGGCCTGGCGCGCCGCCCCGCGACCGTCCCCGGACATCAGCAGGCTGGCGCCCGTGCGCGCCCCCACCCGGGCCAGGCGCGTGAGCCTGCCGAGACGTCCGGTGGGCAGCGAGCGCGGGGGGGACATCGACCGGCCATGCTAGCACGGCGCACACACGCCCGGAGCGATTCCGCTGCGGCTGGACCCGGCCCGGGGGGCTGCGTATGCTGCGCGCGCTCGAATGACGGAGTCGTCCCCAGCGTCGAGCCCGCCGGCGCCCGCCGCCGCACCGAAAGCCGGGCTGCGCCAACTGCTGAAGGCGCGCTATCGCCCCGCCCTGCTCGCGCTTGCGAGCGGCACCGTGGTCTTCGTGCTGATGGCGAACCAGGACCAGGTGCCACGCGGCACGCTCTGGGGCGGGCTCGCGCTGGCCCTGTGCGTCGCCGCAATGCTGCGCACGATGGGCGAGCTCGGGCCGCGCTCGGACGCCATCCCCCTGGCGGAGACCTGGCTCGGCGCCATGCCCGGCGAGCGGCCATGGCTGTCCCCCCTGCGCGCCCTGCCCGGCGCCTGCGCCCTCGCCCTCGGCGCCGCCTTCGTGCTCGGGGCGGGCGCGCTGCCCGTCGCGATCCTGCTGGGCCTGGCCTGGCTCACGCCCGCCGCGCTCAAACGCCCGGGCCTGCTGGTCTTCGTGCTGGTCTCCCTGCTCTACCTGCCGCTGCTGGGCGCCTTCGGCCTGTGGGATCCGTGGGAGACGCACTACGGCGAGGTGGCGCGCGAGATCCTGGCGCGCGACGACTGGATCAGCCTGTGGTGGGCCCAGGACAAGTGGTTCTGGTCGAAGCCGGTCTTCATCTTCTGGGCCGAGGCCCTGCTGTGGAGCGCGAGCGGCATCGACTACCTGCCGGACAGCGCCTTCCAGCACAGCGAGTGGGTGCTGCGGCTGCCGATCTTCACGATCGCGATGGGCGCGATCCTGGCGGTCTACGCGCTGGTCTCGCGCCGCTTCGGCACGCGCGCCGCGGTGCTCTCCTGCATCGTGCTGGCGACCACGCCCTACTACGGCTTCCTCACGCACCAGGCGATCACCGACATGCCCTTCGTCGGGCAGATGACGGTCGCCGTGATGCTGCTGCTGCTCGCCGTCCACGAGGACCCACAGCGCCAGGTGCGCAGCGTACGCGTGGGGCCCTTCGCGGTGTCCCTGCGCGAGGTGGTGCTCGGCCTGTTCCTGATGCTCGTGCTGCCCCAGGTGCTCTACCTGGTGACGCGCAACGTGACCTTCATCGGCGGGCTCTTCGCCGTGCACCCCGACGAGTTCATGCACGGCTCCGGCCACAACCCGGACGTGCCCGGCAACTTCGCCATCCGCGACCAGCTGCCGTGGTCGCGCAAGCTGTGGGCCCAGCCGATGATCCAGGGGCTGTTCTGGGCCCTGTGCGCGAGCGGCGCGCTCTTCAGCATCCGGCGCGAGCGGCGCGTGCGGCCGCTGCTGATGTTCGCCTTCTACATCTTCTGCGGGCTCGCCTTCATGGCCAAGGGCATCCCCGGCTTCGCCCTGCCCGGGCTGGTGGCGCTGCTCTACCTGGTGGGGTGCTCGCGCTTCGGCATGCTCTTCGATGGCAGCTTCCGCATCGCGCGCGGCGCGCTGGTGCTGCTGACGGTCTCGATGCCGTGGTTCGTGGCGATGTTCATCCGCCACGGCCCACGCTTCACCGACCGGCTGCTGGTCCACGACCACCTCAACCGCCTCACGCGCGGCGTGCACGGCGACAAGGGCGACATCGGCTACTTCATCGGGCAGCTCGGCTACGGCATGTTCCCGTGGATCGCGCTGCTGCCGGCCGCGCTCGGCGGGCTCGCCCTGTTCTACAGCCGCGAGCAGGCCCCGGACGTGGAGCGCGACCGGCGGCGCGAGATCACGCTGGTGCTGGGCCTGTGGTTCGCCGCCACCTTCACGCTCTTCAGCGCGATGGCGACCAAGTTCCATCACTACATCTTCCCGGCGGTCCCGCCGCTGGCGATCCTGACCGGCGTGCTGCTCGACGAGCTGCTCGGCCCGCCCCTGCGCAACCGCACGCGAAGCTGGCCGATGCTCGCGCTCGCCCTGCTGTCACCGCTGCCGCTGGTGCTCGGCGCCGCCGGGCTCTGGGGCGACGTGCGCGGCATCCTGCCCGACGGCCTGTCGATGGGACAGCGCGCGGTCTGGGCGCTGCAGAACGCGTGGGACCCGCTGGTGTGCTTGGCGCTGCTGGCGCTCGGCGCAGTGATGCTGGTCGCCGCCCTGCGCGCCTACGTCGTGCACCACGAGCCGCGCGTTGAGGAGCCGAGCAACGGGCGCGGTAAGGCGCTGGGCGCGATGCTGATCGCCGGCGCCCTCTTGTGCGCCTTCGTCGGGCGCGACATGGCCTGGACCACGGCCGAGCGCCCGTCCGGCTCGGAGCGTCTGATCCACCTCTTCGTCTACAACTACGACCGGCCCTTCCCGAGCCACCTGGACTACCGCGCGATCTTCACCGGCTTCGCTGCGGTCGCCACGCTGCTGGTCGTGCTCGCCGCAGTGCGCGCCCTGCGTCCCGTCATGGCGCGCAGCCTGGTCGGGCTCTCGCTGCTCTTCTCGCTCTTCTGCCTGAACGTCTACATGCTCGACCTGACACCGCACTGGACGCAGCTCGGGCTGGTCAAGCGCTACTACGAGGAGCGCAAGGGTCCACAGGAGCCGCTGCTCGCCTGGCAGATGAACTGGAAGGGCGAGAACTACTACACAGGCAACCGCGTCTACGTCTTCGTCAACCTCGACAACAAGAAGATCAAGAAGTGGATCGACGCCCAGGACGACGGCAGCACCGCCTACGTCCTGCTCGAGCACAAGCGCCTCAAGCGCTTCAAGAAGCTGCTCGGCAGCCGCAAGCTCGAGCCCCGCAGCACCGAGCGCGACAACAACAAGTTCGTCCTCGTCAAGGTGACGATCTGATCGCGCGAACTAGAGCCCATCTCAAAAATGCTCTCGGCGCTCTAGTGCTCCGTCTTCTTTTGTACGACGGGCACGCGCAGCTGCTTCATCTTGCTGAAGTTGATCGCGTCGATGCGGCTGCCGCGCGTGGGTAGGGCGAGCATGCCGTCGATGAACTCGGGCACGAAGGCGATGGCGTCGCCGCTGCCGTTGTAGCCGAGCTGCAGTAGCGTCTCGGCTTCGAACAGGCGACACTTCTTCTCACAGCAGTGGAACTCGCTCGCGACGCGATAGAAGCCCTCGGGGGGGAGGGGCTCGAGGTAGCGCACGTCCTCGGGGCTCGGCAGCAGGGTGCCCTTGTCCGAGAGGGTCATGCGGTTGCCCTTCC
>JAPPOT010000096.1 GCA_028817855.1 Myxococcales bacterium
GTGTTGGGGTTGACGGTCCAGATCCCTCCGGTGGCTCCGACCAGGAAGAGCTCCTTGCCGTTGACCGGCGTGCTCAGGAGCGTGTGGTGGGGCTCGTACCAGGACTCGTAGGTGGCCACGTCGTCGCCGAGGTCACCTCCGCAGCCCCACACCTCATTGCCGACCTTGAAGTACTTGAGATGCCAGTCGGGGTGGTCGGGATGGTCGTTGATGTACTCGACCCAGTCGCGGTTGCTCTGGGCAAACTCGGGCCGGGGCCGGCCCACGAGGTAGGGCTCGGCGTCCACCCACCGACAGAACTCCATGAAGAGCTCCGTGCCCATGGTGTTGGGTGGGTCGAGGTTGGCTTGCCAGTCGTAGTTGTTGGCGGCGCAGCCACCCGGCCACTGAATGGCACCCACGCCCGCTTCCCGGAAGCCCTCGATGATGTCGTTGCGGATGCCGTTGGTGTTCGGGATCGACGAGCCCGTGCCGACGTAGACCCCGCCGTTGATGTTGCGCCCGAGGATCTCCAGCAACACGCCGAAGATCTCCTTGTGCACCGTTTGTGCCGCGCCGCTCACGTCCACGTTCAGCGTGCTGGGGCTGGACGGGATGGCGTCCTCATCACAGTCGAGGGTGATGGGCGTGGGGCTTGCAGCGCCCCCACTGCCACCCGTGCCAGCCATCCCGGGTTCCGCGCCAGTGCCGTCCATGGCGGTGTTGGTGCCCGCCGAGGGCGGTGGCGTGGAGGTTCCCGGAGCGGGGCGATCACCGTCCGTGGCGGCGTCGTCGTCGCAGCCCGCGGCGCATGGCGTGGTGGGGGCGCAGCCCGCGCCGCCGGCGGCATCGCAAGCGTCCAGGATGACCGGGTTCGTGCCCTCGTTCTCCGCCGCCTCTTCGCAGCCCGTGGCCATCGCTGCGGCGACGGCCAGGGCGGTCCAGATGGCCTGCTTCGTCTCCATGTCTCTCGCCTCCCAGCGCGCCAGTCGTTTCACAGCTGTGGGTGAAGTGAGAGAGGTGAAGAATTGACCCCCCGAACCCGAAAGTTCGCGTGGCTCTGGACCGACTACACTGTGGAGGCTGTCGCCCCGCCCTTCGAGCTACGTAGGATGGCGAAGGTCGGTGCGCGGTCGCGCCATCACACAATGGAAGTAGAACACAGAGTCTCGATGCGTGTGGTCCGCCCGCTGCTGTTCGCGGCGGAAGCCGCTGGGGCGGCCCGCGCTCCGTTGCTCCATGCTGCGCGTCTGGAGCCCGACGCGTTGGGCGACGTGGGCAGGACGATTTCGCGCCAGGAGCTGTATCGCCTGCTGGACGGCATCGTCGAGCAGACCCGTGACCCGGCCTTCGGACTGCACTGCCTGCAGCGGTTGACGCCCCAGGCGTTCAATCCGATCACCGGACTCGTCTTCCACGCGCCCGATCTTCGCGAGTCGATGAAGGCCCTCCAGAAGTTCCTCTCGCTGCTGGCCCACGATGCGAGCATCTCCCTGGACGAGTCCGAAGATCGCGCCGTCGTCCGCTGTGACGTGCTGCCCGATGCGCCCCCGCTCGCGCGGCGCTTCGCGGTCGAGATGTTCGTGGCTGGCCTGTATCGGCGCGTCCGAATCTTCTGCCGGCAGGCCAGCTTCGACCGTCTGGCCTTCGCGCACGAGGCGCCGACGTACCGCGATGAGTACTCGCGTGTCTTCCGCGGGCCGGTGTGCTTCGATCAGCCGTTCTCCGGCCTTGTCTTCGACCGCGCGCTGCTCGATGCGCGCTCGCCCCACGAGGACCCCGAGCTCCACGCTGCGTTGAGCTCGTTCGGTGAGCGAAAGCTGGAGACCCAGGCGCGGAGCACTTCGTATGCCGTGCGGGTCCACCTGGCGGTGCTGCGCCACCCGCGTCCACGTCACGCGGACATGCGCGGCATCGCCCGGACGCTCGACCTGAGTGAGCGGTCGCTGCGGCGGCGGCTCGCGGGGGAGGGGACCACCTTCGCCAAAGTCGCGGACGCTGCGCTGGCGGAGGCGGCCAAGCGATCGCTTGCCGACGACCGGCTCAGCATCCAGGAGACGGCCTTCGAGCTCGGCTTCGCGGACCGTGCCGCCTTCCATCGCGCGTTCAAGCGCTGGACCGGGATGACACCGCAGGAGTTCTGCGAGCGTCAGGGCTGCTGACACTCACTCGGGCGGAAGGATGACAGTCTCGCAGCCGAACAGGAGGTCCACGCGGGCCTCCGCTGCGGACTGGATGCGGGCGCAGGTGGAGGGGCAGGCGACGACCCGCTGCGGGTCGCCTTCGTCATCGTAGCGCCAGCCATCGCGCGCCCCGCAGTCCGCCGAGGACGGCACCTTGCTCAGTGCCTCCGAGGTGCCGTCCAGCGTCACCTCGACGTTGGTTCTGCCGGGATCGAAGCTCTCACCGCTAGGCGGGGGCGGGATCTCCCAGTCGCAGGCGAGCGTGACCACCGTCGTGACCTGCTGTGCCAGGTCCTCGAACACGGGCGCAAAGTCCTGCAGGCAGAGGTCACCGCTGACCCCCTGCGTGCGTTCGACCAGATCCGCGTGCACCGCGCCAACGGCATTGCCGACGCCGCAGGGGCTGAACGCGTGGATCGCGGAGTAGCGCCAACTCGCCCATGCGCTGGATCCGGGCTCGAGCTCTTCGACGGCGGCCGCGAATGCGTCGGCGCTGTTGATCGGCAGCTGGAGCAACGGATTGCCCATGATGTCGCCGTCTGTGATGGAGACGAAGGTCCTGAACGAGCCGTCCCGCAAGTACTGGCGATACATTGGGTAGAGATCGATGTAGCTCTGCAGCATGTCCCAGTCGGTCAGCGGCTGAGGAACGTGGATGTAGGCGGGCGGGTTGGAGTCCGCAGGGCAGCTTCCGGAGCCGAGCGGGGGGGCGATGCAGACCCCGTCCAGGTGGACGGGGACGGCGGGCATGCCGTCCTTTGGACCGGAGATCAGGATCACCCGGGCATCGATGCCGGCGTCGGCGACCTGTTGCGAGAAGGCGTTCATGTTCGCCTCGGTGAAGCCGATCTCCTCTCCCATGCTCCCGGTGGTGTCGACGCCGAAGATGATGTCGACGGGCTGCAGCGTGTTCTCCGCCATCTGCACGACTGCACCGCAGTCCCCGGAACTCGGTGCGGCTGGCTGCGTCGGTCGGTCGTCGGGCGGGCCGGCGGGGCGGTCGAGGGCCATGTTGTCGAAGCCAGCTCCCGCGCCGGCGACGCCAGGCCCATCGCTCCCCTGCGCAGTGGTGGGCTCGGCGCCGGCCGGCGCGCGGGCCGCGCGCTCGATGGGCGCGTCCTGGCCGCATCCGAGGTACCACAGGGCGATGCCCGCGACGATGGCGAAACACACTGGCATTCCAACCTCAGGTGTGTGCCACGGTAGAACCCCGTCCCAGGCGGAGCAATGTTCGTGGCGGCCAAGGTGTTGCAGGTGATCGCGTCAGTCTTGCGCGTGCGTGTCAGGCCAGCTGCACCAGCATCTTGCCGATGTTCTGTCCCTGCATCAGGCCGACCATCGCCTGCGGAGCGGCGTCGATGCCATCCAAGACCGTCTCGCGATACTGAATGCGCCCTTCCTTGAGCCAACCGGTCATCTTGGCGCTGAACTCCTCTTGCAGGTGCATGTGTTCGGGGCCGCCCCCCATCATCGGCTTGCCGAGCTCGTAGCCGCGGCTCATCTGCGGGCGCATGGCGGGGTCTACTGACATGTAGAGGTTTTGTACGAGCACCTCCCCGTCGGCGGGTTCGCCGACCTGCGTCTCGACGACCCGGAAGTCGTCGGTCATCGGTAGGCCCTCGGGGCGCTTGATGAGATGGACCTCGCGGTTTTGCATGGCGACTCCTAGCTCCCGATCAGCTCGACTGGCTTCAGCTCGAACTCCTTCATGAAGCGCTGAATGCTATCCACCCGCCCGGTGATCTCCTTGGGCTCGCTGCTGGCGATGAAGCGCACCGCCTCGGCGATCGACTCGACGGGCGTCTGGAACGCCTCGTTGCGCTCGTTGACCAGGCCGTGCAGCTCGGTGCCGGGCGTGCGTACCAGACCCGGGGAGATGGCGTTGACGGCGATGTTCTGCTCGTAGAGCTCCGACGCCAGTCCGGTGGAGAAGCGCTCCTTCGCTGCCTTGGCCATGCCGTAGACGGTCCCACCCCGGCCGCCGCGATAGGGTTTCTGCGGGTGACGAGCCGCCCCCGAGGAGATGTAGACGATGTGACCTCGGCCCGCGTCGGCCATCGGGGGCACCACCATGGCCGCGAGCTCGAACGGCGCGCGTACCTGGACCTCCATCATCAGGCGGTAGCGCTTCTCCGGAAACTCCGTGACCGGGAAGTAGTAGGTGACCGCCGCGTTGTTGACGAGGATCTCGACGGGGCCGTAGCGCTCGGTGGCCTGCTCGATCAGGCCCTTGCGATCCTCCGGGATCGCCAGGTCGCAACGCACCGCGTACGCCTCACCACCGGCGTCGCGAATCCGGGCGACCGTCTCGCTGAGGCTCCCCGAGAGCTTGTGCTCACCCGCCTCGACCGTGCGCGCGCTCGCCACGACCTTCGCGCCTTCCATCGCCAGGCGCACTGCGATGGCTTCCCCGATGCCGCGACTGGCGCCCGTGACCACTGCGACCCGACCTGCAAGCGTTCCTTCTCGATTCACCTGCGCACTCATCTCGCGCCTCCTCCCCCATGACCTGGCTGGGTCGCCAGCGTGCCCGCGCGATGCGGCTCGCTTCAAGTGCGATCTCTGCCATGTACGAGACAGGTTGCGCATCCCCGCGGTGGCCGTCCTTGATCGAGGGCGTGGAGGTGGTAGAAGCAGGATTGTTATGCATCAGAACAATCGGGCCGGCGCTGCCTCCCCCGACGTGGACTACGGGGTTCTCGGCAGGCTCGTGGGCTACTCGCTGCGGATGGCGCAGCTGCGGGTCTACGAAGACTTCGCGCGCAGTCTGGAGCGCTGGTCGATCACGCCCGCGCGCTTTGCCGCGCTGGTGGTGATCGACCGCAACCCCGACCTGAAGCTGACCGACTTGGCCCGCGCGCTGGACGTCGCGCGCTCCGGCGCGGTGACCCTCGTCGACGCGCTGGAAGAGCCCGGCTACGTCGAGCGACGGCCGTCGGAGACCGATCGCCGGGCCTATGGTCTGCGCATCACGAGGCGGGGCGCCAAGGCGCTCACCGACATGACGGCCGTCGTGGAGCAGCACGACCGGCGCCTCACCTCGGCGCTCACTGCCCAGGAGCGCGCGCAGCTGAAGCGCATGCTCGACCGAATGGCTACCCGCTGATGTTGCAGCGACGGGACTGGAGGGATCATGACGGATGAGGTGTTGATCGTAGGCGGGGGCATCGGCGGTTTGGTGACCGCCCTGTCCTTGCATCAGGCCGGAGTACCGGTGCGGGTGTACGAGGCCGTACCGCGCATCGAGCCCCTCGGTGTGGGCATCAACCTCCTGCCGCACGCCGTGCGCGAGATGGAAGAGCTCGACTTGCGGCGCGCGCTCGAGGCCGACGGGGTGCTCTGTCGCGAGCTCGCGTACTACACGAAGCGGGGACAGCGCATCTGGTCCGAGCCGCGCGGCGAGGAAGCCGGCTATCGCTGGCCCCAGATCTCGATCCACCGTGGCGCGTTGCAGATGGTGCTGCTGCGCGCGGCCCTCGAGCGGGTCGGGGAGGACAGGATCCACCTGGGACACCGGGTCGCACAGGTCGAGAGCGACGCCGGCGTCGTGGAGGTCACGCTGGAAGATCCATCCGGGCGCTCGCTGGGGCGCGCGCAGGGGGCGCTGCTGGTTGCCGCGGACGGCATCCACTCCTCCGTGCGCCGACAGTTCTATCCGGACGAAGGGCCACCCCGCTGGAACGGCGCCATCATGTGGCGCGGCGTGGCCGACGCGCCGCCGTACCTGGACGGCCGCACGATGATCATGGCGGGGCACCCGGAGCTCAAGTTCGTCTGCTATCCCATCTCCAACGCGGGAGCGCGACCGGGTCATCGCTGCATCAACTTCATCGCGGAAAAGCGTGTGCCGGTGTCCGACGACGCGACGCCCGAGGAGCGCGAGGACTGGACCCGCCGGGCGCACATCGACGACTTCCTTCCTCTCTATGAAGACTGGACCTTCGACTGGTTGGACGTGCCCGCGCTGATCCGGGCGACCGACGCGGTGTGGATCTATCCGATGGTGGACCGCGACCCACTGCCGCGTTGGACCTTTGGGCGCGCGACGTTGCTCGGCGATGCCGCCCATCCCATGTACCCGATCGGCTCGAACGGGGCCTCGCAGGCGATCCTGGACGCGCGCGCGCTCACTGGTTGCCTGCTCGCGCACCCCGGTGACGTCGAGCGCGCCCTCGAGCGCTACGAGGCCGATCGCCGGCCGGCCACGGCCAGGATCGTCACCGCCAACCGCGGGATGGGCCCCGAGCTTCCCATGCAGCTCGTGGAGGAGCGCGCGCCCGACGGCTTCGAGCGACTCCAGGACGTGATCAGCGACGAGGAGCTGAGCGAGATCGCGGACGGCTACAAGCGCGTGGCCGGTTTCGCGGTCGAGAGCCTGAACGCGCGGGCGTCGCTCGCGGATCCGCAGAGCTGGAGGGAACCATGACGCTAGACGAGGTCTTCAAGGTCCGCGTGGGCGTGGAGGCACCGCGCACGACGGGCAAGACCCCCGGTGGGGAGCTGCGGGTGATCGCGTTCACGGATGGCGAGTTCGAGGGGTCCGGGTTGCGTGGTCGCCTGCTGCCGGGCGGGACCGACTGGCAGTGCATTCGGGACGACGGCTCGCTCGAGATCCGGGCGCGCTACATGCTCGAGACGGATGATGGCGAGACGATTCAGGTCGTCTCGGAGGGCCTGCGCACCGCCTCGCCCGAGGTGCTGGCGCGGCTCGCCGCGGGCGAGCCGGTACCGTCGGACGAGTACTACTTCCGCACCTTCATTCGCCTCGCCAGCGGTGCGCCCCGGCTGAAGCACTTCAACGACCGCCTCTACGTCGGGGTGGGCGAGCGTGAGGCGGAGCGCGTACAGATCACCGTGTATGCGCTACCCTGAGCACGACCTACGAGGAGAGAGTCGACCGTGAAGAGCTTTAAGTCGTTCGACGGCACGCGAATCGTGTACGAGCAATGGGGGCAGGAGGGAGCCGGACCGTGGGTCGTGTTGCACCACGGCTTCATCGCCGACGCCAGGTTGAACTGGGTCCTGCCAGGGGTCGTGGACGCGCTGGTGCGAGCGGGGCGCCGTGTCACCGCGCTCGACGCACGCAGCCACGGCGGGTCGGACAAGCCGACGGAAGCGGAGCGCTGCGGCGAGCTCAACATGGCTCGAGACCTGGAAGCGCTCTTCGACCTCCTGGGCGAGGATGCGATCGACCTGGTGGGCTACTCGATGGGCGCCGTCGTGGCGCTGATCGTGGCGAGCCGCGAGGCGCGGATACGACGGCTGGTGGTGGGCGGCGTGGGTGAGGGCGTCGTCGTCTGCGGGGGTGTGGACCGGCGCGTGATCGACCCGGCGGAGCTCACCGAGGCCCTTCGAGCGCTGGACGCCTCCACGATCGGTGATCCGGCGGCCGCCGGCTTCCGCGCGCTTGTCGACGCGACCGGCGCGGACCGGGAAGCGTTGATCGCGCACTGCCAGGCGGTGCACCAGAGCCCGATCGCGCTCGACGCGATCGGTGCGCCGACACGCGTCATCGCAGGCGAGGCCGATCCGCTGGCCGTGCGCCCAGAGGTGCTAGTGGACGCCATCCCGGACGCCACGCTGACGCGGGTGCCGGGCGACCATCAGCTGGCGGTGGCCACGCCGAAGTTCGCCACGACACTCGTCGACTTCCTGGGCGGCTGAACGGAGTGCATGGCCTCTGAAGGCCAGCTTGGCACACAAGGCAACGGTGTCGGTGCAGGTGTGCAACCTCGGGCGCGGTTCGCTAGAGTCGAGAGGTGGAGTCGTACCGCTTCGAGGGCTTCGAGCTCGACCTGAGCAACTTCGAGCTGAGGCGCGGCCAGCACGTGCTCGAGCTGCAGCCGAAGGTGTTCGACGTGTTGCGCTACCTGGTCGAGCATCGCGACCGCGTGGTGACCAAGCAGGAGCTGCTCCGCGAGCTGTGGAACGGCGAGTACGTAACGGACACGGTGGTCAGCTGGAGCGTGAGCCACATCCGTCGCGTGCTCGAGCAGAAGCGCGGCGACAAGCGGCCGATCGAGACGATCTACCGGCGCGGCTACCGCTTCCGTGCCGAGGTCGCACACACACCGGGTCCGAGCGCGAGCCAGGCGCCCATCGAGCGCCCGCCCCAGGAGGCCTCCCAACCGCCGTCGCCCGTCCTCTCGCGCGTGCCGCCGAAGCCACCCGCCCTCGTGGGCCGACAGCGCGTGATGGAGCCCCTCTCGAACCGCATCCGCGGCGCCGCGCAGGGGCGTGGAGGGATGGCGTTGCTCACGGGAGAGGCGGGCATCGGCAAGACCCGCTGTGCGGAGGAGCTGCTCGAGGTGGCGCGCGGCTTGGGCATGCAGACGCTCTCCGGGCGCTGCGCTTCCGAGCTGGGCGCGCCTCCCCTGTGGCCGCTCGCCTCGGCCCTGCGCCAGCTGACACACGCGGATGCCGCGCTGTCCGCGCGTGCCCACGGTCTGCTTGTGAGCGGTGCTCCGGAGGCGGCCGGGGAGGTCACCGACACCGGCTCCGCCGGCTTCGAGGCGATCGAGCGCGCAGCGAAGCTGCTGGAGTCGGTCAGCGCGGCGCACCCGACGATCCTGATGCTCGACGACCTGCAGTGGGCCGACCTCGGTACCCTGCGGCTGCTGGCCTTCCTCGGGCCGGCGCTGGGCGCGCTGCCGCTCTTCGTGTTGTGCACCCATCGCGACGCCGACGAGCGGATGGCGGGGGCGCGGGAGCAGACCCGGCTGCAGATGTTGCGCCATACCCAGACGGTCGAGCTCGGCGCGCTCGACCGCGATCAGGTCACCGAGCTCGTCGAGGTGGTCGGTGGATGGAAGCCGCCGGAGGCGCTGGCCGATGCGATCCGCAACGCTGCCGGAGGCGTGCCCCTCTTCGTGCAGGAGGTCGTTCGCACGCTGGAGCTGGAGCACGGAGGCAAGCGCCTCGACGCCCTCTCGCCAAGCGCGGTGCGTGTGCCCGACCTGGCCCGCGATCTGCTGCGCGACCGTGTGGACCGCCTTCCGGATGCCACGGTCGACGTGCTCTCACACGCCGCGGTGCTGGGCGAGCGCTTCGACCTGTCGGTGCTCTGCGCCCTGGTGGAGCTGGAGCCCGATGACCTGCTCGAGCATCTGGAGCCCGCCTCGAAGGAGGGGCAGCTTCAGAGCGACGGGCCGCACGCCTATCGCTTTGCGCACTCGATGCTGCGCACCGTCATCTACGACGACCTGCAACCACGCCAGCGCATCGCGATTCATCGCAGGGCGGCTGTCCTGCTCGACGCGCGGCCCGAGGGCGAGCGCCTCGCGGGCGAGGTCGCACGGCACTACTACCTGTCGCTGCCCGCCGGCGACCACGACGTGGTGATGCGCGGGGCGCGCACGGCGGGCAACGAGGCGATGCGCCTGTTTGCATTCGACGAGGCCGCGCTCTACTTCGGTTGGGCGCTCGAGGCTCAGAGCTTCGCGGGCAAGCCCGACATCCGGCGCCGCGCGGAGCTCCTGCTCTCGCTCGCGCACGCACAGCGGTCCGCGGGCCGCAACGCCCAGGCGATGGAGGCGGCCGCGCAAGCCATCCACCTCGCGCAGCAGGAGAAGCTGCACGACGTGGTCGTGCGCGCCACGGTCCTGCGGCGCCCCACCGTGGCGATGGGGAGCCTGCCCGATCCGGTCGCCCGCGCCGCGCTCGAGGCTGTCGTTCGGGCGAGCGATGACGAGGGCCCGGCGCGCGTGCGGGCGCTCGCGCAGCTGGCCATCCTGCCGCCCTTCGAGCCCGACCTCTCGCGCAGCGCGAGCCTCAGCGCACGCGCCGTCGAGCTCGCCGAGAAGCACGGCGATCGGGACCTGATGTTGGACGCCCTGCGGGCGAGGCTCTTCTCCCTCAGTGGCCCCGGCGATATCCAGGAGCTGCTCGCTGTGGCGGAGCGCATGCAAGGGCTCGTACGCGAGATGCCGACTGCCTGGCAGGCGGGGGAGGTCCGCACGGCGCAGTACAACGCCTACGTGTTGTTGGGAGAGATGGATCGGGCGGATGCCATCCTCGACCAGATGGCGGCGCGGGTGGGTGGGACCCAGCTCGGGGAGGCCACCTTCTTCCTGCGCAGGCTGCGCGCCCAGCGGCTCTTCCTCGATGGTGAGTT
>JAPPOT010000865.1 GCA_028817855.1 Myxococcales bacterium
CGAGCGGCGGCGACGCCCAGGGGCAACTCGAGCAAACCGGTCAGCAGGTGTTGCGCGCCGAGCCAGCTGCCGATGGCCGTCAGCGAGTAGCCCCGGTCCAGCAAGAAGAGCAGCAGAAACGGATCCGCGAAGCGCAGGTTCTTCAGGACCGAGTA
This sequence comes from Myxococcales bacterium, assembly GCA_028817855.1. Taxonomy (GTDB): domain Bacteria; phylum Myxococcota_A; class Polyangia; order Polyangiales; family JAFGIB01; genus JAOUOP01. The sequence continues at coordinate 156 of JAPPOT010000865.1, forward strand.
CAGGCAGAAGCGCACAATCACGGCGCCGACAACCTAGGCGCCTTGCCCCTCGAATCCAAGCCCGGCACAGCTGGTGAATCGGCCGAGGTTCGTTCAGGAGCGAGCGCGCCGGCAGCCAAACACCGGAGGCGTAGCGGAGCTACGTCGAGGATTTGGGCGAGGACGCAAGCCGCTCCTGGGCGAACCTCGGCCGATTCACAGCCAGACGACGTAGGCGACGAGGGACAGAATCGCCAGCGCCATGGCCGTCAGCGTCACGCCCAGCATGGGTCGGGCCGCGCGCGCCGGCCCGGGCGTGCCGGCGCCCGACGGCAGCAGGGGAGGTGGTGGGATCGAGGATACCAGCGGGCCAGGGCCGATCGAGGGCAGCGGGCTGGGGCGGATGAAGCGCTTGGGGTGTAGGCTCAGGGGCTCGGGCGCCTGAGGGCGCACGAAGCCGGGCGAGGGCTGCACGCGCACGCGTCCGCGCCGCAGCGACAACAACAGGGACAGGGCGTGCTGCCCCTCCACGCGCTCGGTGCCGCGGTCGCGCCGCAGGCCGCGCGCCTCCAGCACGCGCCCGCCCGAGAGGTTCACCTCGATCATGGCGTTGGGGTGCTGCACGTGGACCGCAACCGCCCGGCCCGAGCCGCCCAGCGCGCGCAGCAGCTGGGCCGGGCCGACCAGCTCCAGGCGCGTCTCGAACGGTTCGTTGAGGGCCGCCCTGCGCAGCAGCTCGTCGTGGGGCGCGCACAGCTGGACGACCTTGTCGGCCAGATCGTCCAGGTAGAGCTCTTCACGCTCGGGGTGCTCGACGGCGTCCTGCGGCGCGATCAGCGTCGCCGCCCAGCGCAGCCGCTCGTCGCGCTGGATGGTCTCCATGCGCTCGCGCCGTCGCCCCTCCAGTGCTGAGGGCTCGACGATCAACACCTCGGCGTCGAAGTTGCGGGCGGGCTCCAGGTCGCCATCGTCGCACAGGCACTGGACCTCCGCCCCGAGTCGCCGCAGTGCGGTGGCCCAGCGCTCCGCGGTCTCTCGCTCACTGTGCATGACCAGCAGGCGCCGGTCGCGCAGGCTGGCGATCACGCGCCGCGGCGACGTGGGGCGCATCGAGGCAGGCGGGACGCTGTCGATGCGCCCGCTGGGATGCGCGTGGAAGGCGTACTGGGCCTCGCCGCCTTCCTCCAGCATCGGCCGCACGCGCTCGACGAACGCGTCGATGCCCTCGGCCACGGGCTTGCCCGCACGCAGCACGATGTGCGCTTCGCGCTCGCCGTTGACCGAGAGGATGCCGCTCTGGAGCTCGCTCGAGAGCAGGTCCACCAGCTCGTCCAAGGTCGCCTCGGCCACGACGCCGCGGGCCTCGCCCGGGCGCTCCGGCAGCTCATCGACGATGCGCTGCACCTCGCGCGCGATCAGATCGCTGCCCAGGTCGCGCTGCATGCGCCCCACCACGCCCGCGGTGAAGGCGTTGTCGCGCGCGCGCGCGCCGACCTCGGTCGTGTCGCCAAGCAGCACGACCGGTACCGGCGCGGCACCGGGGTGATCGGTCAGCGGTTCGAGCAGCCGGCTTGCGCTGCGTCTTGCGCCGCCGGCCAGGATGACCAGATCCGGCGCTTCCTCCACCACCGCCAGCACGCCCTCGGCCGTGAGCACCGAGTTGGCCTCCATGCCGAGGCCCCGCAGGGCCTCCACGAGCTCGCCCGAGATCGGATCGTCTCCGACCACGAGCACACTCGGTGCCGCGCTGGCTGGGACTGGTTGGCTCTCGGGGGTTGCGCGTTCCATCGACCCGGCTCGGATGGTAGGACGCCAACCTACCACTCTACATGGCCATAGGATAATTGCAATAACAACGGTTTTCCGGAATCCGGCGTGTGGGTTGGGTCGGGTCGGCTAAGGTGGCGCCAGCTCGGGAGAAAATGATGTTGCACCGAACCTGGCCTCTGCTTCTGTGTCTGCTGATCGCCCGAAGCGCCGCGGCCCAGCCCGCCGAGCCGGTGCCCGGCCAGGGCGGCATGCCGGTGTTGCAGCCGATCGAGAAGGGCTTCCCGACGGCACCGCCGCCCCCGCCGGCACCCGAGCCCGCGCCGGCGCCCGCGCCGGAGGCCGTGCCCGAGCCCGTGCCCGCGCCCGTGCCCGAGGCGGTGTCCGTGGCAGAGACCGTGCCCGAGTCCGAGCCCGCGCCCGTGGCGGGGCCGGTGCGTGGGGTGCGTGCCCCACGGCCCCCCGATCCTTTCGCGCCGCGCGAGCCCGCCCGCGTGCGCTACGCCTCCGGCGAGGGTTTCCAACTGCTCACGGACGACGGTGACTTCGCGCTTGGGCTGCAGCTCTGGGGGCAGGTTCGCTACGGCTACCACTCGGTGGTCGGCGAGGATCGCCAGTCGCTGCTGATCAAACGCGCGCGGGCCGTGTTCAAAGGACACTTCTTCGGCCAGCACTACCGCTACTTCCTCAACCTCGGCTTCTCCCCCGACGATATGAAGCTGGGGCCGGCCCCGGTGGTGGGCCTTCCGGACCCGGCGGTCGACGGCCGCGGGGGCGCGGCGGACCAGGCCACCGACGTCGATGTGCTGCAGCAGAGCCCGCTGCTCGACCTCCACTTCGACTTCACCCACCTGCGCGACCTGTCGCTGCGCGCGGGGCAGTTCCGCCTTCCGTTCACGCGTCAGCGCATGATCGGCGACGTCGCGCGCCAGCTCCACGAGCGCGCCCTGGCGGACCAGGAGTTTCAGCTCGATCGGGACGTGGGCGTGATGCTCTACTCCAACGATCTGGGCGGCGCGGACATGTTGCGCTACTCCGCCGGCGTCTTCATCGGTGAGGGGCGCAATCCGGGCAGCGGATCGATCGGCGCCGGCGACCGCGGCTTCCTCTACCTCGCCCGCTTCGAGCTGCTTCCGGTCGGCCGCTTCGACGTGAGCAGCGAGACCGACTTCACGCGTGCGAGCGAGGCGCGCATCGCGCTGGGGGCGGCCTACGCCTTGCTGCAGGCTGACGCCACGAGCCCGCACGCGGTCCGCTTCCTCGGCCGCACGCTGGGCGGCGCGGAGGAAACGGCCATCGTCGACTTCAACGCCCACAACCTGACCGGCGACGTGCTGCTCAAGGCGGCCGGTGTCAGTGCTCAAGGCGCCGTGCACTTCCGCACCTTCGACGGCGCGGTCGGTGCCCGCCGCGGCCTCGGCTTCCTGCTCTCGGCCGGGTATCTGTTGCCGCGGGCGCCGGTGGAGCCGGTCGTGCGCTACTCCCTGGTCCGCGGCACCGGCGTCACACGCCTGCCCGACATCGATCAGCTGGACCTCGCGATCAACTACTTCCTCGCCCGAAACCAGCTCAGGCTGAGCATTCAGTACGGACATCGCTGGGGCGACGCGGGCTTCGACAAGGGCGACGACATCCTCGAGCTGCAGCTCCAGGCCGGACTGTGAGCGCACGCGGCGAAGGCGGTGAAGCGAAGGACGTGCTGCTCTTCATGTGCGTCGCCAACTCCTCGCGCAGCCAGATGGCGGAAGCACTGGCGCGCACGATGGCGCCGCCCGGGCTCGAGGTGTGGAGCGCCGGCTCCGAGCCCACGGGCGTGAGTCCGTTCGCGGTCGAGGCGATGGCCGAGCAGGGCATCGACTTGGGGCATGCCTTCACCAAGACCGTCGACGACGTGCCGCGGGATCGCGTGCGCACCGTGATCATGCTGTGCGCGGAAGAGGTCTGTCCGGTCTTCCCGGGCGACGTGGAGAAGCTGCACTGGCCCTTCGAGGACCCTGCCGCCGCCACCGGCAGCGACGAGGACAGGCTGGCCAGCTTCCGCCGCGTGCGCGACCAGATCCACGAGCGCCTGCAGCGGCACTTCAGCGAGCGCTAGCTGGCGGGGTCAGGGCCAGCGCGCGCTCGCCTCGAGTGGATGCTCCGCGTCGAAGCCCTCCACGTCGGCCGGCAGGTCCACCTCCACCTCGACCCGATCCTGGATCTTGAGAGCGCCCCCCAGCGCCCGAAAGGGCTTGATGCCCCAGCGGCTCGGCTGCAGAGCGAAGCGCCCCGTGATGCGCTCTCCCGCATGCAGGTCCGCCTCCAGCCCAGCGCTTCGCCCTGCCAGCTCCAGCTCACCCGCGACGCGGAAGCGCCCCTGCCCGAGGTCGCTGAGCCGCGCTTCCAGCCGCGCGGTCGGGAAGCGCCCGGTGCGCAAGACTTCCTCGCGCATGCTGCGCTCGATCTTGCTCTGGTCGCCGGCGCTCAACACCGACGGGTCGAGCCGCCCGCGCACGACCGCCCCCTGCACACGCAGCGTGTCCATCTGGCAGCTGCCTTTGACCCCACCCGCGCTCAGCTCGAGCGCAAAGTCGCCGAGCGACAGCTGCAGGTCGTGGGCGATGCGTGACAACAGGCCCTCCTTGAAGGTGAAGACGCGGATCGCAGGCGGAGCGCTCATGATAAGCGTGCAGTTACGCACTGCCCGGGCCCACCGCAAGCGTTCGAGGTGACCGCAATGCACCGCTGGGCACCGCGGTGACCCCCTCGAGACCGTCGCGCCAGGCTCGAAGGGTGTGTGTCAGTCGACGCCAGACGCGCTAGGATCGGGCGCGAGCCGGGAGAGACGGCGTCTCAGCGCTCGCACACTGTGACAATTCACACGTGGATAGTTGAGGGTGAGGACGTCGGGCGTGGCCTGGACCACGCCCTCGCGCAGTGAAGTACTTCGGCCCGCCTGGAAGACGGCATCGCCAATGCGCACGGTTCCGAGTTGGAGCGGTGCTGCGGCCGGTGCCGAGTGGACCGGCAGGTAGCGTTGCTGCCAGGTCCCTCGGCCGGGGGTGGTCAGCACTGCGATCGCGGCGTCCACGTGATTGAGGATCGCGTCGTCGTCATCGAAGATCGTATGCGCGGGGCTGTCCTCCAGGTCGACCCAAGCTTGCAGGGTTGCGATCTGACTGCCGCCTGTGATCGCACCGCCGCGCTGAACGATGCGATCGCCTTTCTGTCCGCGATTCGAAACCGCGAGGGCGAGTAGACGGCGGTCGGCTCCCTAGCCATGTCGGGCTAACACGTGAGTCGCGCTCTCGCATACCGCCGCTAGCGCGCCGCGCGCACGAAGTCGGCGATCGGCTTGCCGTCCACGTGCAGATCCTCGAGCACCGGAAGCCCCTCATGCACGCGCACGATGGCATAGGCTGGCGCCGCGCCGCGTGCGCGCTCGCGGTAGAGGCGCTCGGCGTCGGGCGCCAGGGACTCTTCCATGTAGAAGCGGTCGAAGGGCAGCGTCAGGAGGGTGGCGGGCTCGCCGGGGCCGCGGAAGGAGGGGACGGCGCGCACGTGGAGGTAGTCGCCGCGTGTAGGGGGCTCCGCTTGAAGCTTCGTGATGCGGGCGAAGCCGCGTGCGTCCTCGCTCAGCACGGCGTAGACGTGCTCTCCGCGCAGCGCATCGGGCAGTGGAAGGGGTACCACCTCGGCCTCGAAGCGCAGCTGCACGTAGCGGCCCCGGAAGAGGTCGAGAGGGTCCACCGGCGCGGTCTCGAAGCGGTAGGGCGTGCCGCGGCGCAGGGCCAGCTCGTGGCGGGCGATGCTCGAGCCAGCGACGAAGAGCTGCACCGCGCACAGCAGGCCGAAGAGGCCGAGCGAGATACGCGGGCTCATGGATGCACCTCCTCGCGGCGCGTGCGCCGCACCAGCCAGACGTTGACTCCGACGAAGGCGATGCCCACCGCCACCATCGCGACGCCGCGCGCGATCATCGACAGCTCCGCGTCGAGGAAGCGCGCGATGAAGAGCACCGAGAGGGTGGCGAGCCCGATGTTGGTCTGGCGCAGGCTGCGGGCGGAGAGGCCGGCGAGCATGAGCGCGACGCCGAGGGCCAGCGCGTAGGCGTTGCCGAGCAGCATCACGAGCAGCTCGGCCCCGGTGAGCGCGAGCAGGGGCGCGCCGACCAGGGCGAGCAGCGGCAGGCCGAGCAGCAGGGCCTGGTCGAAGCGCCGCGCGCGCAGGTGGGCGAGCGCCGCCCGCAGTGGCTGGGCGGCCAGCAGTACGCTGCAGCCGAGCGCCACCTGCACCTCGAGCTCGCGCAGGTCGCGCGCCATCGAGAAGGTCGTGCGCCATGGCCAGGGGTCGTCGAAGGTCATGACGAGGGCGAAGCCGAGCGCACCCAGCAGGCCGACGCTCGTGAAAGGGGTGGTGAAGCCCGGCACGCGTGTCGCGCCCGACTCCGCGAGGCGCTGCCCGAACAGGTAGCTCGCGGCGAAGAGCGCGCTGAAGAAGGGCAGGGCGAGGTCCTCGGCGTCGCCTGCCGGCCCGCTCAGGAGCAGCATGGAGAGCCCGATCGGGATCGTCAGCGCAGCGCCCCACGACAGCAGCAGGGTGCGCGCTTGCCCCGCCTGTCGGCGCACGACGAGCGCCAGGTAGGGCGCGAGCGCGCCGATTACGAGCAGGTAGCTGAAGCCGAAGTCCGACTCGCGCTGCCGGGTCTCGGGCAGGAAGAGGGCGAGCACGAGACAGACCAGCGCCGAGACCCGGGCGCGCAGCAGGTAGACCGCCGGTACGACCAGCGCGGTCCAGGTGAGCATGAAGTCGCCGAGCTCGCCCTGGATGTTGTAGGTCTGACTGATCAGCGCGACCGATGCGCCGGTGCAGAGCGTCAGAAAGAGCGCGCTCGACTCGGTCCAGGCGGCAGAGCGGGGATGCCGCCACAGGGCGAAGCCCGCGAGGCCCTGCGCGGCCACCAGCAGGCCGATCGAGATCGCGGCGCGCACCGGGCGCCCGAGCTGATCCCAGTTGTGGGCGATGATCAGAATGAGGCCGGCGCCCACCAGCAGCGCGCCCAGGGCGCCGAAGATCAGCAGCGCCACATTGCGGGGCTCGCGCAGCGTGCCGAGCGCGTAGTGCGCGCGGATGCGCTGGGCGGCGGCGCCGTCGAGCACCTCGCGCTCCACCAGCTCCGGCAGCTCGTCGCGCAGCCACCGCAGGTGCCGCTCCCGCTTGCCGTGTTCCTCCGCCATCGTCTCGCTCCGGGGGATCATTACTCCCCGAGAGCGCAATGGCCGTGCCATGCCGCGAGACCTCGGAATTGTTGTGTTATCGACCGCCGCTGAAGTGCCAGAGGCAAAGAATATACAACAGATGCACGGGAGCTGTGCGTTGAATGCACACGATCATTGCTCGGCGTTGGCGGCCTCGAGCTCGGTCAGCGCGCGCTCCCAGCGCCCTTGCAGCTTCTCCAGCTCGGCCTGCCCATCCTTGAAGGCCGTGATCAGCTCGCCGCTACGCGCCTTGTCCGCGTAGACGTCGGGATCGGCGAGCTGATCGCTACGCTCCTTCTGGGTCGCCTCGAGCGCCTCGATCGCGCTCTCGAGCTTGGCCACCTCGCGCTCCAGCTTCCCCACCGACTTGCGCGCGTTGCGCGCCTCCGCCTCGGCCCGCTTGCGCGCCTTCTCCTCCGCCCGCGACCCGCGCTTGCGCGCAGCCGGCGTGCCGGCGTCCTCGTCCGCGCTCGCGGTCTCGCTTGCTGCTGCCGGTTGCCCGTCCTCCCGCTTCGTGTACGAGTCCATGTACTCGTCCAGCGTCCCCGGGTAGGTCTCCACGCTGCCGTCGGCCACGTTCCAGATCTTCGTCGCCAGCCGCCGCACGAAGGCGCGGTTGTGGCTGACGAAGATCAGCGTGCCGTCGTAGCTCTCCAGCGACTCCGCCAGGGCCTCGCTCGAGGCCAGGTCCAGGTGGTTGGTGGGCTCGTCCATCATCAGCAGGTTGCCGGGATTGATCAGCAGCTTGGCCAGCGCCACCCGCGCGCGCTCCCCGCCCGATAGCACGCCCACCTTCTTGTCCACGTCGTCGTCGCTGAACAGGAAGGCACCGAGGATCGTGCGCACCCGCGTGATGCTGGAGTCCTCGTCCTCGCGGTAGACCGTGTCGTAGATCGTGTCGTCGGGGTGCAGGGTGTCCGCGTGATGCTGGGCGTAGTAGCCGGCCTTCACGTTGTGCCCGAGCTCGATCTCCCCGCTGCTGACCGGGATCTCGCCCGCCATCATCCGCAGCAGCGTCGTCTTGCCCGCGCCATTGACGCGGATGATGCCGATCTTCTCCCCGCGCCGGACCGCGAGGTCCACGCCCGAGAGCACCTGGAGGTCGTCGTAGGCCTTGCCGACCGAACGCAGCGTAATGGCCTCGGCGCCGCAGCGGGCGCAGGGAGGAAAGCGGAAGCGCATCACCTTGCGCTTCTGGTAGAGCTCGACCGACTCCATCTTGGCCAGCGCCTTGATGCGGCTCTGGACCGCCTTGGCCTTGTTGGCCTGGGCCCGGAAGCGGTTGATGAAGCGCTCGGCCTGCTCGCGCTCGCGCGCCAGATTCTTGGCCTTGTTCTCGAGGATCACCTCCTCCTCGGCCCGCTGCTCCAGGTATTTCTCGTAGTTTCCGGTGTACTGGCGCACGCCCTCCGGCTCGAAGCTGATCACGCGGCGGATCTGTTCGTTGAGGAATTCGCGGTCGTGGCAGATCAGGATGAAAGCGCGGTCGAAGGCCTTCAGGAAAGCGGACAGCCAGGCCACCGAGGGCATGTCCAGGTGGTTGGTCGGCTCGTCGAGCAGCAGGAGGTCCGGCTGCTGGAAGAGCAGCGACGCCAGCACTGCGCGCATCTTCCAACCGCCGCTGAACTCGGTCAGCGGTCGCGTCAGGTCCGAGGTGGCGAAGCCCAGGCCGGCCAGGATGCGGGTGGCCTCGTGCTCCGTGTAGTGCATCTCGTAGTGCGCGGTGCGCTCGTGCAGATCGCTGAGCTGCTCGGCGATTTCCATCATGCGCTCGTCGAGCGCGGCCCGCGCCTCGTCGCTGGCTTCCGCGGCCTGCTCCTGGGCCCGCGCGAGCTCCGCCTCGGCCTCTCGCACGGAGGCCTCGAGGCCGTCGCGTCCCTGTACGCTGGAGACCACGTGCTCGAGCAGCGGCTTGTTGCCGCTGAGCTCGATGTCCTGCGGCAGGTAGCCGAGCCGCAGCCCGCCACGCAGGTGCACGCGGCCGCCATCGGGGGCCTGCTCACCGGCCAGCATGCGCAGCAGCGAGGTCTTGCCCGATCCATTGGGTCCGATCAGCCCGATGCGATCGTCGTTACCGAGGCGCAGGTCCAGCTCGTCGACAATGGTCTTCTTGCCGAAGTGAAGCGAGACGTCGTCGAATACTGCGAGGCTCACGGCAGCGTGTGTAAGCGAAAGCGCCGGCCTGCGCCAGCGGCCGGGGGTGGATCACTCCTTCAGGCGCGGCATCAGCTCGACGAAGTTGCAGGGCCGGAAGCGGATGTCGAGCTGGTGGACCAGGATCTCGTCCCAGCCGTCCTTGCAGGCGCCCGTCGAGCCGGGGAGGGCGAAGAGGTAGGTGCCGTCCGCCACGCCGGCGGTCGCGCGCGACTGGATCGTGGAGACGCCGATGTGCTTGAAGCTGATCGCGCGGAAGAGCTCGCCGAAGCCCGGGATCTCCTTGTCGTAGACCGCGGCCATCGCCTCGGGCGTGACGTCGCGACCCGTTACCCCGGTGCCACCGGTGGTGATCACCGCATCCACCTCGGAATCGGCGATCCAGGCGCGCAGCTGGGCTTCGATCCTCGAGGCGTCGTCCGGAAGGATGGCGCGCTGCACCACACGGTGCCCGGCCTTCTCCGCGCGCTGGACCAGCGTCGCGCCGGAACGGTCGTCGGCCTCGGTGCGCGTGTCGGAGACCGTGAGGATGGCCAGCTGCACCGGCACGAACTCGATGCTCTCATCGATCGGCATGCCGCGGTGTAGCACAGCTCGCCCGCGTCACCCACGCGCCACTGTGAACATGTTCACAGCCCGTTTTGGCGGGAATGGACCCGCTTCCTGCTTTCGGCTTAAGGTGTGGATTGGGGGGAGCTCGGAGGGCGGTTGAACGAGGTCGCGACGCAGCCGGAGGCAGACCCGGGGACGGGGACGGCGGGAGCTCGCGCCGGAGCCCGCCAACACAGCGGCCTGATCGTGGGCGGGCTGTGCATGGCGCTCGGGATCGGGCTGGGCTTCAGCTTCGATCAGCTGAACACGACCCAGAGCCTGATCGTGAACGTGCTGATCGCGCTCGGCACCGCGGCCCTGGCCAACGAAGTCGCCGGCAGCCTGGAGCTCAACTCCAAGTGGGTGCGCGCCAGCGGGGGGCT
>JAPPOT010000065.1 GCA_028817855.1 Myxococcales bacterium
GCGAAGCCTGCGCGCGGTCGATCGCCGCCTGAATGGTGCGCAGCGGGCGCGTGGGCGATCCCGCGTTGTCGTCGCTGCCACCGATCGCGACGTAGAAGCTCGCGAGTAGCTCGCCATCCGCGCCGTCGCAGTTGCTGTCGAGCTGTGCTTCCGTCACGGGCGCCCCCACGCTGTCGATCAGCGAGGTCACGCGGCACTCGCAGCCGCTGTCGACCTGGCGGTCGGCGTCCAGCCGGTCGCCCACCTGCACGCCGTCGAGGGTGTCCGGGCAGAGCGTCACGCAGCTCGGCGCAAAGGGATCGCCCCCGCAGGTGAGCTCCACCTCGGTGTCGGCCGTGCAGTCCGCGCCGCAGGCGCCGCAGTTGCGTGCGTCCTCGGAGTAGGTCCCGAGCTCCCCGACGAAGCCTTCGTCGATCGTGCCGTCGCAGTCGTCGTCGAGCCCGTCGCAGACCTCGTTGGGCAGCATGCACGACGACAGCCGCCCCTGCCGGCACTGCGCGAGCCCCGCACACAGGGATCCGTCGGGCGCGGAGGCCGAGCAGGCCAGATCGAAGTCCGGCGCCTCCTCCTCGCAAGAGCAGCTCTCTCCCTCGGGGATGCAGTAATCACCCGCGAAGCACACGTAGCCGCCCGGGCAGCCGTCCTCGCAGTCGCGCGCGCAGCGCTGCTCGCCGCCGATCTCGACGCACAGCGCGGACTCGAGCGCGCCGCAGTCGCCGTCGTCGCGGCAGGGCAGGCACAGGGTGCGATCGAGGGGCGTGCAGCCGCCGCCGGTGGTGCGCCCGAAGCCCGCTGCGCACTCACGCGCCAGACAGGTCGGCGCCTCGGCCAGCAGCTCGCAGCCGACGTCGCTCGCATTGTCGATCGGGCGGTCGCAGGCGCGCCCGCAGCCGCCGCAGTGGTCGTCGTGCAGGTAGCGACCGCTCACATCTCGGAAGGCCTCGTCCACCTCGCCGTCGCCGTCGTCGTCCTGACGGTTGCAGATCTCGTCTGGAGCGGGGACGGCGCCCCCATCGACGGACGCAGGTTGCTCCAGGGGTGTGCGGCCGCCGCAGCCGACGACTTCCCCCCAGAACAACAGAGCCAAGCCCAATACCAAGGGCGCACGACCGCAGCCCATGGCGTCAAGCATAGGGCACTCCTACCGACATGCACGCACTGAAATCGGTCGAGGTTCGTTCAGGAGCGAGCGCGCCCGGAGCGGGAACCAGAGGCGTACTGGAAGTACCTCGAGGATTCCCGCGAGGACGAAAGCCGCTCCTGGGCGAACCTCGACCGATCTCAATCGAGCCCATCGAGGGCTTGCTGGAGCTCACTGCGCGCGTGCTCGTCGCCGGCAGCCTGCGCTCTCTCCAGGCCCTGCTCGAGCCAGGCGCGGGCGTCGGCGTCGCGCTCGAGCTCGATCGCGACCTGTCCGGCCATTAGATAGGTCGGCACGTAGTCGGGGTGGCGGGTTCGCACGTCCTCGAATGCGGCCATGGTCTCGTCCAGCCGACCGGCCGAGCGCAGCTCGAGGGCGCGCGCGTAGCGCACGAAGGGGTCGTCCGTGCCCTTCTCGATCATCTTCTCCAACATCTCGAGGCGCTTGCTCATGACCCTCCGCTCACGATTCGTTGCCCGGCAGCATGCCGACGTAGGGCAGGTTGCGGTGGCGCTGGGCGTGGTCGAGACCGTAGCCCACCACGAAGACATCCTCGATCTCGAAGCCGCGGTAGTCGATCTGCACCGGCACCACCGTGCGCGCCGGCTTGTGCAGCAAGGCGGCGAGCTTGATCGAGCACGGCCCGCGCGTCTCCAGGTTCTCGAGCAGGAAGCGCAGGGTCAGCCCGGTGTCGACGATGTCCTCCACGACCAGCACGTCCTTGTCCTCGACCGGGCTGCTGAGGTCGCTCGTGATCTGCACGACGCCGCTGCTGGTGGTGGAGTCGCCGTAGCTGCGCACACCCAGAAAGTCGACCTGCAGCGGCAGGTCGATCGCGCGGATCAGATCGGCCGCGAACATGAAGCTACCCTTGAGCACCACCACGACCACCAGCTCGCGCTCGCGGTAGTCGCGGGTGATCGCGGCGCCCAGCTCGCGCACGCGCGCCGCCAGGGTGGCCTCGTCGAGCAGGACTTGTGGTAGGGCGGTCACAGGGCTTGGAAGAGGCGACTGGCGGCCGCGAGGCTCTCCTCGAAGGCGGCGGGCAGGCCGTAGAGCAGGAAGGCCGCCGACACCCATACCATGGCCAACCCCAGGGCGGCACGCCCGCCTGGCAGCAGCGCCGAGAACGGGAGCGTCGCGGACAGCCGCATGGACAGGCCCAGGGCCAGCTCTGCGATCAACAGCGCGGCCAGGGCGGGCAGGGCCACCAGCAGCGCCGCGGCGAATGCCTCGGCCAGCATGCGCGCGCTGCCCAGCGCGAGGTCCGCGGGATCGGCGGGCGCCTGCAACACACCCACCGGGTGGGCCGCGACACTGGCGGCCAGGACGTCGATCGCGACGCGGTGTCCGCCCAGCGCGAAGAAGGCGAGCACGCCGAGCCACAGCAGCAGGGTGCCGAGCGCGCTGGCCTCGGACTCGCTCTCGGGCGCCCCGCGCGCGCGGTCGATGAAGCCCCCGGCCCAGCGCAGCGCGAGGAGCGGCAGCGCCAGGGCGACCGCATAGACCGCGCCGATGAGCACCTCGCGCACGGCCAGCGCGGCGAGCGTGAGCGCAGACGTGGGCAGCACGGGGGCACCCGCCAGCGCGGTCGGCCACAGGGCGGTGGCGAGGACCACCGCGAGCGCCAGACCCACGAGCGGCACGCCCTCGCGCGGCGCGAGCCACGGCACAAGCGCGGCCAGCGGCACCATGCGCGCGACCAACAGCATCAGCACGGCCAGCGGCTGGCTCAGCTGTGCCGGATCGTCGAGCGCGTTCACCGCGACAGCTCGGGCAGCCTGGCCCACAGCTCGCCGGTAAAGCCCACCAGCTGCTCACCCATCACCGGACCGAAGAGCGCGAGCGCGAGCGCCACCGCCAGCAGCTTCGGCACGAAGCCCAGGCTCGGATCCTGAATCTGGGTCGCCCCCTGCAGCACGCCCGCGACGAGCCCCACCAGCGCCGCGGCGATCAGCGCGGGCGCCGCCAGCAGCAAGCTCAGCTGCAGCGCCTCCCCCGCCAACACCGAGAGCCCATCCAGGTCCACGCCGCGACCCTAAGCGCTACAAACCTAAGGTTCAACCACCGTTGCTATGCCGTAGTTCGCGCTCGGAAGTGTTCAGGGGCGAGCGCCCCCGCAGAAAAAAGCGGAGGCGTAGCAGCGCTACGTCGAGCATTTTTTCGAGGAGGTAAGCCGGCCCTGGACGCTTCTGAGCGCGAACTACCCGCCGGGCTGGAACACCACCGGGAACTTGGTCTGAAACGACTCGCCCGAGGAGGGGAAGCGCCAGCCGCGCACGGAGCGCTGGATGCAGTTGTCGAGGCCGGGGATGCCCTTGCCGCGGGTCTTCACCTTGGTGACGTTGCCGTTGGCGGAGACCGAGATCTCCACGTCGAGTCGCACGGTCTCGCCCGAGCCGCTCGTGCGCACCGCCGTCTCGTAGCAGCGCTTGAGCCCGCGCTGCCCCGAGGCCACGACCTTGCGCAGCGCGGCCGCGTCCACGTTGCCGGAGGACTTGCGCGTGCGGCTGCTGCCCAGGCCCGAGGACTTCAGCCCCCCGATCTCACCGGTGTCGCCGCCGCCCATGCGCTCGAGCATCGCCTTCTGCTCGGCGGTGAGCTTTTTCTTCGGCGTGGTCTTCGACCGCGTGCTGGCCTTGACGCTCGGCGCCCGGCGCTTGGGGCCGTCGTCGGCGACATCCACATCGTCGAGGTCGAAGACCATCTCGCCGTCGCCCTCGGCGGCGGGCTCCTCCGCCGGCACCTCCGGCTCCGCCTGGCGCGGGGTCTGCGCGGGCGCCGCGGGCGGCGCGACCGCCACCTGGGGCTCATCCTTGAGGAAGTGCATGCCGGCGATCGTCGTGGCCGTGAGCACGAAGGCGACAAAGCCCGCGAGCGCGAAGAGCACCGCGACCGAGGGCTGCTGCCGGCGCGGCCCGTCGGCCGCCACCAGCATCGGATTCATCGTCACCTGGGAAGGGCTGGTGTCGGGCGCGGGTGCGCCCCAGTCCTCGGCGCTGGTCGCCGGGGCTGCGCTCGAAGCCAGCGGCGCCGCCGGGGTGGGCGCGGCGGCGGCCGGGGCGGGCGCGACGACCGGAGCCGGGGCCGCGATCGGCGGCATCGGCTGCGCGGCCACCGGCACGTGGGCGCCGATCGGGGCGACCGGCGCGCGCGCGGCAGGCGCCGCCAGCGGGGGAGCCACAATCCGTGGCGGCGCGGCGGGCACCACGAGCGCCGCCAGCTGTGGCACGTCGCGCAGGGGCAGCCAGTCGTCGAAGCCGTCGCGCCAGACCAGCGTCGCCGCGTTGGCCGCGCCGCTCTCGAGCTTGTGCCGCACCTCATCGAGCGAGACAGGGCCCACTGGATTGTTGCCGATCGCCACGTGCCAGCCCTCGCTGGCCGCCGCCGGCACGACGCTCGCGCCCGGGGGCTCCGAGAGCTGGCGCTGTAGCTCGCTGCCGAGCGCAACGGCGGCCGCGCTGACCGGTGCGCGAGAGGCAGCAGGCGCCGGAGTGCCGACCAGCGAGGGCGCGTCGCCGCGGATGACGATCTCCTCCTGGCAGCGGCGGCACCTCATGCGTAGGGTGCGCCCCGCGACCTTCTCATCCGAGATCTGGTACTTCGCCTTGCAGTTGCTGCAGAGGAATTTCATCGACAGCGCCGCCCGTACAGCTTCATCCGCCGGACACGAGATCTACAGGAGGCTCACCATGTGTTCCCGGATGTTGAGGCGCGTGTCCTCGTCCGGCGCGCACCCCATCGCCCGCTGCCAGATGTCGAGAGCCTTACGACGGAAGCCGGCCCGTTGAAAGACCACAGCCAGATTCTTCAGTGCAGAGAAGTGACGCGGCTGGAGCGCAACTGCGGAGGTCAGCGCCGTGATCGCGCGGAAGAGCTCGTCGCGACGGCCGTAGAGCAGGCCGAGATGGTAGTGCAGCTCGAACGCCTCGGGCTCACGCTCGGCCCCCTCCTCGAGCTGCTGGATCGCACCGTCCAGATCGCCCGCCTCGAACGCGGACATCGCTCCATTCCAGGCGCTCTCCGCCTCCGCGGACAGGGCCGGCAGCTCCTCCGGCTGCTCCTGACCATCGAGCAACAGCCGGATGGTGCGGGTGATCTTGATGCGATCGAAGGGCTTCTGGAAGACGTGGCGCACGCCGTAGACCTCGCGCAGATCGTTCTCGATCCGCCAATCCATAGGCTCGCTACTCACCACCACGACGGGGATGTCGCTGAAGCGCTGGCTGCCCTTGAGGCGGCGACAGATGTCGAAGCCGTGCACCTGCGGCAGCTCCGCCTCCAGCACGAGCACGCGCGGAGACTGGTCGCGTACCAGCTCCAGCGCCCGCACGCCGTCGTCGGCCTCCAGCACGGCGATGCCCGTCTCCTGCAACGCGCTGCGCAGCAGCGTGCGCGCCTCCGTGCTGCGGTCCGCGATCAGCACGCTGGCGCCCGCCTCGGGCGGTGGCATCACCGGCGGCTGGGAAGGCGTCGGCTTCTGCGCGAAGGCATCGTCCAGGGGCGGCGCCTCGCTCACGGTGCGCGTTTCATCGTTCGGGAAGAGCTCGTCGTCCGTGACCGGTGACTCCGCCAGCGCGGCGTCCTCGGTCTCCTCGCCGCCAGGGTCCGACTGGCGCTCGATGTTGGGCTCGGGCGCGCGCTTGAGGTCGGACAGGCCGAGCTCGGCGAGCGCAGCGTCCGTGACGTGAGCCCCCACGTAGAACTCGTCACCGTCCTCCTGTGCCGCGTAGGAGTAATCGATCACCTCGCGGATCACGTAGTCGAGCGCGACGTGGACCTTGACCTTCTTGCCGGTGACGAACTCGAGCTCCTCCACCGTGGCCTCGCTGTCGGGAGAGGCCATCGCCAGGTAGATCGACTCGGCGTCGATCCGCAGAGGGAAGACAACATGCTCGTGGGCGAGCTCCTGGGGGATCAACTTCAGCAGATTGAGCGGGACGACCTGCTCCGTGAGGTCGATGCCGGGCGCGCCCATCTGCTCGCTGAGCGCGCGCAACGCATCCAGCATGGTGACGCGACCGCGGCGGGCTGCGGTGGACGCCAGCCTGCTGCCCGGGTGCTTGGCCTGGTCATCGAGGATCTCCTGCAACTCGTCGGCGGTGACGAGCCTGCGCTGGAGCATGATCTTGCCGAGCTGTTTCTTGGACTCGTCGCCGTCGCCCATGGCCTCGGTCGCTTGGCGGTCGCGATATGACGAAGGAATTCGTAGACGTTAAGGTAGCGTGGCGAGCGCTCGCGACACAACACGCGTGAGCGCGTCCGCGCGCGACATCACGCCCGTTGCGAAGTGCGCGCACGGCCACCGCGACCTACATCGCAGGGCGCTGGCACCCGGTCACATGCCAGAGAGGATGCGCAGCTGCTCGCCTTCGCGCGCGAGCACGATGCGGTGGGGCTCGAGGCGGCGTCGCCACTGCGGACCCTCGGGCGTGTCCACCTTGAACCAACCGGTGTAGAGCACGTCGACGAGCACCTTGCCGTCATGGATGTAGGTGAGCCCGCGGTAGCTGATCTGGTAGCGCGCCGCGATCACCTCGTTGCGCAAGCGCTGCAGCCCCGCCTTGAGCGTCTCGTAGTCGACGTCATCGTCGCCGCTGGGGGTGCCCATGTCGTCGAAGTAGTTCGGCGACGCCATGCGCAGCAGCGCGGCGATGTCCCGGTCCTGGACGGCGTTCCGGTAGACCTCCATGAACTCCACAATTTCCCGATTCTGGGAGTTATCCTCCACGCGGGTGTTCGGGATGTTGCGGGTGGCGCAGCCGATCTGCAGAGCGATCGGCAGCAGAAGGAGCGCCAGGCTCAGCGGGCTTGGGCGGGTTCGGGTCATCGACGCAGCTCTCAACGCCTCTGTGGGCCGAGTCTATTCCCGCGGGGCCGCGGGCCGCGCCTTTTTAGCAGGCAGGCCAGCGGGCACAACCAAAACCAGGACACCCGGGGCCGCCCGTGGGCCTTCGGCGAGACCGCGCAGCCGCCCGAGCGGGCGGTCACCACCTCGATGTCGCCGCGCACGGCCTGGCGGCGACCGTCGGGCGCGATCGCCAGACCTAGCACCGGCCTGAGACCGGGGCGGCGCAGGGCCACCTCCACGGGGGCCGTGCTGAAGGCCGTGCGGCGCTCGTCGAAGCGCAGCGCCACACGCGTTCCGCCAGGCGCACCGCGCAGCGCCACGGATGCGGGCGCCCCGGCCGCGACCGGCCGCGGTCGCACGCCTAGCCCCACCTCGAGCGGCGCAGCGGACCCGGGCTGTAGGATGACGCGCCCGCCGGGCTGCAGCACCACCTTGGCCACCAACGGCAGCTCGTCCTCGCCGAGCCGCCCGGCCGGATGCCAGCGCAGCTCCGCATTGGAGGCCTCGATCCGGGCGGCGCGGTCGACCGACCACAGCAGGTCGAGCTCGGCCGGGCCGCTGGCATCGGCGCCCCAGTCAAGCGCCACACGCTCGCCCTCGCGCCGCCACCGGGGCGACGCCCCATGTGAGGCGGGTGCCACCGCCGCGGGCAGCGCGGCGCGCTTCAGCCCCTCGCGCTCGATCGCGGCGGCCACCTGCTCTGCGTACGGCAGGTAGCGATCGCTGCAGTCGCCGAGCACGTGCAGCCGACCTCCGATGCGCAGCGCGGCCACCACGCCGGTGGGGTCGAGGTACGGTGCGGCCGCGGGGTCGTTCGGAATCGCTCCGTCGCCCGCGTCGCCCAGCCAGACATCGACCGGCATCGTCCAGGGCGGCGCCTCACCGTCCGCGGGCCAGCGCATCAGGCGCGGCACAGCTCCCTGCGCCAGCACGCGCACCAGGGCGCGCGCACGCGCGCTGCCACCGGGCGTCTCCACCTGCAGGTCGTAGGTCCCGGGCGCCAACCAGGCAGGCACCGGAATGGTGGCGCGGTAGACCAGCGACTGGGGGCCGTCGGGACGCACATCGACCACGCCGGCCGCGTGGTGCAGCTCGACCATACCAGTTTCGGCCGTGCGCGCGCGGCCGATCAGCTCGGCGTGCCACTTGGACAGCGCGCGCGGCTGCTGGGTGCCGGGCGGCGGAGTGAGCGGCGTGGGCAAGCGCACGCGCGCCACCAGAAGCTCACCGGCGTGCACCACCGCGGGCAGACCCGGGCGCGGGTAGACCAGCGAGAGCCGCGGCGTGCCACCAGGCGCGGGATGGCCACAGCTCGGTGCCACCACCAGCCAATCGTCCGCGCGCGCGCCCGCGGGCACGACGAGCACGAGCAACAACCACGCGATGGTGCGCACCAGCTCTCAACCCAGCACGAAGAAGATCAGCACGTCGTAGAGCGCGTGGGTGTAGACGGCCACCGCGAAGCCGCGCGCGACGTAGACCAGCGACAGGAAGAGCCCCGCGAAGGTGCGGAACACGAACGCGGCCAGCGTGAAGGGCTCACCCAGGGCCCCCACGTGGTGCACCAGCGAGAAGACCACCGCCGAGCCGATCAGCGCGATCGCCCAGGCCCGTGGCGCGGCCATGCTGCCGGCGCGCATCAGCAGCCGCACGCCGCCGGAGATCAGCAGCACGCGGAAGACCAGCTCCTCGTGAAAGCCGGCGCCAGCGGACATCACCAGTTTCTCGAGCGGCGTGAGGGCCGCACCGGCGCTCAGCACTTGCTGGGTCGCCCAGCCCACGGTGACGAGCATCAGCAGCGCCCAGCCGGTGCTCTCGGCGATGATCGGCATCAGCTGGAAGGCCCGCACTTTGCCCTTGCGGCGCAGCAGCCACAGGGCGCCGATCAGCCCCCCCGCCAGCGCCAGCGTCACGCCCACGTAGGCCATCACGCTGGAGTCGAGCAGCCGCAGGGTCAGCCCCGAGACCCAGTCGACGCCGTTGCGCTTGTCGATCAGCACGATGCCGAGGTGGTAGAGCAGGAAGACCGGCACGGTCAGTGCCACGCTCGAGAGCGGATCCGGTTTCCCCCGCCGCACCCGCGCCGCAAGCTGCGTGACCCGCTCCTGAAGCCCCATCCGGCGGAGGATAGCGCAGGCTGTTGCGACCACCACTGCCGATGGAAACCTCGACCGATTTCAGATCTGGTAGTCCTTGATCTTGTATAGGAGCGCCCGGTGGCTGATCTCGAGCAGCTTTGCGGCCGCCGTGCGATTGCCGCGCGTCTTCTCGAGCGCCCGCCGGATCAACGACTCCTCGATGATCAGGTTCGCCTTCTTGATCGAGAGCTCTCCGCTCTCGAGCACGCGCGCAACCACGTCGGGGGTCTCCTGGATGTGCTCGGGCAGGTCGTCCACCGTCAGGGTCTCGCCGTCGGCCAGCACGACCGCGCGCTCGATCAGGTTCTCGAGCTCGCGCACGTTGCCGGGCCAGCGATAGCCCAGCAGCACCTTGCGCGCCTTGGCCTCGATGCCGCGGACCTTGGTGCCGAGGCGATCGTTGTTGCGCTGGATGAAGTGATCGATCAGCAGCGGCACATCGTCGACCCGCTGCCGCAGGGGCGGCACCTGGATCTGGAGGACGTTGAGCCGATAGAAGAGGTCCTCGCGGAAGCGGCCGTCGGCCACCTCCTTCTTCAGATCGCGCACGGTCGCGGTCACCACGCGCACGTCCACCGTCACATCCTTGCTCGCGCCCAGCGGCCGCACGACGCCCTCCTGCAGGGCCCGCAGCAGCTTGACCTGCAGCGCCGGCGAGAGCTCGCCGATCTCGTCGAGAAAGAGGGTCCCTCCGTCGGCCTCCTGGAAGATGCCGCGCTTGTCGCTGTGGGCATCGGTGAAGGCGCCGCGCTTGTGGCCGAAGAGCTCGCTCTCCATCAGCGCCTCGGGGATGGCTCCGCAGTTGATCGCGACGAAGGGCCCGCCGGCGCGCGGGCTGCCCGCGTGGATCGCACGCGCGACCAGCTCCTTGCCGGTGCCGCTCTCGCCCTGGATCAGCACCGTGGTGCGGTACTCGGCGACCTTCTGGATCAACCGGATCACGTCCTTGATCGGCTCGCTCTCGCCCAGCAGCTGGCGCAGCTCCTCGGTCTGGCGGGCGGCCTCCTTGAGCGCGCGGTTCTCGCGGCGTAGCGATTCGCGCTCCTCCGCCTTGGCCAGCACGATCAAGACCTCATCCTGCTTGAAGGGCTTGGAGATGTAGTCGTAGGCGCCCGCCTTGATGGCATCGAGCGCGAGCTCGACCGAGCCGTAAGCGCTCATCATGATCAACGTGGCAGCCGAGCCCTGCATGCGCAGCGTCTCGCACAGCTCGAGCCCGCTCATCCCGGGCATCCTGACGTCGGCGATCACGAACTCGGGATCGAAGGGACCGATACGCTCGAGCGCCTGCCCCGCGCTGTCGGCCACCTCGACCTCGTAGCCGTGCTTGCGCAGCAGGGTCCGCAGGACCAGCCGGATGTTTTCCTCGTCATCGACGACCAGGACCCTACGCAAGCACCCTCTGCAATCTGTTCACATCTACACGGAGGAGTTGACGCAAGAATTATTCACCCAGTACGAAGATGTTTCAAGCAGCTCATGCGAAGAGGCGTTGCCAACATAGTGATCGGGATCTGCCAACGAGGTTGACGGGGTTGTCGGACAAGGTGGGAAGAAAGCCAATCATTCCGCTGCTCGCTGTGTGGTCCGAGGCTTGCTCAGCAAGAACGACGCTGGCGGCCTCCCAACTGTGGAACCCTGTAGAACTGCTTGGATTTTTGCTGAACAAGAGATTGATCTCGGGAGCCCTGGAGCACTAAGGTAGGGCGCCTCGGCCGAGTCCGATGAGCCCCGTTCGAGACCCGTTCGAAGGAGAGGATCGATGATTTCCCGCGCACGCGCTCTCACACCTGTGATGTACGCCCTCGTGGCCTCCCTGGCCCTGGCCAGCAGTGGCTGCCTGGATCGCGAGCTGAAGCCGCTCAATCCATGCCTGGTGTCGGGCGTCGTGGCGGAGATTGCCGTCACGAACATCGACAAGGTCGACCTGCTCTTCGTGGTCGACAACTCGGGCTCGATGCGTGAGGAGCAGGAAGCCCTGCGCCGCGAGTTCCCGAAGCTGGTCGAGGTGCTCGCCACCGGTGACCGCGACCTGGACGGCGTCAACGACTTTCCGCCCGCCAAGGACCTGCACCTGGGCGTCGTGTCCTCGGACATGGGCCTGGTCGGCATTCAGGGCATCCCGGGCTGCGAGAACCTGGGCGACGACGGCATCATGAACAACGTGCCCAACCCGGCGCTGACGGGTTGCCAGGCCAGCTACCCGCGCTTCATCACCTACTCGGCGGGCGTCAACGATCCGGCCCAGACCGCCAACGACTTCGCCTGCATCGCAACGCTCGGCACCGAAGGCTGCGGCTTCGAGCAGCAGCTCGAGGCGGGCCTCAAGGCCGTCTGGCCCTCGATCGACATCGACCCCGAGAGCGGCGAGGTGATCGACCCGAACCGCATCCTCTTCCTGGGCGACGTCAACGGCTTCGGCCAGCTCGGTCACGGCGACCAGGAGAACGCCGGCTTCCTGCGCAACGACGTGGTGCAGGGCATCTCGCTCATCGCGATCATCATGGTCAGCGACGAGGAGGACTGCTCCTCGGCCGACACGGCCCACTTCACCCCGGACATCTACCTGGATCCGAACGACCCGCTGGCGATGCAGGACCTGAACCTGCGCTGCTTCTTCAACCCGCAGAACCTGTACCAGCTGGACCGCTACGTGAACGGCTTCCAGGCGCTGCGCCCGGGTAACGAGAACCTGGTCATCTTCGCCGGTATCGTGGGCGTGCCGCCCGACCTGGTCGACGAGGACGCCCGCGCAGCCGTGGACTTCGACGACATGGGCTCGCGCGACGCCTTCTACGACCAGATCCTGGCCGACCCGCGCATGCAGGAGGTGCCGGACCCGAACCGCACGCCCGAGCAGGGCGGCAACCTGACGCCCTCGTGCATCACCGAGACCGGCCGCGCCTTCCCGCCGCGCCGCTTCGTCGAGGTGGCCAAGCGCTTCGGCGCCAACGGCGTCATCCAGTCGATTTGCCAGGATGATTTCGGGCCCGCCATGCAGGCCATCATCGACGTCATCGCCAAGCAGCTCGGCGCCGTGTGCCTGCCCCGCAAGCTGGTGCGCGACTCCGACGGTCAGGTGGGCTGCAACGTGGTGTGGGAGCTGCCGCCGCCGAACCTGGCGCCGACCAACACCCCGACCACCTGCGGTCAGGGTGGCTGGGAGTTCCTGCTGCCGCCCGACGAGGGTCGCGAGGCGGTCACCGACCGCGGCGGCCAGGTCTGCAAGGTGCAGCAGCTGGCAGTCATCGGGAACGAGTCGCAGACCACCGACGGCTTCAGCGACGGCTGGTTCTACGACGACTTCTCGGAGGACGTGCAGAAGGAGTGCACGGGTGACTCGAAGCAGCGCGTCGCCTTCACCCCGGCCGCGAAGCCGCCCACCGGCGTCACCGTGAAGCTCGAGTGCCTCAACGAGACGCAGAGCCTCGCGGACAACCGTACCGACGTGCAGACCGGCATCGAGCAGCCCAGCGTGGGCGACCCGTGCGACAACGTCATGCGCAACAGCCAGGTGTTGATGGGCGACGAGGCCTGCCTCGTGCGCCTGGCCAACGGCGACAACGACGACACCATGTTCTGCCACCCCGGGCTCAACGTCTGCGTGCTGTCCTGCAGCACCGACGCCGACTGCCCGGCCGCCTGGGTCTGCGACACGCGACAGGACACGCTGGACTCCGCGGGTGATGCTATCTGCGTCAATCCCACCTGCGGCGACGGCTCCTGAAATCGAGCGAGGTTCGCCCAGGAGCGGCTTACCTCCTCGAAAAAATGCTCGACGTAGCGATGCTACGCCTCCGCTTTTTTCTGCGGGGGCGCTCGCTCCTGAACGAACCTCGCTCGATTTCGCGCCCTGCCAATTGGCGGGGCGCGATTTCAGGTTTCCCTTCCCCTGCCGGTGAGGGTCGGGGTGGTCATGCCTGGACGCTCATACGCGGTATAGTGGCCTCCTGACTGGTGGAGGGGGCTGGATGTTTGGGTGTCGTTGGTGAGTGGCTTGGCTGTTGGGGGCTGGGCTGGTTGGTTGGTCTGGGGTCGCGTCTGCGGATGAGTTGCAGATGGGCTGCCAGCCGGCCGCCGCCAAGCATCTCGTGCTGCGCAGCCGGCGCGGTCCCAAGCCCACCGCCATGCCCACCTCCAAGCCCTCGGTGGTGATCGTGCAGTTTCTCCGCCAGCACAGCAGCGCGACCGTGCACGTCTGTGGCAAGCAGCGCGACCTGAAGGGCGCGCAATTTCGCCTGATGCGCGACTTCGTCAAGCGCGCCTGCTTCTACAGCAGCGACCCCGAGCGCTATCGCTGAGGCCCCATCGGGCTCAGGGGCTTGGCGGCGGGGCCGTGCGGCGCTAAGCAATTGGCATGGGGGGCACGGCAGCGCGGCGCGTCGAGCTCGTCCGGCACGAGGAGCCGGGGGTGCGCTGGGAGCTGGCGAAGGCGCCGCCACACCCGGCGCTGGCCGGGCTGGTGCGCGAGTACTCCGGCTACGTGGAGAGCGCCGCGAGCCCGATCGTGCGGCGGGAGCTGCCGACCACCGACGTGCCGCTGATCATCAACCTGGGCGGGGCGTGGGGCATGGTCGACGTCGATGGCGGCGAGCCCGAGGTGCACGACAGCTTCGTGGCCGGCTTTCACGACACCTTCGCGCGGCTGCAGGCGACCGGCCCGGCCCACTGCCTGCAGGTCGACTTCACGCCCGTGGGGGCCTACCGCTTCCTGGGCCAGCCGATGCACCTGCTGGCCGGCAGCGTCGAGGACCTGGACGCCGTGATGGGGGGCGAGGCCGCGGGCATCGGCGAGCGCCTCAAGGGGGCGGCTGACTGGGCAGCTGCGTTCGACCTGCTCGACGCCTTCATCCTCGAGCGCATCGAGCGCCATCGCGCCGCGAGCCGCGCCGTGCGCTGGGCCTGGCAGCGGCTGCAGGATGCGGGCGGCGCGCTCAGCATCGCGGACCTGAGCGCCGAGCTCGGCTGGAGCCGCAAGCACCTGCGCGCGCGCTTCCGCGAGGAGGTGGGCGCGACGGCCAAGATCATCGCCCAGGTACTGCGCTTCAACCGCGTGCTCGAGCACATCCAGCACGCCGACGACGAGGGCGGCATGGCGGCGCTGGCGCTCGGCTGCGGCTACGCCGATCAAGCCCACATGAGCCGCGAGTTCCGACGCTTCGCCGGCCTGACCCCGCGCGAGTATCGACGCATCGTGCCGCCGGACGGGGTCGGCATCGTCGAGAGCTGAGCCCGGGTACCAATTCTTCAAGAAGCGCCGGGGGCCGAACGCCAAGCTCAGGGCCTACCCACCTGGAGGATTCCATGACCGACACGAACCACGGCACCCTCATCGTCCCGGCCCTGCGCTACGAAGACGCCCGCGCCGCCATCGACTTCCTCTGCCAGGCCTTCGGCTTCGAGCGACACCTGGTGGTCGAGGGCGCGGGCGACCAGATCGAGCACGCCCAGCTGGTACTCGGCTCACGCATGGTGATGCTGAGCTCCCGCAAGGACGGCCCATTCGACCGCATGCTCAAGCTGGCCTCCGAGGCCGGCGGCTGCACCCAGACCATCTACGTGATCGTCGACGACGCCGACGCCCACCACACGCGCGCCGCGAAGGCCGGCGCCGAGCTCGTCATGCCCCTCGAGGACGCCGGCTACGGCGGCCGCGGCTACACCTGCAAGGACCTCGAGGGCAACCTCTGGACCTTCGGCACCTACAACCCCTGGACCGCCGAGCACTGAGGGGACGCCCTTGGAGCGCATCGATCCGGATGGGTGAGCGCGACCTGCGTCACCGCAGCGCGGGGGTGTGCGCGAGCGAGCCAACCCGCTCCCTGGCCTGGGGTGCGGCGCAAGCGCGCACCTGCGACAGGATGCCGCACTGCGACGCCATGCCGCGTTGTGCCCTCGCCCACTGGGGGTAGCTGTATGGGCAGGCACATCGGTGCCGGACAGCAAAGGAGTGGTGGCATGCGTGGACTTGGAGTGAGGTTGTGGATGGTGGCCGTGATGGCTCTCGTGATGGCGGTCGGGTGCAGTGACGACGGCGACGGCAGCGCCGGCGAGGGTGAGGGGGCGGACCCGAGCGGCACGAGTGACACGCACGACGATCACGACATGCACGGCGACGGCGCCGCCGGCGACGGCGCTGCGGATGACCTACACGACGATCACGACATGCACGCCACCGGCGATGGTGACGACGCCGCGCAAGACGCGCACGACGACCACGACATGCACGGCATGATGCATATCGGCTTCGAGGCCATGGTGGGCGACGCGGCCTTCACCTGCGATCAGACCTATGAGGGCCTGGGCAGCAGCGACGCGAGGGCCGAACCGCTGGACTTCCGCCTGTACGTGCACGACGTACGGCTGCTGTCGGGGGACGACGAGATCCCACTCGAGCTGGCCGACAGCGACTGGCAGCACGGCGGTGTGGCGCTGCTCGACTTCGAGGACGCCTCCGGCACCTGCCAGAACGGCACCGCCGAGACCAACACGATGATCATGGGCGCCGCGCCCGACGGCGACTATGACGGCATCGCCTTCAAGGTGGGTGTACCGGTGCCGATGAACCACGATGACCCGGCCTCGGCCGCTTCCCCCATGAACGTGACCGCGCTGCACTGGAACTGGAACGGCGGCTACAAGTTCATGCGCCTCGACATGCGCGTGATGCTGGACGATCCGGACACGGATGCGGGCCCGACCACGCCCTACAACTTCCACCTCGGCAGCACCGTGTGCACCGGCGACGCACCGACCGGAGAGGACGTGAGCTGCGACAACGCAAACCGGCCCGAGGTGACGCTCCCCGACTTCGATCCCGCGACGGACACCATCGTGCTCGACTACGCCGCGCTGGTGGCAGGCGAGGACCTTCAGGTGGACGAAGGCGGCAAGCCCGGCTGCATGTCCTTCCCGGGCGACATGGACTGCCCGGCGCTCTTCGAAAACCTGGGCCTGGACTACGACACCGGCGAAGCCGTCGGAGACCAGGCCGTCTTCAGCGTCAAGTAGGGACTCCCGACGACCGCGACCCGAAGGAGCCCGATCATGTCGCCTCCCCGTCATCGCGCGCTGTGGCTGCTCGTCCTCACCATCGGCGCGGGCTGCAGCAGCGAGGACGGGGAGGCGCATGTCGGCGCCGGCCTGGACGAGTCGACCCGCGGCGCCGCCGGGCAGGAGGCGACAGGGCGGGCGGACGCGACCCCGAGCTTCGAGTGGAACTTGCCCGAGGGGTTCCCGCAGCCCCACGTGCCCGCGGACAATCCCATGTCCGAGGCGAAGGTGGAGCTGGGGCGGCACCTCTTCTACGACACGCGCCTGAGCGTCAACGAGACCCAGTCCTGCGGCAGCTGCCACGAGCAGAAGCTGGCCTTCACCGACGGACGCGCCGTGGCCAAGGGCGCCACCGACGAGGTGCACATTCGGAGCGCCATGGGCCTGGCGAACGTGGCCTACGCCTCCACGCTCACCTGGGCCAACCCGGTCCTGCCCGATCTCGAACGCCAGGCGTTGATCCCGCTCTTCGGCGAAGACCCCGTGGAGCTCGGCATGGTGGGTCGCGAGCAGGAGCTGATCGACCGCCTGCACGCCGAGCCGCTCTACGTGGAGCTGTTCCCGGAGGCGTTCCCCGAGGAGCCCGACGAGCCGATCTCGATCGACACCCTCACCAAGGCCATCGCCGCCTTCGAGCGCACCATCATCTCCGGGCGCTCACGCTACGACGACTACCTGGCCGGCGACGACATCCTGAGCGCGCAGGAGCTGCGCGGCATGGAAGTCTTCTTCTCCGAGCGCGCCGAGTGCTTCCACTGCCACAGCGGCTTCAATTTCAGCGACTCGATCATGCACCTGGGCAAGCCCTTCGACGAGGTGGCCTTCCACAACACCGGCCTCTACGACGAGGACGGACAGGGCGCCTATCCCGCCGGCAACGAGGGCCTCTACAACTTCAGCGGCGAGCAGCGCGACGTCGGGCGCTTCAAGGCTCCGAGCCTGCGCAACGTCACGCTGACGGCTCCCTACATGCACGACGGCAGCATCGAGACGCTCGAGCAGGTCATCGACCACTACGCCGCCGGCGGCCGGGCCGCGCGCAACCCCAACAAGAGCGAGTTCGTCACCGGCTTCGAGATCAGCGAATCCGAGAAGCAGGACCTGATCGCCTTCTTGGGGGCACTCACGGACGAGACGCTGCTCGAGGACCCGAGGCTGTCGGATCCGTGGACCGCGCGGTAGCCAGCCCTTCCAAGGTCTGACCGGCCTCATCAGCGCCGTCGCAGCCGCCGGTGGCGCGCCGCGAGTGCTGCCTACGCCAGCGGGACCGCGAGCTCGACGCCGGGGCCGCGGTCTGAGCGACTCCCAAGGCCGCAAGGAGCCCAGGCGGCTGGCAACGGTCGTGACGCCCGAGACGAATCTCCGGTGGTAGGGACGACTGATCGCGAAGAAGTGCGACGGTGGATCCAATAGACGGACAGGACGGGATCGGGCGAAACGGCGGCGAAGCGCGGCCCGTATCCCCTGCCGCGCGCTGGGTACGCACCAGCTGACCGCGGGCCTTGACCGCGGCGCCATTTGTCTCTATGGGATCCGTATACCTACCGGTAGGTATACTCGCCATGGCAGCAGAAGAGGTCAGAGCCGGCTTGGCGTCCACGGCGCCGGACATGCGCGTCGCGATCCTCGAGGCCGCCGCGCGGCTGTTCGCCGACCGGGGCTACAGCGCGACCAGCGTGCGTCAGGTGGTCGAGGCGGCCGGCTGCACCAAGCCGACCCTCTACTACTACTTCCGCAACAAGGAGCGGCTCTTCCTCGAGGTGATCGAGACGAGCATGCAGCGGCTCGACGAGCTGGTCAGCGCCCAGCTGCGCACGCGCGGCACCGTGCGCGAGCGCCTCGCGCGCGGGCTGGGCGCCTACCTCGACCACGTGCAGGCCAACCCCACGGTGCTACGCCTGCTCATGACCGCCGAGCGCCACCCTGAGCAGGGGCAGCCGTTCTACGATTTCGACGCCTTCCGCCAAGAGCACGTGGACTTCATGACCGGGATGCTGGCCGAGGGCGTGCAGGCGGGCGAGCTGCGCCCCGGCCTGCCGCTCGAGGACACCGTGCTCGCGCTCTTCGGAATCGTCGATCACCGCCTCGTGCTCTTCCTGCACGGGCGCGCCCTGCCGCCGGACTTCGGCGCCCGGGCACTGGACATCTTCTTTCACGGAGTCGCCGCATGATGGCCACGATACCCCGGGGCCCCTGGGCCCCGTTGATGCTCGCGCTGCTCGCCGGTTGCGGCAGTGCCGGAGCCAAGTCGAGTGCCGCGTCCGCGGCGGCCGACGAGCCCCAGGACCGGGGCGGCGGCACGGGGACCCCCGCCGCTCGCACCGCGACCGCTCCCGACGCGCGTGCGACCCGCGTCGAGGTGGCCGTGCTCCAGGACTCGGAGGCGAGTCTCGAATCGACCATCCCTGGCGAGGTGGAGGGCAGCCGTGACGCGGTGCTCGCCAGTGCCCAGGGCGGTCCGGTGGAGAGGGTTGTGGTCAAGGAAGGCCAGGCCGTCAGGAAGGGCCAGCTGCTGATGCAGGTCGACACCACGCTCTATGCCATCCGCAAGCGCCAGGCGGAAACGCAGCTCGCGCGCGCCAGGCGTGAGCAGGAGCGGGCCAGCGGCCTGGGCACAGCGCTGCCGGCTGCCGAGCGCGACCGTCGCGACTCGATTGTGACCCAGCTCGAGACCGATCTGGACTTCGCCGAGCTGCAGCTCGCGCGCTCCAGGATCCGCGCACCCTTCGCCGGTGTCGTCTCCGAGATCCACGCGGAAGTGGGCGAGGTGGTGGCGGCGACCGCGCCGTTGCTCCATCTCGTGCGCCTGGATCCGGTGCACGTCGTGCTTAGCGTGCCGGACCGCGACGTCGTGGCGCTCACTGCCGGCGCCCGGGTCGAGGTGCGCGTGCCGGCGGTGCCGTCGCCGCTCGAGGGCACGATCGCGCGCATCAACCCCACCGGGGATCGCGACACGCGTGCTTTCCGCGCCGAGGTCGAGGTGACCAACGGCGACATGAAGGTCTTGCCCGGCATGATCGCC
Source organism: Myxococcales bacterium (assembly GCA_028817855.1). Lineage (GTDB taxonomy): Bacteria > Myxococcota_A > Polyangia > Polyangiales > JAFGIB01 > JAOUOP01. The sequence continues at coordinate 19,206 of JAPPOT010000065.1, forward strand.
TCGGTGCGCCTCGACCGCACGCTCGAGAGCGGCGCGGTGGTCATTCCCCAGGACTGGCTCGTGACGCGCCGCGACGGGGTGGGTGCATTCCTCGACGATGGAGGCGTGGCCAACTACGTGCCCGTGAAGGCGGGCCGCGTGGTGCGCGATCTGGTCGTGATCGACGCGGGCCTGTCTGCAGGTGACCGCCTGGTCATCAAGGGACACCGCAGCCTCGCCGACGGGGATCGACTGATGGTGAGCCGCTCCGGCGTGTGCTGTACCGAAGGCCGCGTTCGCTTCGACCAACCCTGACCGCGCGCGAGCTGGCGAACCATGTTCAAAGCGATCCTCGACAAGTCCCCGTCGGTGCTGCTGGCAGTTGCGTGCATCCTGGCCTTCGGGACGCTCACCTACATGGAGCTGCCGCGCGAGTCGAACCCGGACGTGAAGGTGCCGGTCGTTCTCGTGACGACGCCGTACATCGGCGTCTCGCCGGCCGACATGGAGTCGCTGGTAACCGTGCCGGTCGAGAACGAGCTGGCCGGCGTCGCCGACCTCAAGCGCATGCTCTCCACCTCGGCCGAGGGCGTCAGCGTGGTCTTCCTCGAGTTCGAGCCCGAGGTCGTGATCGAGGAGGCTCTGCAGCGCGTGCGCGATCGGGTCGACCGCGCGCGCCCCAAGCTGCCCGAGGACGTGGAGGAGACCGAGATCAAGGAGATCTCCCTGAGCGACGTGCCGATCGTACTGGTCACGCTGGCCGGCAACGTGGACGAGGTGCGCCTCAAGGCCCTCGGCGAGGCGCTGGAGGACGAGGTCAAGCGCGTGTCCGGTGTGCTCGACACCACACTCACCGGCGGCGTTGAGCGTCGCATCTTCGTGCAGGTCGATCCCGACCGCCTCAACCACTACGGCTTGTCGCTCGATGACGTGGTGCGCGCGGTCTCGATGGAGAATGTCAACGTGCCTGGCGGCAACGTGGAGTCGGGCTCGGCCAACTTCCTGCTGCGTGTGCCCGGCGAATTCGACGACCCGATGGACCTCATGAACGTGGCGGTCAAGCGCAAGGGAGACGTCCCGGTCTTCGTCCGCGACATCGCCCGCGTACGCGATGACTTTGCTGACCGCGAGACCTACGCGCGCATGAATGGTGAGCCGGCGGTCACGCTGGCGATTACCAAGCGCACCGGCGCCAACATCCTCGACATCGTCGACGAGGTGCGCGCGATCGCCGACCGTCACGCCGCGACCTGGCCCCAAGGGGTCAGCCACCGAATCCTGGCCGACCAGAGCAAGCAGATCCGCGACATGGTCAGTGATCTGGAGAACAACGTGATCTCAGCCTTCGTGTTGGTGGTCACGGTCGTGCTGCTCTTCATGGGTGTGCGCAACAGCGCCTTCGTCGGGGCGTCGATTCCACTGTCGATGCTCTTGAGCTTCATCCTGATCTCGCTGTTCGGAATGACGCTCAACATGATGGTGCTGTTTTCGCTCGTGCTGGCGCTCGGCATGCTCGTGGACAACGGCATCGTGCTGGTGGAGAACATCTACCGCCACTACGAGGAAGGTCGGCCCCTGCGAGAGGCATCCATCGAGGGCGCGCGCGAGGTCGCGGGCGCCGTGGCGGCCTCGACGGCCACCACCGTGGCCGCCTTCTTCCCGATGGTCTTCTGGACGGGTCTGGTGGGGCAGTTCATGGGTTACCTGCCGAAGACCGTGATCATCGTCCTGCTCAGCAGCCTTGCGGTGGCGGTGGTCGTGCTTCCGGTCTTCACCAACCGCTACATGGGCAAGCAGCTGCATCCGAGAGCCCGCGGGCGCAGCGGCGACAATGCAGCGCCCGCACGGGAGGGCCCGATCACGCGCCGCTATCGCGCGCTGCTCGAGCTGTCGCTGCGCCATCGCTTCATCTCTCTCGGGCTTGGCACCGCGGTGCTGATCGGCAGCTTCATGGCTTACGGTGAGCTCAACCACGGCACGGAGTTCTTCGCCGAGACCGAGCCCAACCGCGCCACCATCGCGGTTCGCGCGCCCGACGGTACGGCCCTGGATGCGACCGATCGCACGGTGCGTCAGGTCGAGGCGCTGCTCGCCGCCGAGGAGAACGTGGACGTCTGGGTGGCCGAGACGGGCGTCAGCGGCAGCGGCGACCCGCTGGACGTGAGCTCGGGTGCCTACAACCTGGCGCGCATCACGGTCGACTTCCTGCCGGACCACAACACCGCCCAGGAAGGCGAGAAGACGCGCGTGGAGCCGACCACCGACACCATCGACCGCCTGCGGGCCAGGGTGCTGGAGATCCCGGGTGCCTCGATCAGTATCGAGAAGGAGCGCATGGGTCCGCCGGTTGGCTCTCCGATCGCGGTCGAAGTCTCGGGCGAGGACTTCCACGGCGTCGGGGAGCTGGCGGCGGTGGTCAGGCGCGACCTGGCCCAGATCGAAGGTGCTGTCGACTTGAACGACGACTATCGCGTGGGCCGCCCCGAGGTGCGCCTTCGCATCGACCGCGGCGCCGCCAAGCTGGTCGGTGCAAGCACGGAAGAGGTCGCGCGCACCATTCGCACCGCCGTTGCCGGCCAGAGGGCCAGCAGCATGCGCGACGGTGAGGACGAGTACGACATCATGGTCGAGCTGGCGCCCCAACATCGCCAGAGCCTCCAGAATGTGTTGAGCCTGCGCATCCCCGGCAAGAAGGACACCAGCCCGGACACCTTCCCGGTCCCGCTGTCGTCCGTGGCGAGCTACGAGCTGGCCGGGGGCTCGGGCGAGATCCGCCACATCGACCAGGACATGGTGGTAACCATCAACGGCGACGTGCGCGAGGGTTTCAACGAGGCCGAGGTGCGGGCGCGCGTGATCGACTACATCGCAAAGGCCGAGTTCCCCGGCTACGAGCTGCGCATGGGCGGTGCGAACGACGAGCAGCGCAACGCCGAGGAGTTCCTCCAGCGCGCCTTCATGATCGCGGTGTTCCTGATTCTCTTCGTGCTGATCCTGCAGTTCGACCGCTTTGACATGCCACTGATCGTGCTCGGCTCGGTGGTGATGTCCCTGGTCGGGGTGTTGTGGGGGCTGATCCTGACCCGCACACCCTTTGGCATCATGATGACCGGCATCGGCATCATCTCCCTGGCAGGCGTGGTGGTAAACAATGCGATCGTACTGTTGACCTATGTGCAGCAGCTGCAAGCGCGCGGGCTCTCGACGTACGATGCGCTGGTGCGCGCGGGCATGGCCCGGCTGCGCCCGGTGCTGCTGACGGCCATCACGACTATACTGGGCCTGCTGCCGATGGCGCTGGGCGTGACCTTCGATTTCGCGCGTCTGCGCTGGCTCGTGGGCACCCAGAGCTCCCAGTGGTGGGGCCCGATGGCGGTTGCCGTGATCTTCGGCCTGGCCTTCGCGACGCTGCTGACGCTGGTGATGGTGCCGACGGCCTATGCGGCGCTCGAGGACCTACGCGCGCTGGGCTCGCGGCTGCGCGGCGGTCAGCAGGCCGGCGAACAGGCCGCCCGGGCCGGGGAGGTGGCCCAATGAGCACGGCGCAGTCCACCCGATGCACTGCGGTCGTGTTGCTGCTCAGCCTTGCGGTGGTGCTCCTGCTCGGCACGAATGTCGACGCGCAGCAACCAGCGGCACACTTGCCGACGCTGACGCCCGCACAGCCCGCTTCCCCGGCCCCGCTCGAAGCAACTCCCGCGGCGACCGCACCGGGGTCGGCGCCGCCGCCGATTCGGCTCTCGGATATCGAGGCCGGCTCCGCCTTCGACTTCATGCCGCACACCCCGGTGACCGCGGGCGGGTTGACCGAGGCGCACGTGGTCCGCAAGGCCCTGTCGGAGTCCTCGCGCGTGCGGTCGGCCGACGCCGCTGCGGAGACCGCCCGACGCCGCGCCGATCGCGCCTACGCGGTGTTCATGCCACGCGTGGAGCTCAGCGCGCGGTACACACGCCTGTCCAATGTCCCGGTGCCCGCCAGCTTCCGCGACTTCTTTCCGGTGTTACTCGACAACTACTCCCTGCGCGCGGCCGTAAGAGTGCCGGTCTCGGACTACTTCGTGTCTCTGCGTGACCGCTACGACAGCGCCCACCGCCTACAGGCCGTCCAGGATCTGCAGCGCCGGGCCGAGCATCACGCCGTCGCCCACGACGCGCGAATGGAGTACTTCCAGCTCGCGCGCGCGATGGCCGCCGACAGCCTTTCCCGGCATCGCGTCACCCAGCTCGAGCGCTTCACCGCGGAGATCGGTATCCTAGTGCAGGGCGGCGAGCTCGGCATCGTCTCGCTGGCGCTAGCGCGCAGCCGCCTGGCCACTGCGCGCGCAGCCGCGGAGCGGGACGCAGCCAATCGTCGCGTGGCCGAGGAGGTCGTGCGCCGCCGCCTCGCCTTGCCCCTGGGCGCACCTGTCGGCATCGCCGAGCCGCTCGCTGCTCCGGCACCCGAAGCGCCCGTCGATCTGACGGCGCTGCTCCACGAAGCGGACCGCAAGCGCCCCGAGGTGCTCGCCCTGCGCGAGCTGATCAGCGCCCACACCCACACCCGCGATGCCGTGGCCGCCGGTCGCTACCCGACCCTCTCGGTCGTCGGCGACCTGGCGTACGAGAACCCCAACCAGCGCTTCATGCCGCCGCGCGACGAGTTCAACGGCAGCTGGTCGATCGGGGCCGAGCTGAGCTGGTCGCCGACGGATCTGGCCGTGCGCAACGACGAGCTCGACGAGAGTCGCCTGGCCCTCACGCGGGCCCAGCAGGATCTCGACGGCCTGCGCAGCGCCGTCATCGTCGAGATCACCCGCGCCTATGAGCAAACTGTCTCAGCCACTGCCTCACTGAAGGCCTACGAGGAAGCCGTCGCCGCCGCTGAGCAGGCCCATGAGGCTCAGCTCGAGCTCTTCCGCGCTGGAGAGACCACCTCACGACAGGTTCTGGACGCCGAGCTCGACCTGCGAGCCGCCCAGCTTCAGTGGGTCGACGGCGTGCTCGCAGTGCACATGGCCAAGGCCTCGCTGGATCGCGCGGTCGGCCGCGAGCCGCGCTAGGGAAAGGGCGCTGCCCAGATCCGTGCGAAAACTGCCTCATAACGATGTAGGAACCGCGGCATGGTCAGGCAGCTGCAGCGGTTCATCTGCTCCTAGAGGTCGCGGGCGTTGATGCGTCCGCGCCTGCCAAAGCTTCGCAGGGGCAATCGATTCTGCATTGCACGCGCGCCCGCTGCCTGGCCTTGTCGATCGCTCTCTTCCGTCTGCTGAATCTGTCTCGGAGCGAACGAGTGCTGAGCGGCCTCCTCGCCACGGGCGCAGCTGCCGACGACCGTACACCAGGTGTGGCCAGCGTCCGGACACAGATGTCGCGGTGAGCGGGCCAGCGGCCCCGAGCACGCTCGTCTTCTTCGCAAGGCATGCGCCTTGCTCGCCTACCCGCTGTGCGCGCGGAACGGACGGCTTGCGGTCTCCTGGTACTGGCGATGCTGTGGCCTGCAGCGAGCCGGAGCGAGTTCGTCACCGGCTTCGAGATCAGCGAATCCGAGAAGCGGGACCTGATCGCCTTCTTGGGGTCACTGACGGACGGCAGGCTGCTCGAGGACCCGAAGCTGTCGGATCCGTGGACGGCGCGGTAGCCAGAGGCCCTTCGAGAGCGTCCCGACCAGCCTCATCGTCGCCGTCGCAGCCGCCGGTGCCGCGCCGCGAGCGCGACCAGCGCCAGCGGGACGGCGAGCTCAACGCCGTGCCCGCGGTCTCCCCGACTCCCCACCGCGCAGCCGCCGTCGTCTCCATCGCTGTCATCGCCGCCGTCGTCCGCGGGTCCCGCGTCGGCCGAGGGGGCGTCCGGCCCGTCCGTCTCGCAGAAGGCGGCGACGGCCTCGCACGGCTCGCCGTCGAGCACGTCCGGGTCCTCCGCACAGACCTGCGCGTTGCCGTCGCACCACGGCTCGAGGATCAACGCCGGCGGCGCATTGCAGTCTTCCGCCCGCGGATCGCAATCGCGCAGGGCGCCGGGTGGCACCGGACAATCGCCGGAGATGAAGTCATCGGGCTCGTAGCTGGCGTCGCGCACCTCGCCGATCGCCACGTTCGGATCGGTATCCAGACAGAGCTCGCGGCTGGCCACGCTGCCATCGACCAGGCTCAGCACCTCGAGCGTTGCGCAGAAGCGCTCGGCCGGCTCGTCACTGAAGACGCCCACCCACTGGTCCACGCGACGGAAGCCGCTGTCAATACTATCGGGAAGCGTGATGCGGTAGGCGTGCGCCGCCTCCATGCGCCCGGCGTCGTCGCGCTCCGCCAGGGACAGCGACGCGGCCACCCGGACCTGCTCGGTAAAGCACACATCGAAGCAGGCGAAGCCTCCCACACAGCACAACTCCTCGCCCTCGGGTCGCTCGTGACTGCCAAGCTGGATCGACAATGCATCGATGTCCTCGGTCGGCCACGTGGCGGCGGCGTCCGCGGTCACCTCGTGCTCATCCGCGGACAAGTCCCCGGGGGCGTCCCCGCCGAAGCTCAGCGTGTAGGTCTCGCCCGCAGTCAGCTCCGCGTCGGGTAGCCAGACCAGGTAGATGGTGCCGAGCCCCCTGTGGCGCGTCAGCGCGCCGGCAACCTCCGCACCTGCGGCGTCGCGCACTCGCAGCTCCGGCTCTCCATCATCGCAATAGTCGTCGAGCGTGCAATCCACGTCGATCAGCACCGGCCCAGCCAACGGGACGGTATCAACCAGCAGCTGCGCTTGGACGGGGCTGTAGGTACATGCCTCGACGGCATCTGGGGCCAGTCCCCAGAGCACGAGAGAGAGACCGGTAAGTCGCAAGAAGCAGGCCATCGACTCATCCTGGCACGTCGCTTCGCAGGGGCAATCACTTCTGCAGGGCGCGGCGGCCGCCGGCGGAGCGGGCCGCCGACGCCGCTTGCGCGCGCCTAAACACGCGAGATCACGTCGGCGCGGGCCGGCCCGGGGCCTGCACTGCCGGCGGGCATGATCAGCATCGTCCAGTCCGGTTCGATTTCGGGGGTCAACGCCCGCGACGTGCGCGTGGAGGTCAGCCCGGTGCGGGGCCTGCCGGGGTTCGACCTGGTGGGCATGCCCGAGACCGCGGTCAAGGAGAGCCGCGTGCGCGTGATGGCCGCCCTGCGCAACAGCGGCTACGAGCTGCCGGAGCAGCGCTACGTCGTGAACCTTGCGCCCGCCGATCAGCGCAAGTCCGGCTCGGCCTTCGACCTGGCGATCGCCATCGCCCTACTCGCCCAGTGCGGCGCGTGCGCACCCGAAAAGCTCGAGCGCACGCTGATCGCCGGCGAGCTCTCCCTCGACGGCCACCTGCGCCCGATCCGCGGCTTGCTCTCCCAGCTGCTGGGCGCGCGGGAGCGCGGCCTGGCCGGTGCGATCATCCCCGATCAGGATGCCGCGTGGGCGGGCCTGGTCGCCCGCCTCGACGTGCGCTGCGCCGCCCACCTGTCCGAGGTGGTCGCTTTCCTAAACGGCGAGGCCAAGCTGCCGCAGCCGCCGCCGCTGCCGAAGCGCGGGGTCCAGTCGGCGCCCGACCTGAGCGAGGTGCGCGGCCAGGTCGCCGCCAAGCGCGCGCTGGAGGTGGCTGCCGCTGGGGAACACGGCCTGCTCATGATCGGCCCGCCCGGCACCGGCAAGACCATGCTCGCCCGGCGCCTGCCCGGGCTGCTGCCGGAGCCGAGCCGCGCGCAGGCGCTGGAGATGGCGGCGGTGGCGAGCGCCGCCGGCTTGCGCCCCGACACCCTGCCGCCGCGTCCTTTCCGCGCGCCGCACCACAGCTGCAGCGACGTGGCCCTGATCGGCGGTGGCGATCCCATCCGCCCTGGCGAGGTCACGCTCGCCCACGGCGGCGTGCTATTCCTGGACGAGCTGCCCGAGTTCAGGCGCAACGCGCTGGAGTCCCTGCGCCCGACCATGGAGTCCGGCGTGGCGGAGATCGTACGCGCCAGGGATCGGGCGACCATGCCCGCGCGCCCGCTGATCGTCGCCGCCATGAACCCGTGCCCATGCGGCTACCACGGCCACCGCAAGCGGGTCTGCCGCTGCAGCCCCGACCAGGTGGATCGTTACCGCGCGCGCGTGTCCGGACCGCTGCTCGACCGCTTCGACCTGCACGTGGCGCTGCCCAGCGTCGACGTCGGCGCGCTCGAGGGCGCTCCGTCGGGCGAGCGCACCGCCGACGTGCGCGAGCGCGTGCAGCAGGCCCGGGCACGCGCGCAGACGCGGGCCCGCGAGGGCGACGCACCCCGCAGCGGCGAGACCCAGCTCAGCGTGCTGGCGCGCGAGCTCGAGCCGGTCGCACTACGCCTGCTCCACCAGGCCATGCGCGAGCTTTCCCTGAGCTTGCGCGCCTACGGCAAGGTGCTGCGCGTCGCGCGCACGATCGCCGACCTGACCGCCGCCGACGCGGTGAGCCCGGACCACGTGGCCGAGGCCATCCAGTACCGACTGCTCGACCGCGGCACCGACCCGCGGCCCCTCCCCTACCAGGCTCCCGCCGCGGCGCGCAGCTGAAGCTCCGGTCGTCCAGCGACCTCAACAACCCACGGAGAAGCGAAGACATGTCGATCAAGGAACGGCTCAAGGCCCTCAACCAGGCGATCACCACCATCCAGAAGAGCCACGGCAAGGGCTCGATCATGAAGCTCGGCGAGCAGACGGCCCAGCAGGTGCCATCCATCCAGACGGGCTCTCCGTCACTCGATCAGGCGCTGGGCTGCGGCGGCTATCCCAAGGGGCGCATCGTCGAGGTCTATGGCCCCGAGTCAAGCGGCAAGACCACCCTCACCCTGCACGCCATCGCCGAGGCCCAGAAGGCCGGCGGGGTGTGCGCCTTCATCGACGCCGAGCACGCCCTCGACGTGCACTACGCGCGCGCGCTGGGCGTCGACGTGGACCAGCTGCTGGTCAGCCAGCCCGACACCGGCGAGCAGGCGCTGGACATCATGGAGACGCTCGTGCGCAGCGGCGCCTTCGACCTGATCGTGGTCGACTCGGTCGCGGCGCTCGTGCCCAAGGCCGAGATCGAGGGTGAGATGGGCGACTCCCACGTAGGCCTGCAGGCACGGCTGATGAGCCAGGCCCTGCGCAAGCTCACCGGCATCACCCACCGCACCGACACCACCATCATGTTCATCAACCAGCTGCGCATGAAGATCGGCGTCATGTTCGGCTCACCGGAGACCACCACCGGCGGCCACGCGCTCAAGTACTACGCCTCGGTGCGCCTCGACATCCGCCGCATCGGCCCGGTCAAGGTGGGCGACGAGATCAAGGGCAACCGCACGCGCATCAAGGTGGTCAAGAACAAGCTCGCCCCGCCCTTCGCGGTGACCGAGCTCGACATCCGCTACGGCGAGGGCATCGACGCGGTGGGCGACCTGCTCGACAAGGCGGTCGAGGCCGGTGTGCTCGACAAGCGCGGCAGCTACTACGCCCTCGACGGCCAGAACCTGGCCCAGGGGCGCGAGAAGATGCGCGACCTGCTCAAGGGCGACGCCCAGCTCTTCGCCCGCATCGAGGCGGCCACGCGACCGGCGAAGGAAGGCGAGGCCGCGCCGCCGGAGGAAGCGGCGGCCTAGAACCGCCCGCGTACGCTCGCCATGCAGCCACTCGGGCCGCAGCCCAGGCTCGCGGCCGGAGCGGCGGCCGGCGCCTGCTCGCCGTCGTCGAGGATCAGCAGCACCGCGCCCACGCCCGCCACCGCCACGCCGCCGAAGAGCAGCACGTCGGTCACCAGGGCGAGCTTGTCGATGTCGTCGACGCGGCCCTCGAGCCCGAAGCCCGCCGGGCACATCTCGTCCGGGCAGCCGTCCTCGACCTCGTCGATCTTCGACTGGGTCATCAGGCCGGTGACCACACCGCCGACGACCATCGCGCCGCCGACGCCGATCAGCGCGTATGGAAGTATCGCCGCCATGTCCGCTTCGTCCGCGGAGGCCTCCAGCGCGGGATCGGGCGCGGGCTGGGCCTGCGCGGGCTCTTCCCGCTGCTCGGACGTCGGCTCCGGCGGGGGCTGCGCCGCGGCGGCCTGCTCGAGGGCGCGCAGGCGCGCCTCCAGGTTCACGCGCCGCGAGGGCTCGACCTCGGCCAGCTCCAGATAGCTGCGCAGGGCGGCGGTGGCCGCGGCCGCGTCGTTGGCGTCGCGGTGGGCGACGTAGATGTTGTAGAGCAGCTCGGGGCGCTTCGACATGTCGTAGGCCTTCTGCCACTCGGCGGCGGCCTCGGCGAAGCGGCCCGAATCGTAGAGGCTCTTGCCGACGCGGAAGTGGGCCTTGGCCTGTTCGTCGGAGCCGCTCTGGTCGACCTCGCTCACGCCGGCAGGGGCGGGCTGGCCACCTGGCGGCGGCGCAGCGGCCGGACCGGCAGGCGCCTCGGCGGCCGGGGCATCGGCGACAGCGAGGGCGGGCGCGAGGGCGAGCGACAGCAGCATCGCCGGGAGGATCAGGGCCTGGGAGCGGTCGGGTGCCATGGCGCCGCCATGGTACACCGTCGTCGCGGCACGCGGGAAGCTGAAGGCAGCGCGTCTCATGGTGGCACGACTGCGAGCAGCACCAACACGCGGCCCGTCGCTCGAATCGTCGAGGTTCGTTCAGGAGCGAGCGCCCCGCAGGGCCCACCGCAGGCGTACTCACCGTCGAGGATGGGGCCGAGGAGGAAAGCCGCTCCTGGGCGAACCTCGACGATTCCCTGTCAGTTCAGTCGGGCCCTGGACACTGCCACTCGAGCCCGACCTGGGAGATCCGCGGTGCGCCCAGATAACCGTGCGCACGCAGGGTCAGCCGGATCTCGACCACGCCGCCGGTCTCGAAGTCGACATCGAAGGGCGGGTCGTCCCGGGGCAGGGTCCCGAGCAGGACCCAGTCGGCGTCGCGCAGGGCGCCGGCCTCCTGCGCGTGCCGGGCCTCGACCAGGACCTCCGACTCGACGCCGGCCGCCCAGATCAGGTGCACCCGCTTCCAGTCGGTGGGCCGGGCGATCGGCTCCTCGTCCGGGTCCAGGGTCGGCTCGCTGCAGCCGTCGAAGCGATGAGTCGTGCGGCCCTCGGGGACGAACTGGGCCTGCCGGCGGGTGCCGGTCAGGTCGCCGAGGGGGCGCGGCAGCCGGCCCAGCGGAATCTGGGCGGTCACCTGCTCGCTGTCGGCGTCGAAGCGCGTGAGCAGGCCCGTGCCATCCGGGCCGCCCATGCTGCTGACGAACCACAGCTGACCGAGGGAATCCGCGGCCGCCTCGATCGACTCGAGCGGCGCGAGGTCGTCCGACGCCAGCGGGAAGGTGCCGGCGATGGCGAGGGGATCGCGGGTGACGCGGCTGATCGAGCCCGCGGTGTGGGTTACCCAGGCCTCCCGGCCGAGCAGCGTGACCCCGCGCGTGGTGAGCACGCCGTCGGTCTCCACCTGCTCCCAGCTCTCGAGCGCGGGATCGAAGAGCGTGACGTTTTCGCAGGCGAAGCCGGTCAGGGTCAGCACGCCCTGATCGTCGCTGGCGATCGACTCGAGCTCGTAGCACCGCAGGGGCACCTCGATCACATCGATTTCGGGCGGGTCGACGGCGGGATTGACGCGGCCGAGCTTGCCGTCGCGATCGACGATCCACAGCGCGCCCCAGGGGTCGAAGACCGAGGCGTGGGGCGTGAGCTCTGGCAGCGCCACCTCGCGCAGCAGCTCCCCGGTCTCGCCATCGAGCTCGAGCAGGCGCTGGGCACCTGCCAGACCGACCCAGACGTGACCGCCCAGCTCCCCGTCCGGCGCCGCGGTGCCATCGACCGACAGGCTGCGCGCGTAGTCGCCGTCGTCGCCGACCGGCAGCTCGAGCAAGACGCACTCGTCGGCGCCGGCAGGCAGCACGTCCTCGGGGCCGCTCGAGGTGGCGAGGCCATTGCCGTCGCGGTCGATGCAGCGGTCCTCGGTGGCGGCGAGCTTGAGCAGGCTCGAGCGCCCCTCGAGGGCGCTGGTCAGCACCCAGGCATCGCCGTTGTAGTCGACCGCCAGGCGCTCCGCGGGTGCGTCGCCGGCGATCGGATAGCGCGCGACCTCCGCCGCCTGCTCGGCGTCGATCTTGGAGACCGTCTGGTCGCCGCTGTTGGGCACCCAGACCGCGACCGACTGCAGCTCCGTGCGCGTCAAGGTGAGCTCGCCGATGACCGTGAGGTCCAGATCCGCGTCCAGCTCGAAGGGCGCGATGTCGGTGCCCCAGACGCCGCCCACGCAGTCTGCGTTGCAGCCACCGCAGGGGCTCTGCACGCCCTCGTCGGCGATGCCGTCGCAGTCGTCGTCGACGCGGTTGCACTGCTCGAAGCGGGGAGTCACCGCGGCGTCGCAGGCGCCCCATGTGCCGCTCAGGCACGACTTGCTCGCCGAGCGGCACACGCCGACGCCGTCCGTGCCCTCCGGGCCGTCGTAACAGCCCCGGCTCGAGCCGGCCAGGCAGGGGCAGCCCTCCGCCAAGGCGTCCTCCAGGCACACCGGAGGCAGGCTGTCGCAGCCCTCGCGGATGGCCGGGTTCTCGTCGTCGCAGTCGGGGCCGTCGTCGCAGCCCATGCCGCGGCCGTCGCCGTCCTCGTCGATGCACTCGTCGCTGCAGCCGCCGGCGAGAGCGACGATCAGCGACAGCAGGAAGAAGCGAAGGGCGTACGCGGGCACGCACATAGGATAGCACTGCACTTCCCCCGATCCCCGAAGGCTGCTAGTTGGGTGCGGTGCAAGCGCTGGTCACCGGTGCCACTGGATGCGTCGGCCACGCCCTGTCGCGGCGATTGCTCGAGATCGGCTGGCCCACCCGAGTGCTCGTGCGGTCGCAGCGACAGGACGGCGCGCGCGAGCGGCGGCTGACGGAGCTGCGCGACGCGGGTGCGTCCGTGTGCGATGGCGACCTGGCGGATCCCAACAGCATCGCGGCGGCGGCGGAAGCCTGCGAGGTGCTCTTCCACTGCGCCGGCGAGGGCTCCCACCGCGCCAGCCCCAAGGTGCTGTCGTGGCTCAATGTGGCGGGCACCGAGAACGTCATCCAGGCGGCGCGCCACGCCGAGGTCGCGCGCGTGGTGATGCTGAGCTGCGCCGACGTGACGCTGAACGGGCGCGACCGAATCAACTGGAAAGAGGAGGTCGCGCTGGGCCGCGCTCCGCTCGGCGAGCTGGCGCGCGCGAAGCAGCTGGCGGAGGAGCTGGCGCTCCAGGCCAACAGCGCGAGCATGACGGTCGCGGCGGTGCGGCCGGCGCTGCTGTGGGGACCCGGCGAGCAACGCCTGCTGCCGCAGCTGTGCGCGGAGGCCCGGACGGGCCGCGTGCAGCTCTTCGGCAGCGGCGACAACCTGCTGGCGACCACCCACGTGGAGAATGCGGTCGACGCGCTGGTCGCGGCCGCCCAGGCCGAGGATGTCGGCGGCAAGGCCATTCACGTGGCCGACGCAGAGCATCACACCGCCAGCGAGTTCATCGAGCGGCTGTGCGGCGCCCTCGGGCTGCCGCCTCCGAAGCGTGGGCTCTACGCCCTCGCCTACGCGAGCGCCTGGCTGCGGCAGCGGCGCGGGGCCGACGGTCCATGGCCCACGGACGTGGTGCGCCGGGCCCGGGGCACGCTGCTCGACTGCCTGCTGGCCCACAGCATTCTGGACCTCAGCCCGAGCACCACGGTGGAGGAGGGCATGCAGGAGCTGGCGCGCTGGGCGCGGGAGGTCGGCGGACCGGCCGCAATCGAAAAGCTCGCCCGGCAGCCGTCGACCGAAGCCGACGTGGCGCACCACGAGGCGGTCGCGGCTTCGCTGAATTCCGAAGCCTGAGCGCGGGCTTACGCGCGCGTTGACAGGTTGGGGCCCTCTGGTAAGTTCCCCCGCGGAGAGCTGACCGAGTGGCCGAAGGTGCTTGATTCGAAATCAAGTGAGTCCGCAAGGGCTCCGTGGGTTCGAATCCCACGCTCTCCGCTAACCGGTCGTACCCAGTCGGGTGCGGCCACGTCCTCGACGTTTGGTTGGGGACCTGGAGAGGTGACCGAGTGGTCGAAGGTGCACGACTGGAAATCGTGTGTACCCGCAAGGGTACCGTGGGTTCGAATCCCACTCTCTCCGCTGGCCCTCTTCGACGGTGACAACTGACACCGGCTTGTGGTCTCGCCAACGCCGGCCCGTGAACCCCGCCAGGCCCGGAAGGGAGCAACGGTAGCGGT
>JAPPOT010000111.1:0-6293 GCA_028817855.1 Myxococcales bacterium
GCGCGCACCCGTCGCCCCAAACGGATGCCCGACCGCGATCGAGCCGCCGTGCACGTTCAGCTTGGCCTCGTCGATCTCGCCGGCCGCACCGTCCATCCCCAGCCGCTCCTGGCAGAAGCCGTCGCTCGCCAGCGCCTTGGTCACGCTCAGCACCTGCGCCGCGAAGGCCTCGTGGATGTCCACCAGATCGATGTCGCCGAGCTTCATGCCCGCGCGCTCGAGCGCACCCGGCATGCACAGGGCCGGACCGATCAGCAGCTGGTCGGCCGGGTCCACGCCCGCGTAGGACCAGCTGCGGATCGCGCACAGGGGCGTGTAGCCGAGCGCCTTCGCCTTCTCCTCGCTCATCACCACGGTCACCGCCGCGCCGTCGGTCAGCGGGCTGGCGTTGCCCGCCGTGACCGTGCCCTCCTTCGCGAAGGCCGGCTTGAGCTTGCCGAGCTTGTCCAGGCTGGTGTCGGCGCGCACCAGGTTGTCGGTGTGCACCCAGCCGTCCGGGGTCTCCACCTTCGTGACCTCGTCGTCGAAGCGCCCGCTCGCGATCGCCGCCGCCGCGCGCTGATGGGAGCGCAGCGCCAGCGCGTCCTGGGCCTGACGGCTGATCTCGTTGCGCTGCGCCATGCGCTCCGCCGACTCGCCCATCACCTCGCCGGTGGTGCGCTCCGCGATCTTCGGCGGCTTCGGCAGGATCTCGCTCAGCGGCATCATCTTCATCAGTGCGCCGGCGTAGTCCCCGGGCGTGCCCTTGCCGCCCAGCACCAGCGGGCCCAGCTCGTGCACGACCTTCGGCGGGAAGGCGATCGGCGCGTTGCTGGTCGAGTCCGAGCCGCCCGCGATCACCACGTCCGCGTCGCCGCGCTCGATGTTCGCCGCCGCCACCGTGATCGCCTGCAGTCCCGAGGCGCAGGCCCGCGTCACCGTCATGCCCTCGACCGAGTGGGGCAGCTTCAGGTCGAGCGCGATCTCGCGCCCCACGTTGACCGTCAGCGGAGGCAGGATGACGCCGCCCCAGACGATCGAGTCCAGCTCGCGCCGCGGGATCTCGAGCTTGCGCAGCAGCGCGCCCGTGGCCGCCCCGCCCAGCGCGATCGTGTCGAGCTTGGTCAGATCCGTAAAGGCCTTGCAGAAGGGGGTCCGCACGCCGCCGACGACGACGGCACGGCGGCCCCGGGGAGTCTTGTACTTGGCCATCTCTCTACGCTCCGATCAGGGCGCCGCCGCAGATGCGCAGCACGTTGCCGGTCACGCCCGCGGCACCCGGGGTGGAAAAAAAGGTGATCGCGCGGGCCACGTCCTCGGGCAGCCCGCCCTGGCCCAGCGCAGCGAGCCGCCGGCCCGCCTCGCGCACCACGACCGGCACCGCCGCCGTCATGCGCGTCTCGATGAAGCCCGGCGCCACCGCGTTCACCGTGATGCCGCGCGGCGAAAGCTGCCCCGCCAGGTGCCGCGTGAAGCCGATGATGCCCGCCTTCGACGCGCCGTAGTTGGTCTGCCCGTTGTTGCCGGCGATGCCCGCGATCGACGACAGGCTCACCACGCGCCCGCCGCTGCGCAGGGTGCTCGACTTGCCGCCGGCCAGCAGCGCGTCGGTGATCTTGAGCACCGCGCCGAGGTTGATGCCGAGGCACTGATCCCAACGCCCGTCGTCCATCCGCGCCAGGGTGCGGTCGCGCGTGACGCCCGCGTTGTGGATCACCAGGTCCACGCCGCCGTGGTTCTCGCGCAGGTACTTCTTGATGCGCTCCGGCGTCTCCGGATCGAGCACGTCGGCCGCCAGCACGCTGCCGCCCACCTCGCGCGCCACCGCGCTCAAGGCCGCGTCGTCTTCGGGCCGGTCCAGGCAAACCACGTGCGCGCCCTCGCCCGCGAGCTCGCGCGCCGTGGCCTCGCCGATCCCGCGGGCCGCGCCCGTGACCAGCGCCACCTTGCCGTCCAGCTGCGCGCTCCAGGGGTCGTCCCCATCCCAGCGCGCGCGCCCGTCGACCACCAGCGGCTGACCGCTCACGAAGGCCGACGCCTTCGACAGGAAGAAGCGCAGCGGCCCCGCCACGCGCTCCTCGGCGCCCTCCGCCACGTAGAGCAGATTCGCCGTCGCCGCCTTGCCGCCGATCTCCTTCGCCACACTGCGCGTGAAGCCCGAGAGCGCAGCTTGAGCCGCCGCCCGCGACAGCGCCTTGGCCTGCTCCGGCGGCCGTCCCAGCACCACCACGCGCCCGTGGTGCGCCAGCATCGGCAGCCACGCGCTGCCCAGCTCGTGCAGCGGCTTGAGCCCGGCCGCGTCCTCGGCCGCGGTGGCGTCGAGCACCAGCGCGTCGATCGCGCCCACCTGGGCGGCGTCCGCCGGATGCACCTGCTGGGCGTGCCGACCGTAGGCCTCGCCGGGTCCCGCGAAGACCTTCTCCAGCGCCGGCTCCGACAGCACCGGGCTCGCTCCCGAGCGCGTCAGCGCCCGCGCCAGCTGTGGGCTCAGCGCGCTGCTGCCGCCGACCACCACGCGCATGCCCTCGAGCAGCCGCTCCTCGCTCGGCCCCGCCGGCCGCTCCAGCCGCTCTGGCAGCGGGATCGGCAGCTTCGCCCTCGCCACCAGATTGCGTGTGAAGGGATTCTGACTCAGCTCCAAGATCCGATCGGTCATCTCATCTCCCCGTAACCACGTGCCCGAGCCCGTGCCCGAAACTCAACCGCGCACCGCGTACGACCCCTCCAGATACGCCGGCCCCCCCACCGCATCCGCCAACCACAGCTGCGCGCCGCGGCGGTACAGCCCCACCTCGGCGGGCAGCGGCAGCGGCCGCGTGAAGCGCGCCTCGAAGCGCTCGATCGCGCCCACATCCCCACCCAGCGGGTTGCGCACCAGCCCTTCCCAGGCGAGCGCGAGCTGGCCGAAGCCGTGCATGATCACACTCCGGAAGCCCGAGGCGCGCGCGTACGGCGCCACCCAGTGGATCGGGTTGAAGTCGCCGGTCAGCTTCGCGTAGCTCAGTCCCGCGTCGCGCCCGAGCCGCCGGCGCAAGAGCTCGCGCGCATCCTGCGGCACCCGCGCGCGCTCGCGCTTGCCGCTGTCGCCGTCACCGCGCGCGAGCACCACGATGGGGTAGACATCGATCTCGAGCGCGTCGGGCTGCGCCGCGGTGCCGGTCACCACGCGCTGGTGGAAGAGGGCCTTGCGCCCGTCGTCCTCGATCGACACCAGCTGCGCGCGCACCTGGATCGGCTCGTCGTCGCGCATGGGCCCGTTCACCCGCACGCGGCAGCCGCCATTGACGACGCCGAGCAGGGGGTAGGGCACGCCCTCGAGCGTGCGCGTCAGCAGCGGGAAGCACCACTGGGGGAAGAGGTGCGGCGGCACCAGCCCGCGGTAGGCGCGGGGGTCGCCGCCGACCTGGCGGACGTAGGCGTCGATCAGGCCGCGCTCGCGCGGCGGCAGGTCGTCGTGCAGCTCGCGCCCCGGCAGCACCGGCGCGTGCTCGCCATCGCCGACCACGCGCTGGCGCGCCGCCATCGCCGCGGTGCGCCCGAGGGCCGCGAGCACCGGGCCCTGCCTGAGGATGTGCCGACTGGAGACGCCCATGGAATCCGACCCCTCTACCAAGCGGTCGCCCATTGGCTACCACCTGGTAGAGAAATATCAAGTGGCAGCCGCGTCGATCTACCGACAGGTTCCTCCGAATAGTGCCGCCAAAAGCTGTGCTAAACTCGTACATGGCCCAGGTCGGCCTTGCACTCTTCTCTACCAAACGGTAGATAGATCCCGTGGACAGCGCCGAGCAGATTCGGGAGGCGGCCACGCACCTCTTCGCCACCCGCGGCTACGACGGTGCCTCCCTGCAGGCGATCGCCGAGCGGGTGGGCGTCACCAAGCAGACGCTGCTCTACCACTACCCCTCCAAGGACGTGCTGCGCCGCGCCGTGCTCGGCGGCATCTTCGCCCACTTCGGCGAGCGCCTGCCGAAGATGCTCGAGGCCGTCACCAGCGGCCACGGCCGCTTCGAGGCCCTCCCCCGCGAGCTCTTCGACTTCTTCAGCCAGCACGGCGACGCCGCGCGCGTGCTGATGCGCGAGCTGCTCGACAACCCCGAGCAGATGCAGCGGCTGCTCGCCGACCACCTGCGCCCCTGGGTGCTGCTGGTCGCCCAGTATATCCGCGAGGGCCAGCGCATCGATCTGATCTACGAGGACGTGGACCCGGAGGCCTACGTCCTCAACGTGATCCTGTTGGTGCTCGCCAACGTGGTCACCCGCCCGCTGATGGGCGGCGTTGTCTCCACCGATTCCGCAGGCGCGCAGGACAAGCAGCTGCGCGAGCTCTTCCGACTCACCCGGGTCGGTCTCTTCAAGCGTTGATTCTCATCGAGAGGTAAGGTCATGAGCTTCGATCCCATCGCCCAGGCGCTCTCCGCGCTCAACAAATTCGCCGGCAACGACCTGGTCCACCGCCTCGGTCTCTACGAGCCCGCCCAGCGCATCGCCTACGGCGCCACGCGCGAGGGCTTCCGCGCCGCCAGCGCGGTCGGCCGCCAGTTCAAGGCGGTCCAGAAGCGCGTCAAGCCCGAGCGCCTGCCGCGCCCCGAGCGCAAGAGCGACCACTTCGACCTCACGCTCAGCGAAGAGCAGGAGATGGTGCGCGAGATGGCCACGCGCTTCGCGCGCGAGGTGCTGGCCGAGGCGGCCCCCGCCGCCAACGACGCGGCCGAGGCGCCTGCCGAGGTACTCGACCAGCTCGCCGAGCTCGGCCTCGCCCAGTTCGCCGTGCCCGAGGCCCTGGGCGGCGCCGCCGCCGAGAGCTCGATCGTCACCCAGATGCTCGCCATCGAGGCCCTCTGCACCGGCGACATGGGCCTGACCGTGGCGGGCCTGGCGCCGATCGGCGTGGCCAACGCCCTGTCGCGCTGGGGCTCGGCCGATCAGCAGGCGCGCTACCTGGCGCCCTTCGCCGAGGACACCCCGCCCTGCGCCGCGCTGGCCGTGGCCGAGCGCCGCCCCGCCTTCGATCCGCGCGAGCTGCGCACCCGCGCCCGCATCGACGCCGATGGCTTCGTGCTCAGCGGCGAAAAGACGCTCGTCCCCGTGGCCGAGAAGGCCGAGCTCTTCCTGGTCGCCGCCGAGCTGGTCGGGCGCGGCCCGCAGCTCTTCCTGGTCGAGACCAGCGCCGAGGGCGTCAGCGTGCGCAAGGAAAACGGCATGGGCGTGCGCGCCGCCGGCCTGGGCGCGGTGAAGTTCGCGGATGTCCGCCTGCCCGGCGCCGCCCTGCTCGGCGAGGAGGTGGGCCTGGTCGACTACGACGAGCTGCTCGACCGCTCCGCCATCGCCTGGTCCGCCGCGGCGCTCGGCACCTGCCAGGCCGTGCTCGACTACGCCATCCCCTACGCCAACGATCGCAAGGCCTTCGGCGAGCCGATCAGCCATCGCCAGGCGGTCGCCTTCCTGATCGCGAACATCGGCATCGAGCTCGAGGGCATGCGCCTGCTCACCTACCGCGCGGCCTCCCGCGTCGAGCACGGCCTGCCCTTCCACCGCGAGGCCTACCTCGCGCGCCTGCTGTGCGCCGACAAGGGCATGCAGATCGGCACCGACGGCGTGCAGCTGCTGGGCGGCCACGGCTTCACCAAGGAACACCCGGTCGAGCGCTGGTACCGCGACCTGCGCGCGATCGCGATCATGGAGGGCGGGCTCTTCGTCTGAGCCGCCGGCACCGCTCCAGGAAAGAAGGAACGCATCATGTACCTCGAGATTCCAAAGAAGCTTCAGGCCCTGGTCGACCAGGGACACGCGGTGGCGGGCGAGGTCTTCCGCCCCATCTCGCGCAAGTACGACCTGGCCGAGCACGCGTACCCGAAGGAGCTCGACATGCTCGCGGCCGTGCTCGACGGCATGAACGAGGGCGACGCCTCGGCGGGTGCCGGCGCCGGCGCCCTCAGCCAGAAGAAGAAGGAAAGGACCGGCGGCGTCCGCAACGGCACCAACATGTCGACCGTGCTCGGTCTCGCCGAGCTGTGCTGGGGCGACGTGGGCCTGGCGCTCACCATCCCGCGCCAGGGCCTCGGCAACGCCGCGCTTGCCGCCGTCGCCAACGAGGAGCAGCTCGAGCGCTTCAAGGGCAAGTGGGCCGCGATGGCGATCACCGAGCCCAACGCCGGCAGCGACTCGGCGGCCATCCGCACGACCGCCGTGCTCGACGGGGACCACTACATCCTCAACGGCGAGAAGATCTTCGTCACCGCCGGCGAGCGCGCCGACTGCGTGGTGGTCTGGGCCTCCCTCGACCCCAGCCTGGGCCGCGCCGCGATCAAGAG
>JAPPOT010000111.1:6303-10249 GCA_028817855.1 Myxococcales bacterium
GCTTCGTGGTCGAGCACGGCACCCCCGGCATGGAGGTCGCGCGCCTCGAGCACAAGCTCGGCATCAAGGCATCCGACACCGCCACCATCCTCTTCACCGACTGCCGCGTGCCCAGGGAGAACCTCCTCGGCAACCCCGAGGTCGACACCAAGAAGGGCTTCGGCGGCGTCATGCAGACCTTCGACAACACCCGCCCCGTGGTCGCCGCCATGGGCGTCGGTGTCGCCAAGGCCGCCCTCGACCGCACCCGCGAGCTGCTCAAGGCCGAGGGCTACCGCGGCGACTACGACCGCGCGGTCTGGGGCAGCAGCGCCGTCGAAGCCGAGCTCTACCGCATGGAAGCCGACCTCGAGTCCGCCCGCCTGCTCACCGTCAAGGCCGCCTGGATGGCGGACAACGGCCAACCCAACAGCATGGAAGCCTCCATGGCCAAGGCCAAGGCCGGCCGCACCGTCAACGCCGTCACCCTCCGCTGCGCCGAAATCTGCGCCACCCTCGGCTACGGCGAAGACGAGCTCATCGAAAAATGGGCCCGCGACTCCAAGATCCTCGACATCTTCGAAGGCACCCAACAGATCCAACAGCTGATCGTGGCCAGGCGCTTGCTGGGCCTAAGCAGCACCCAGCTGCGCTAGCCCGCGTCAGCGGGCGACGAGAGGGTCGTCGAAGGTTCGCCCACCGTTCGGCAGTACTACAGTGACCACTCGGGGAATTCAGTCGATTCCCCGTCGAAGGTCACCGTGGTGATCGACTCGCTCTCACCGCCGCCCTTGAAGCTTCCGGCGTCCATCTTCAGCGAGAAGGAGTTGTGACGCTCGCACAAGCCTCCGCGCCATTGTCCCCCCTCCGTTCAGTCTTGAATCGTCAGGGTCCCCACGACGCAGTGGGAGGCCACGAGGCGCTTCTGTTGGGAGCTCGGCGGGCCGGTGCAACCCTCGGCAAGTGACTGGATGCAGTTTTTATCGGGAACTACGTAATTAATATATGTCTTCGCGATATAATCGGATGCCAGGCATCCGGACCTCGACCACCACAGACCGCACGGCACGCGCTTCACCTCCTCTACACTCGACGCCGCTCCGACCCCGGCACCCGAGTAGCCGGCGGCTTCTTCGAGGTCTGGAGGTCGCTTGCACGCTCAGGAACGCGCTGCACCGATCCTTCGGTACGCCCTGGCCGGACTGTCCGGAACAGCGAATCTGGCCAATGACGCTAGCCACTCCTTGGTTGCGATGCTGCTATTTTGGATTTTTTTCAGAACAACCGCAATTTCGATGCTGTGTAAATGGAATTTTCCGATATGCTCGGATCACATTGTCACTCGGCTTACTCAGGAGGGGTCCGATGAATCTTCGAGCTATCACAGTTGCCTGCATATGTATGGCGATGGCAGGCGCTGTCGCATGTGACGAGGGTACGCCCAGCGGCGATCCCGCTGCCGGGGAGGGCTCGGCCGCTCCCACGGGTGACCCGGGCGAGGCCCAGAACGCGGGCGACGCCAGCGATGAGGGTGACGCCAGCGACAAGGCGGGCGAGCGCGGGGATACGCAGTCGAATGCGCCCGGTGACGGCGACGGCGACGGCGACAGCACGATGACCGGTGGCGCTGCGGGCTCCGGCGGCGGCGACATGATGCAGAGCAGCATGGACGACCCCCCCGCCATGCCGAGCGACGGGCTGTGCGGGCGCGACGAGGATCAGGGGAGCGAGGACTGCGATGGCGTCTGCGATGTCGGCGACTCGGCCTCGAGCCCGGACTGCGACGACAGCTGCGGTGTGGGGGACTCCCCGGACGGCCACGACTGCGACCAGCACGTCTGCGGCTGGCGCGACGAGGCGGGCAGCGCCGACTGCGACGGCATCTGCGGTGACCGGGACTCGTCCGACGGCCCCGACTGCGATGGCTTCTGCGCCGTGGTCGACGGCCCGATCGGCCCCGACTGCGACCGCATGTGCGCGCCCGAGGACGACGTGGACAGTGTCGACTGCGACGGCGGCTGCGGCCGCGGCGATAGCGGCGACGGATCCGACTGCGACGGCATCTGCGACAACGGCGACGAGCACAGCTCGGCGGACTGCGACTCGAGCTGCGCCGAGACCGACATCCCCGGCGGCCCCGACTGCGAGGGCCTGTGCGAGCCGGGCGACCACGCCGCCGGCTCCGACTGCGACACCGTCTGCGACTACGGCGAGGTAGGCAGCGTCGACTGCAACGCCCTGTGCGACGTGGGCGAGGGCGCCGGCTACGACTGCACCGGCACCTGCGAGCTCGGCGAGGAAGGCTCCGTGGACTGCAACGGCTCCTGTGAGGAAGGCGACACCGATAACGGCGCCGACTGCAACGGCATCTGCAACGCGGGCGACGAGCTCGCCGGCCCCGACTGCAACAGCATCTGCGAGGAAGGCGAAGAGGACAGCCTGGACTGCCCCGTCGACTGCGTCGTCAGCGACTGGAGCGCGTGGAGCGAGTGCGACGCGGAGTGCGACGGCGGGACCCAGACCCGCACGCGCACCATCGTCGTGCCTGCAGCCAACGGTGGCGCCGCATGTCCGGCGCTCGAGGAGTTCCAGGCCTGCAACACCCACTCGTGCTGCAGCGACGACCCCTACAGTTGTGGAGGCTACTACTAGAGCGCTTCGCGCGAGCCATGCACGGGCGGCGTCACGCAATGCGTGGCGCCGCCCGCGTTCCGTCAGGGCCCCCTGCGCCCGCCGTCTTCCGCGCCTGCCGCGGAAGGCACGTCCGGCGCGCTGCCTACGAATCGCGCGATCGTGCGCTAGCTCCGGCCGACCTACGACGAGGTGGCGCGCGATGGGGGCCCGGCACCGGACATACAGCGCCGCGTATGCGCGCATGTAGGCCCCAGTAAGAGCGCCTCCGCGTGCGTCGGGCGGTTATACTGCGTGCGATGGGCGCTTCGCCCGAAGACTCCCGCGTCGGAGAGGTGATCGGACCGTACGAGCTGCGCGAGCGCGTACGTGCGGGGGACCTGTCCGAGACCTTCCGCGCCTACGACCGTCACGGCGATCGGTGGGTGACGCTCACGCGGCTGCGACCGGAGGTGGCGCTGCGCGGCAACGTGGTCTCCGAGTTCGTGCGCGACGCCGAGGCGCTCGCCAGCATCGACCACCCGGGGCTGGTGCCGGTCTCGCGCGGAGAGGATGATCTCGGGCTGCCCTTCACGGTCCGCGAGGACGTTGCCGGTGAGCTGCTCTCGAGCCTGCTCGAGCGCCACCCCAAGGGGCTCGAGCTGCAGGTGGCGATGTCGATCGCGAGTCAGATCGCTGGCGCCCTGGCCGAGGTTCACGCCCGCGGCGCAGTGCACGGCAATCCCG
Source organism: Myxococcales bacterium (assembly GCA_028817855.1). Classification (GTDB taxonomy): domain Bacteria; phylum Myxococcota_A; class Polyangia; order Polyangiales; family JAFGIB01; genus JAOUOP01. The sequence continues at coordinate 9,640 of JAPPOT010000111.1, forward strand.
GCGCCGGCTACGTCCTGCTGACCGATCACAGCGGCACGGGCGCACCGGTGCTGGTCGGCTTTGGCATGAGCGACGCCAGCGCCATGCTCGGGGTCTCGCCCGAGCGTGCGCTCGCGGTGCCGCCCGAGTGTCTGATGGGCGGCGAGCCGGACGCCTCCTCGGACGTCTACTCCTTCGCGGCCATGGTCTACGAGATGGTCAGCGGCGAGGCGCCGCCTGCGGAGGGCGCAGCGCTGCAGGCCGAGGTCGACGACGTGCCCGCCTCCCTCTCGCGCATGGTGCAGCGCTGCCTCTCGGCACAACGCGAGCGCCGGCCTTCGATCGGCGAGCTGCGCGAGGTGCTGATCGAGCTGGCGCCGCGCAAGAGCGAGTTCCCGGCGCCCCAGAACATCCGGCGCATCAGCACCACCTTCCGTCCGCCGAGCGTTCCCGACGTGGCCGCGTCGGCACCCGCCGCGCGTCCCAGCAGCGCAGACACAGTGACCGGCCCGGAGGCGCTGCTGGACCTGGCCTCCGAGCTGGCCTCCGACCCGCCCCCGGCGGCGGCCGCCACTGCGCCCCCCGCGCCCGCGCCGGCCGACGCCTCCGTCGCCGGCCTGCTCGGCGACCG
>JAPPOT010000006.1 GCA_028817855.1 Myxococcales bacterium
AATGCTCCGGATGGATTTCGGAGCGCGACGGGGCCGAGCGGCGCGTCGGCGAACCGAGGCAATGCCAAGTATTGTCGAGCGTGAGGCGACGCGGCGAGCGGCCCCGTTCCGCCCGAAAGGCGCCGAGAGCATCTTTGAGATGCGCTCTAGAAGCGGGCCAGCGCCTCGCCCAGGCGCTCCACCGCCCGGTCCAGCTCCTGCTCCGAGGCCGCATAGGAGAAGCGCAGGTGTCCCGGTGCGCCAAAGGCCGTTCCCGGCACGAGCGCGACCCGCGCCTGCTCCAGCAGCCAGGTCGCAAGGCCCACGTCGTCCCGGACTCCGACCGCCGCGGCGCGCTCGATCGCCGCGCCGACATCGGCGAAGAGGTAGAACGCCCCCTGCGGGCGTGACACCGACAATCCGGGCACGCCGCCGAGACCCGCCAGCAGCCGGTCGCGGCGCGTTCGAAAGATCTCGCCCATCGCGCCAACGGGCTCCTGCGGTCCCGTCAGCGCGGCAATGGCGGCATGCTGCGAGACAGCGGCGATGCTGGTGGTGGCCTGGCTCTGGATCGCCTCGCAGGCGCGCGCCACCTCGCGCGGCGCCAGCATCCAGCCCACGCGATAGCCGGTCATGGCGAAGCGCTTGCTCACTCCATCCACGACGATCAGGCGCTCGCGCAGGGCCGGAGCCAGCGACAGCAGCGAGCGCTGCTCGAAGCCATCGTAGGTCAAGGTCGCGTAGATCTCGTCGACGATCACGTACGCCTGGCTGTCCTCGAGCACGGCGGCCAGGGCCCGGAGCTGCTCGGCATCGTAGGCCGCACCGGTGGGGTTGGAGGGCGTGCAGAGCACCACCGCACGCGTGCGGGCACTGAGCGCGGCCTGCAGCGACTCGGGACGCACCAGATAGCCGTCTTCGCGCGCGCACGGCACGAGCACCGGCCGCGCACCGCAGAGCTTGGCCTGCTCCGCGTAGGTCACCCAGGCGGGCACCGGCACCACGACCTCGTCGCCGTGGTCGTAGAGCACCTGGGCCAGGTTGAAGAGCGAGTGCTTCGCGCCCGCGCTGACGAGCACCTGATCGGGCGAATGCTCGACCCCGCGACGGCACAGCGAGTCCTCGCAGATCGCCTCGCGCAGCGCCCGAAGCCCGGCGACCTCGGTGTATCGGCTCGCTCCGGCATCGATCGCGGCCTTGGCAGCCGCCGACACATGGGGCGGTGGATCGAAGTCCGGCTCGCCCACCGACAGGGAGACGAGATCGACCCCCTGGGCCCGCAGCTCCGCCACGCGCCGAAAGACCGCGGCAGTGGCCGACTCGGACATGCGCTCGAAACGCGCGGACCAGCTCTGCGTAACCATCCTGTGGACCGATTCATACCCGCAGGGGACAGGCCCTGACCAGCGCGATGGCCCCTTACAAATTCTGGGTGCCATTTCATGGAGCTACGCCGTAGCATCCGGCGCCCTGCATGGGGGTCATCTATCCCAAGCCGGGGAGGATTGTGGGTTTGACATCCCGAGCCGGGTCGACTAGCCCACCGGTACCCTACATGCACAGCAATTGTAGGAGGAAGGGACCGATCATGAGCGCACGAACCGCAGTTCAAGGCAACGCGTTCTTCGCTTCGCTCGCCCTGCTGGGCGGGATGCTTCTCGCAGTCGGATGTGGCCCGAGCTACCCGAAGTGCGACACCGACACCGACTGCCACGCGGGCGAATTCTGCGTCAACGGCATGTGCCAGCAATGCCGCGGCGACCAGGACTGCCCCGCGGGTCAGAGCTGCGCCTCGGGCGCCTGCCAGGCGATCCCCGGCTATTGCACGACGACCAGCGACTGCGGCGTCGGCGAGGACTGCCAGGAGAACGTCTGCGTCCAGGCCCAGACCACGGCCGCCCCGCCGCCCCCGGCGCCGGTCGTCGCCGAGTGCGTGCTTGCGCCCGTGTATTTCGAGTTCGACTCCTCGACCCTCGAGACCGGCGCCCGCGACGGTCTGGCCGAGAACGCCGCGTGCATCAAGACCAAGGGTTACAGCTCGGTCCACGTCACCGGCCTGACCGACCCCCGCGGCACGGAGGAGTACAACCTGGCGCTCGGTGACCGCCGCGCCAGCTCGGCCAAGAAGTACCTGAAGTCGCTGGGCGTCGAGGCCGAGATCAGTCACTCGTCCATGGGCGAGGAGCTGGCCTCCGGCGCGGACGAGGCCGGTTGGTCCCAGGACCGGCGCGTGGACATCCGCGAGCGTTGAGACCGGGCCGCCGCCGGCCAAAAGACTTGAACGACGCCACCCCACAGGGGTAGAGCAGGAGCACCATGCGCCTTCGATCCATCCTGCCGCTGTCGCTGCTGGTCGGTGTGCTGCTGCCGGGTTGCTGGACCTCGGCCGCCGAGGGCGAGCAGCTGCGCACCGCGGCCCAGGCACGCGACTCCCGCCTCGAGCGGCTCGAGGGCCAGAACCGCCAGAACCGCCAGGAGCTCGACGCCAAGGTGGCCGAGCTGCAGCAGGTGCTGGACAAGGCCACCCAGCTGCTGACGCGCGACAGCGCCGACGTGGGCGCCCAGGTCGAGCAGATGCGCGAGCAGATCTCCAAGCTCGAGGGACAGCTCGCCGAGCTCAAGCACAAGACCGAGGTGCTCACCCACGAGATGGCCACCCAGCGGGCCGAGACCGATCAGAAGCTGGCCAGCCTACGCACCGGGGCCGGCGGCACGCTCGACCCCTCCCAGGTTCCGAAAGACAAGGGCGCTCACTACCAGACGGCCTATCAGGCCTACGAGCAGGGCCAACACGAGAAGTCGCGCGCCCTCTTTCGCGAATTCCTCACGCGCTACCCGGAGGATCCCAAGGCGGGCAACGCTCAGTACTGGATCGGCGCGAGCTACCTTCAGCAAAACAAGCCGGCCACGGCGCTGGGCGAGTACCGCAAGGTGATCTCGGAGCACGGCAAGAGCACGGCGGTGAACGTGGCGCTCTACGGCATGGCCGACGCCTTCTACCGCCTGCACGCGTGCACCGATGCCAAGAGCGCGGTCCAGGCCCTGCTGAAGCGCAAGCCGAGCAAGGCGCTCAAGACGCGCTCCAACCAGCTGCTCGACCGCATCAAGAGCGCACCGCGCTCCTATTGCACGAGCTAGAGCCCGTCTGACGACGGGCTCTAGCTTGAGGTACTCTCCCCCCGATGCCACTGGGGGTCCAACGCGCGCGGCTGTGGGCTGCCTTGGCATGGCTTGCATGCTGTGCGCGGGCGCTGGCCCAGGAGGCACCGCAGGCCGAGCACGAACCGCAGCCCGCCGAAGCGCCGGCCGACCCGGGCGCCGAGCTGCGAACGCGGGCCGCCCAGATCCGCGCGCTGGTGGCGGGGACGCTCGACCCAGCCATCGACCTCGAGTCCCTGCTGCGGCTCGACCTGACCGATCCCGCCCTGGGCGCGCGCGAGCGCTGGCTCGTGCTGCTGCGCGAGCCACAGGCGCCACCCCGCCGCAAGCCCTGGGAGAAGCTCCCGCCGCCGGCGACCGGCAACCGCGAGGACCTCTCGCCGGAGGACGACCTGCAGGACGCCCTGCGCGCACTCCTATTCCTTTCTGCCGAGGCGCGCACGGCGCTCCTGGACGGCCACCGGGCGCGGCAGCAGGCGCTCGAAGCGGAGCGCACCCGACAGGCGCGGGAGGCGGCCGAGCTGGAGCGGCTGCGGTTGCGCGGTGAGCGGCTGCAGGCCTTCCTCGCCGGAGAGCTCGACCCGGCACTCGATCCGCGCGGCCTGCTCGCGCTCGACCTGGCGACCGTCGCGGCGCCCGACCTCGGGGCGCGACTGCGAAACCTGGCCCGGTTGCTGGAGCGACGTCCCCCGGATGCGGGCGAAGCACCGAGCGGGGCCGCCGCGGCGCCAGACGCGGGCGTGGCCGAGCCCGGGGGGCAGGACGCGCCGCCGGTGCAGGCGCCCGCCACCGCCGCCGAGGCCCGCGCGCGCATCGACGATCTGCTGAGCCGCTACCTCTCGCTTTCCCCGCAGGCCCGCGACGGGCTCTTCACTCGACACGCCGCCCGCCAGGCGCAGGCTGCCGAGCCCGCCGAGCCGGAGCGCGAGCAGCAGCAGCAAGCGATCGAGGCCGCCGACCGCGCCCGCGCGCAGGCCCGCGAGGCCGCCGAGAAGCGCAAGCAGGCGCTCGAAGCGGCACGCCAAGCGCGCAGCAATTCGCTGCGCTTGCTCGAGGAGGAGCGGGCGCGCCTACACGCGATCGAGGAGAGGCAAGCGCGCGAGGAGGAGTTACTCTCCAAGGCCCGCGCCCGCCTCGGCCAGCACCGCGAGGACGCGCTGGCCTGGACGGAGCGGGTCGACACCCTGGCACGCAGCTCGAGCTTCGGCGCCAGCCGCGCACGCGACGCCGAGCGCCTGCACGGACGCATCGGCAGCCAGCTGGGGCGGCTGCACAAGGAGCTGGACCGCGCGCTGTTCGCGGTCGTGTCCGGACCCGCGACGGACACCGGCCTGGGGGAGCGCTTCGACGACGCCCACCTGCACGAGGAGCATCGCGGGCAGCTCGACGCGCTCTGGTCCAAGCTCGTCCGCAAGGACGAGCAGCTGCGCGCGCTGGACGCCGGGCTGCAGTGGGAGCGTACGAGCGAGCTGCGGGACGCGATCGTGGCGCTCAACACCGCACGCCTGCAGGCCCTCTCCCTGAGCGGCGAGCCCCACCGTGCCGCGTTCACCGGCACCGGGCCCGACGGCGTGGCCGCTGCGCGAGGCGAGCTCACCCAGGTGGGCCTGGAGCTGCGTTACCACCTACTCGAGCTCCCTCGACACATCGCCGAGTTGCGCAGGCAGCTCGGCAGCTCGCCCTGGCCAGTGGTCTGGGGCGGCCTGCAGCTGCTGCTGATCCTCTTCATCTTCCGCGCCTGGCGGCGCCACGCCGACGCCTGGCTGACGCGCCTGCGACGCACCATGCGCCAGCGCGTGCTGCAGTCCTGGGGCGTGCGCTTCTTGGCGAGCTTCGCCTGGTATCTGCGCCGCATCCATCGGCCGCTCGACTGGCTCGTGCTGCTCTGGGTCGTGCTCGGCACCAGCGACGTGCTGCCCGAGCTGCGCTTCGTGCGGCTGGTGCTGGTGTGGCTACTGAGCGGCTCGATGGTGGTGCTGCTGCTCGACGCGATGGCCTCACGCCAACACCGGCGCGGGCGCCGCGGCACCGCCCACGGGCCCCTGCGGCTGCGCTCCCTGCGCCTGGTCGGCCTCACCGTGGTGGTGCTGGGGCTGTTGCTCTCGCTCACCGAGGCCAGCGTCGGCCGGGGCACGATCTACGCCTGGGCGCTGATACTGTGCTGGATCGTGGCGGTCCCGCTGGCCCTGCTGCTGGTCTCCTGGTGGCGCGCCATCATCTTCGAGAACCTCGACGCCCTCGGCCCCACCAACCGCCTGGCCGCCGCCCTGGCCCGCAGCCGCGATGGCGCCACGGGCGTGCTGGCAGCGCCGATCGGTGGCGCCTACCTGCTCGGCACCGGGCTGCTGCACTGGACGCGCGACCACATCTACGAGTTCGAGCTGATGCGCCGCCTGCTGGCCTACCTGTTGCGCAACCAGGTCGTACGGCAGTCGCGCGCCGCCGAGGGACGCAGCGGCCGTCCGGAGAGCCTGGTCTCCGAGGTACAGGCGCGCTTCTTCCGGCCCGAGGCGGCACCCGCGCGCATCGTCGACTACGCCACCGACCTGCTCGCGGACGTGGCGACCTGGGTGTGCGACGGCAGCACCACCCTGACCGCCGTGGTGGGCGAGCGCGGCCGCGGCAAGAGCACCTTCCTCACGCGCCTGCGCGAACGCATCGGCGACGAGCGCGTGATGATCGTCGCCTGCCCCCACGGAAAGCCCGAGGAGCTGCTCGCCGCCCTGGCCGAGGAGCTGTCGCTGGGTCCTAGCGCCAGCGATGCCCAGGTCGCCGAGGCCCTGCGCACGGGCAAGCCGCGCGTGGTGTGCATCGACGACGCCCAGCGCCTGGTGCGCCCCACCATCGAGGGCCTCGAGCAGCTCGACCGCCTGGAGGACCTGGCCCGCGCCGCCGGCGGCGGCATCTCCTGGGTGCTCGCGATCGATGCTCCCGCCTGGAGCTTCATCCAGCGCGCCTACGGCGACCGCGTCTCCTTCGACCACGTGGTCGAGCTGCCGGCCTGGACCGAGGCCCAGCTCGGCGAGCTGATCCGCGCCACCACCGAGAAGGCGGGTCTCGAGCCGGTCTTCGACGACCTGATGGCCCGCCGCCAGCTCACCGAGCTCGAGGAAGAGGACGAGGAGCGCCTCGAGCAGAGCTTCTACCGCATCATCTGGGACAGCTCCGACGGCAACGCCAGCGTCGCGCTGCGCTACTGGCGCCACTCCCTGTTCCAGGATCCCGACGGGCGCGTGGCCGTGCGCATGTTCGACGAGCCACCCGCCGCCGAGGTGGACCAGAGCCCGCTGACGGTGCTCTTCGTGCTGCGGAGCCTCTTGCAGATGGACGTGGCCGAGCGCTCCGATCTGGTGGACGCGACCAACCTGACCCCGGGCCAGGTGCACAACGCCCTGCGCTTCGCGGAAGCGCGCGGCTTCGTCGAGGAGGACGAGGAGGAGTCGGTGCGCGTGAGCTGGAGCTGGTACCGGCCGATCACACGCGTGCTCAGGCGCCGCCGCCTGCTGGTGATGTGAAGACCATGAAGCGCTTCCGAGCCCACGCCCCTCACTCCCTGCTCGCGGCCACCGCCGCGCTGCTGCTGCCCTCCGTGGCGACAGCCCAGGACCTGGATGTGGAGAGCCTGAAGGAGATCGCGCGCCTGATCCGCTGGGGCGGCGCGGCCAGCTCCGTGCTGGTCGTCTTCGCTGCCTGGCTCGCCCTGCGCTTCCTGCGCAGCACGGTGGAGCGGCTCAGCCAGCAGTTCGTCCAGTGGCGGCTGTGGCTGCACCAGGCCGAGACCATCGCCCAGTTCCTGGTCTACGTGGTCACCTTCATCGCGGTGCTGATGCTGAGCTTCCGGCTCGACTCCCGCACGCTGACCGTGATCGGAGGCGGCCTGGCGGTCTCCTTCGGCTTCGCGATCAAGGACCTGGTCGCGTCGGTCGTCTCCGGGGTGGTGATCATGATCGACCGCCCCTTCCAGGTCGGCGACCGCGTGCTCTTCGAGGGCGAATACGGCGACGTGATCTCGATCGGCCTGCGCTCGGTGCGCATCCGCACTCTGGACGACAACACCGTCACGGTGCCCAACAGCAAGTTCCTCAGCGAGCGCATCTCCTGCGCCAACTATGGGGAGCTGGACATGCAGGTGGTGATGGGCTTCCACGTCGGCCTCGACCAGGACATCTCGCTGGCGCGCCAGCTGGTGCACGACGCCGCCATCAGCAGCCGCTTCATCCACCTACCCAAGCCCGTCGTGGTGCTGGTCGAGCAGGTCGTCAACGACAGCTACATGGCGGTGCGCCTGACGCTGAAGGCCTACGTGCTCGACACCCAGCACGAAAACGCCTTCAAGACCGACGTGAACCTGCGCGTGCTGGACGCCTTCCGCGACCGCGGCATCAGCCCCCCACAGATCCTCGTCCACACACGAACGCAGACGTAACAAACCTCGCGCCTCGACCCACACACATCGAACGGCACCGCCCGCCACCCGCAACTCGAATCGCCGAGGTTCGTTCAGGAGCGAGCGCGCCCACAGGGACGACCGGAGGCGTAGCAGCGCTAGGTCGAGGATTGGCCCGAGGACGCTGAGCCGAGTAACAGCCTTGGCCGCGATCGAGCGGACAAGAGCGCAGGCGAAGCCGCTCCTGGGCGAACCTCGGCGATTCCCTACCAGTCCGCACCCACTCTAGAGCTGGTAGAGCATCAGGTAGACGACTACGCCAGTGACCGACACGTAGGCCCAGATCGGGAACGTCCAGCGCGCCAGCTTGCGGTGGGTCGCCAGCCGATCGCGCAGCCCCAGCACCACGGTCCCGATCACCATCGGCGCGACAGCCGTCGCCAGCAGTACGTGGGAGATCAGGATGGCGAAGTACACGTACCGGATCGCGCCCTGGCCCTCGAAGCGCGTGTCGCCGAAGAGCACCATGCGTGTCAGGTAGGACGCCAGGAAGAGGCACGAGGCGGTGAAAGCCGCCAGCATCATGCGCTTGTGGCGCGCCTTGTCCTTGCGCTTGATCGCCCGATAGCCGAGCACCATGAAGAGAGCCGCGCAGCTGTTGAGCAGGGCGTTGAGGGTCGCCAGCGCGTAGCCGGTGATCATCCGTCCGCCTTGCCGGCGACCAGCCGCCGCGCATCCCGCGCCAGGGCCTTGAGGCCGGGCGCGTCGCTCGTGTAGTAGCCACGGATCTGCAGCTTCTGATCGACCAGCACGAAGTGGCTTCCGTGCATGATGTTCTGGGGCTTGCCCTGCTCGAGCGGCATCTTCTCCATGGACTGCTTGAAGCCCTTCACCACGACGCCCTTCACCCGCTCGAGCTCCCCGGTCAGGAAGAACCAGCCCTCGTGGTCGGCGCCCTGCTCCTTGGCGTACTTCGCGAGCACCTCGGGCGTGTCGGTCTCCGGATCCACCGAGAAGGAAACGAAGCGCAGCGACGGCCGCTGGGCGCGGAGATCACTGCGGACGTTGCCCATCTTGGCCGTCAGCAAGGGACAGACGTCGGGGCAGCTGGTGAACATGAAGTTGGCGATCCAGACCTTGCCCTGCAGCTCCGCCGGCGTGACCTTGGCGCCCCGGTGGTCGTGCAGCTCGAAGCCGGGCACGGCCGCGATCTCGGGCAGGGCCGGAATGTCCCGGCATCCCGAGAGCAGGGCGAGAGCGAGGCACAGGGCGAGCAACGGGGTGATCGATCGCATCCTCACCTCCGCCGGTAGCACATGCGGACCGACCACAGCGTGACCAGGCCCGAGAAGCCCAACAGGACGCCGAGCTCGAGCAACCCGCTGCTCGCCGCGATGCCGGTGCCCTCGGGCAGGCCGCCATCGTAGAGCGCGCGCCGTACGGCGCTGACCGCGTAGCTCATCGGGTTGAAGCGCTCGATGATCGCGATCCACCCGGACCCCGGCGCCGGGAACATGGCCCCAGAGAGGATCCACAGCGGCAAGAGCAACACGCTCATCACCACGTGGTAGCCGGCAGTCGAGTCCAACCACCAGGCCACCCCGAAGCCGAGCGCGCACAGCGAGAAGCACCCGAGCGCGAGCGCTGCCAGCAGCAGCGGCCAGTGAATGTCCGACAGCTCGAAGCCCGCCAACGGCGCCAGCAGGATGAAGAGCGCGCTCTGGCTCAGGGCCACCGAAGCCGCGCCCAGGCACTTGCCCAGCACCACCGAGACCCGCGAGCCGGGCGCCACCAGGACCGCCTGCAGGAAGCCGCTGTGGCGGTCCTCGATCACGCTCATGGTTGTGAAGATCGCGCTGAAGAGCACGACCATCACCACCACGCCGGGATAGAAGTACTCGCGGTAGTCGACCCCGTGCGCGCCGGGCAGCACGAAGGTGCCGGACATGCCCGAGCCGATGATCAGCCAGAAGATCAACGGCTGGATCAGGGCGCCGACCACACGGCTCTTCTCACGCGCGAAGCGCGTCAGGTCGCGCCGCACGAGCACTCCGATCGTCGACAGCTCCTCGGCCAGCGCCGAGCGCGCGCGTGTCGCCGCGGCCGCCATTCAGCTCCCCTCCCCCGCCCGCTCCTCGGGCCCGGCATCGTCGCCGAGGGAGCGCCCGGTGAGTGTGACGAAGACATCAGCCAGGGTCGGCCGGTGCATCGAGAGCGAATCGATGCGGCCGGCCGGCAGGGACTCGACCAACCGCGGAATCAGCGCGTGCCCCTGCTCGCGCTCGAGCATCACGCGCCCATCGACCACCCGCGCGGGAACCTCGAAGCGCTGCGAGAGCTCGGCGGCCAGGGCCTCCGGCTCGGCCGCCTCGATCGTGAGCACGTCGCCGGAGACGCGCCGCCGCAGGGTCTCCGGATCGTCCTCGGCGATCACACGCCCGCCGTCGACCACCGCGACCCGATCGCAGCGCTCGGCCTCGTCGGCGCGGTGGGTGGGGAGCAGCACCGTCAGCCCCCGACGCTCGCGCAGCTCCATGATGCGCTCCCAGCTCTGCCGAAAGGAGCGCTCGTCGAGCCCGGTGGTGGGCTCGTCCATCACCAACAGCTAAGGCTCGTGTAGCAGCGCCCGGGCCAGCTCCAGCCGGCGCTTCATGCCGGAACAGAACTCCAGGACCGGATCG
>JAPPOT010000047.1 GCA_028817855.1 Myxococcales bacterium
AACCTCGCCCGCTCCCGACATGCGGTAGATTAGCCGGTTTGGTATGCGCTCGATGCTGGGCTTCATGTCAATCACGCGGCGCGCATTGAAGGCCCTGTTCACGAGCGAGCGCAGCCGGCTGTGATCCGGGTCGTTGCGCACAAGCATCATGCGGTTGAAGTTGGCGATCACAGGCTCTTCGTTGATGCCCGGTCCGTGGACGTACTCGAAGACGCGTTCAGGCATGTGTCCGAAGCGTGGATCCCGGAGCATCTGCGTGATGTCCTTGTGGTGCATCGCCAACCAGAGCTTGCGGCCCTGCACGAAGCACATGCGCGATGCGTATGCTTCCCGGTAGAGGGCATAGGGGTCGGTGATGAACTCAGGGCATTTGGGGTGAAAGAGACGGTCGAATCCGGTGATCCGCTGGGCTTGCATTTCGGTCCTCCTGTGTCTGCGGGGTGTTGGTTCGACCAAGAGGAGTAGCTACCGCCGCACGGTGATCGGGTGGGCGGCGGTTGGCGGTGCCCGGCCGTTGCCGCGTCCCGGCCTTCGTAGACGGCGCCCATCCCCGCGCGCCCGTGCGCCGTCGCGCGCGGCGGCGCACGGTGCGTAGCTCCGCGCACGCACGCTGCACCGGACCTGCGAGCCTAGGGGCAGTGCGGTGGCCTCCTCCAACGCATCGGAGGTCTCCTCGGTCGCGTCGCTGCTCGACGCCGCTTTCATACCGCCGTTTCACAACTGTGCCTGCACTGTGCGTAGGGCCACGGCTAGGACGCGACCCCAGGTCGCCATGCAGATACGGTGACCAGCGGGACGTCGCGCCAGCACAAGGTGTCGCCACCGCGCTCGACCACGACCCGTAGGTCGTCGTCGAACGGGCGATCGACCGGGGTCGAGCAGGGCAGCGGCGAGAATCCCAGTTGCGAGAGCCGCGCCCACCAGCGTCCACGGCGCTCGTGGCGTTCGTGACGCGCTTCGGCCTCATGGGCGATGATGTTCTCGATCTCGCGCCCGAAGAAGGCGCGCTCGATGATCCCGCGCTCCGCAGGGTGCGCCTGGAGGCAGCCATCGAGCACCTCGAAGACCGCGCCGAAGTGTGCGAGGCACTGTCGGACGCGTGGTAGGAACTCGACCTGGTGATGGTCGACGTCGGGCTCGATCAGCGTCAGCAGGCGCGGGGCGCAGGCCTTGATGCGCTGCAGTACCCTGCGGCGGTCGGGTTCCTGTAGGTGGTGCAGCATCAGGGCGGCGTTGACGCACGGGCCACTTCCCGCCGGCAACCAGCGCTGGGGCTCGAAGTGTTCGGCGGGTTCCGCCACGGGGTGTAGGCGCACGCTCAGCCCTATAGAACGTCCCAGGGCCTTCAGCCGGTCGCCCACGGCGCGCAGCTTGGCGGTGGGGTCTGCGCCGGGAGCCGGCAGGTCCACAGCGACAATGTCGATCCGCTCCACGCCCCGCACGGATAGCTCATGCATCAGCGCCTCCAGTTGGACCCCAGTACCCACGCCGAGGTCCAACAGCCAAGCCGTGGGTGCCTCGGCCAGTGCCGCGGCCAGCTGCGCGTTGGCAAGCGCATGGCCAAAGCGCACCAATGGCGTCTGTCGGACCAGCACGTCGAAGGCCGCAATCATCTGTTGGGCGTCCGGCGGCGCTTCGAGGTAGAGGTTGCGCGCCGCGCCGCCTCCGTCTATCCGACGCCGCAACGCCGCCGCGGCCAGCTCTGCAACGCGTTGTCGCGGGCCTGCAGCCGCCTGCTCGGGTGCCACCTGCTGGCACCAGCGCGCAGCGGCCGGCGGTCTGCGGCGGTGAGCGCGCGTGCCGCCTGCCACACCGCCTGCAAGGCTTCCGATTCCAGCGTCCCGCCCCGTGCCCACGGCTCCGTCGCCGGCATCACGGCGCCCCTGCCATCGCCCATCGCCCATCCCATACTCGTGCTCGCCCGGTGGGCTGGGGCGCCGGCGCCCCCCGGGTGCCCGCCGCCGGGGTCGCCTGGGCCCTCGGCCTCGACGCCGGCCAGACCCGCCACG
>JAPPOT010000109.1:0-277 GCA_028817855.1 Myxococcales bacterium
CGCACCCCCCACCCGACCACCCGTTGAGGGAGTGCGGTGCCAGGTCGAAGTTGGGCCTGATGGGAGTCGGAGGAAGGGTGCCGTCAGCGTAGTCGTTGTCGGCTGTTCAAGAGAAGGCGCGACGATAGGTGTGTCTCGCACGAGCCCTGAGCACGTCAGGTGCCCGGGGCTCTCGCTCTTCTAGAGCTCGATCGGCAGCCGGCGGTGGAGGCGGACCTGGCGGGGCCCGAGGGAGGCCGCCAGGGCGTAGGCTTCCACGACCGCATCGAGGGCGCGG
>JAPPOT010000109.1:287-10172 GCA_028817855.1 Myxococcales bacterium
GCGTAGTCGTCCACGCCCGCATCGAGGGCTCTGCGCAGGGCCTGGCCGTATGCGGGGTCGATGTCGTCCGCCGGTACGAAGGCGTCGCAGTCGGCACGCTGAATGCTGAAGACCATGGCGGCGCGGTGGCCGGAACGGACGACCTCGGTGAGCTCGCCGAGGTGCTTGCGGCCGCGCTCGGTGACCGCGTCGGGGAAGGCGGCGCGACGCTCCTGGATGATCAGGGTCGTGTTCTTGACCTCGACGTAGGCGCGCTCGTCCCCCTGGTAGGAGAGCAGCGCGGCCCGCGAGCTGCCCGAGCGCTCGGGCTCGCCACCTCGGGACAGCAGCAGATCGATTCGGCTGCGGCCCTCGGCGCCGTACTTCACCTCCGGGATGGTGCGCGCGTAGCCGGCCAGTTCGGGGAGCGCGCCGCCGCGGATCGCATCCGCGACGAGGCGGTTGGCGATGCTGGTGTCGACGCCCACCCAGGCCCGGCCAATTCGGATCATCTTCCATGTCCAGCGGAGCTTCCGATCCGGATTCTTCGCGCGCTCGAGCATCACGGCGGCCCCCTCCCGCAGGCAGCCGGTCAGGCTGCCGGTGTTCGGGCAATGGGCGACGACCTCGGTGCCGTCGTCGAGACGCACGTCCACGAAGAAGCGCTTATAGCGGCGCAGGAAGACGCCTCGGACAAGCGGGGGATCGAATCGCACGCGGCCTTCTACCACCGATTCCATGGTTTTGACGCGACGCCCAGGCGTGCGAGAATTGCGGCATGCCGCTGCGGCGCATCATCCTCTGGGACTTGATGGATACGCTGGTGAACGACCCGTTCTACAGCCACGTCCCACGATTCTTCGAGATGAGCTTCGACCAGCTGATCGAGGCCAAGCATCCCAATATCTGGGGCCAGTTCGAGCTCGGGCGCGTCGACGAGGCCACTCTCTTCGAGCGCTTCTTTCGCGATGAGCGGACGTTCAACGGCCAGGCCCTGAAGCGCTGCATGATCGAGAACTGCCACTGGGTACCCGGTATGCACACACTTGTCGGCGAGCTGAGCTCGAGGGGCGTGGAGATGCATCTGCTGTCCAACTACTCTGAGTGGTACAAGGACTACGTGCTGCGCCTCGGGATCTCGCGTCTCGTGAAGCCCAGCTTCGTCTCCTGCGAGACCGGCGTGCGCAAACCCGCCGAGCGCGCGTATGTCAACGCGCACAGGACCCTCGGCGTGCGGCCCGAGGACTGCGTCTTCATCGACGATCGGGAGAGGAACTGCGACGCCGCGCGCCTCGTGGGGATGGATGTGGTTCACTTCACGGGTCACGCCGACCAGGTGCGCGAGGCGCTCGCGTCGCGTGGTTTCCCACTCGCCGTGGCGCGATGAGCCTCGCCCGCGCGGTCATCTTCGACCTGGATGGCACGCTCGCCGACACCCTGGTCGACATCATGAACGCGATGAACCACGTGCTCGAGGCGCGTGGTCTGCCGACCCACGACGCCGCCAGTTACCGGCGCATGGTCGGCGAGGGTGCCACTCGGCTTGCCGAACGCGCCGCGCCGAATGCACCCACCGCGGCGCTCGTGGCAGAGTTCAAGCAGCGCTACGCAGCGCACCTGATCGAGCACAGCGCGCCCTACCCCGGCATCGAGCCCCTGCTGGCGGAGCTGGCAACCCGTGGCGTGCCGATGGCGGTGTTGAGCAACAAGCCCCACGAGGCCACCCGCCAGGTGGTCGGAGCCCTCTTCCCGTCGGTGCCCTTCGTGGAGGTCTTCGGGCAGCGGGAGGGGGTCCCGCGCAAGCCCGACCCCGCGGCCGCGCTGGAGCTGGCTCAGATCCTGCGCGTCGCGGCGCCCGAGACCGCCTTCGTCGGTGACACCCATGTCGACGTGGAGACCGCCCGCGCGGGTGGCATGATCGCGGTGGCCGCAGGCTGGGGCTTCCGCACCCCTGTGGAGCTCCGTGACGCAGGGGCGGAGGCAGTGCTCGCGGCGCCCGATCAGCTGCTGCGCATGCTGGCCTCCTGAGGGCTTTCCAAGCCCTCGACATCGGTGCTAGGACCGCTGATTGCCCGCGTTGTGTGGTTCGCTGGCATGGAGGAGACATGACCGACCTGGAGAGTTTCCGCGCCGAAGTTCGCGGATTCCTCGAAGAGAGCGCGCCCGAGAGCATCCGCGGCTGGGTGAACCAGGATGGGTACTGGGGCGGCAAGAACCCGGAGCTGCCGCACCCGGATGCCAAGCGCTGGTGCGACATCATGGCCGAGCGTGGCTGGACGTGCCCGACCTGGCCCAAGGAGTACGGCGGTGGCGGGCTCGATAAGGTGCAGGCCAAGGTGCTCGACCAGGAGCTCGGGCGCCTCAAGCTGCCCCCTCCTCTGACCGGCTTCGGCCTGTCCATGATCGGACCCACCCTGCTCCAGTTCGGCACCGAGGAGCAGAAGCAGGAGCACATCCCGAAGATCATCCGCGGCGAGATCCGCTGGTGCCAGGGCTACTCCGAGCCCAACGCCGGCAGTGACCTGGCCTCCCTGCAGGCCCAGGCCGTGATCGACGGCGACGAGATCACCCTCAACGGGCAGAAGATCTGGACCAGCTACGGCGACAAGTCCGACTGGATGTTCGTGCTCACGCGCACGGACAACAACGTGAAGAAGCAGCAGGGCATCACCTTCCTGCTGATCGACATGGAGCAGCCCGGCGTCGAGGTTCGGCCGATCAAGCTGATTAGTGGCGCCTCGCCCTTCTGCGAGACCTTCTTCGACAACGCCAAGGCCAGCACGGGCAACATCATCAACGGGCTCAACGGCGGCTGGACCGTGGCCAAGGCCCTGCTCGGCCACGAGCGCAACATGATCGGCAACGTCTTCGGCGGCGGCGGACCGCGCGGCGAACGCCGGGGTCCGCCGCGCAACCCGCTGGCGGAGCTGGGTCGCGAATACCTGGGTGAGCAGGACGGCCGCATCGCGGACCAGGTCCTGCGCGATCGCATCAGCCAGGTCTCAGTCGATCACCAGGCCTTCCTGCTGACGATGCAGCGCAACAACGACAACTTGAAGGCCGGACACCGTCCTGGGCCGGAATCGTCGATCTTCAAGATCTACGGCACCGAGCTCAACCAGCGCCGCGAGGAGCTCATGCTCTCCATCCGCGGCCCCCAGTCGGTCGGCTGGGAGGGCCCCGGCTTCGAGGAGGCGGAGACCACCCAGACCAAGGCCTGGCTGCGCTCCCGCGGCAACACCATCGAGGGCGGCACCAGCGAGGTGCAGCTGAACATCATCGCGAAGCGCGTGCTCGAGCTTCCGGAATAGGCAGCAGGAAGGAAGACGACGATGGCACTCGTACTCGACGAAGAACAGACGATGCTCGCCCAGACGGCGGGCGCCTTCATGCGCGAGAGCTCCCCGATCTCGCGCTTCCGCGCGCTGCGGGACTCGAGTGAGGAGCGTGGCTACTCGCTCGACGTCTACAAGCAGATGGCCGAGCTGGGCTGGACCGCGATTCCTTTCTCGGAAGCGGACGGCGGCATGGGCATGGGCCTCGCGGGCCTGGTGATCGTGACCGAGGCCATGGGCCGCGGCCTCGCACCGGAGCCGCTCATTCCCTCGATCGCCATGGCCGGGCAGGCGCTTTCGCTGGCCGGCAGCGCCGATCAGAAGAGCACCTGGCTCGCCCCCGCGATCGAGGGGGAGAAAGTGCTGGCGCTGGCCTATGCCGAGCGCGGGCAGCGCTACGACCTGCGCGACATCGCGCTGGGCGCAACCGACAAGGACGGCGGCTACGAGCTGAGCGGTGAAAAGACCCTGGTGCTCGGTGGTCAGTGCGCCGATGCCTTCGTGGTGGCGGCGCGCACTGCCGGCAAGGGCGGCGACGCCGACGGCATCACCCTCTTGCTCGTGCCCGCCGACGCGGCGGGTGTCTCGACCGAGCGCCAGCAGCGCGCCGACTGCCAGAACTCCGCCATCCTGAAACTCGAGGGCGTCAAGCTCGGTGCCGACGCCGTGATCGGCAAGGCGGGCGAGGGGCACGGCGTGCTGTGCGACGTGGTCGACCGCGCCACGGTGGCCCTGTGCGGTGAGATGCTCGGGGGCATGAACGAGGCCTTCGACCGCACGCTCGACTACCTGAAGGAGCGCAAGCAGTTCGACACGGTGATCGGCACCTTCCAGGCGCTCAAGCACCGCGCCGCGCGCATGTACATCGAGCTCGAGCTGGCGCGCTCGGTCGTGATGGCGGCGGCCCGCGCGATCGACGACGGCGCCGACAACGCCAAGGTGCTGGTCTCGATCGCCAAGGCCAAGCTCTCGGACGCCTACGCGCTGATCACGAATGAGGCCGTGCAGATGCACGGCGGCATCGGCATGACCGACGAGCACGACATCGGCTTCTTCATGAAGCGCGCGCGCGGCTGTGAGATGACCTTTGGAGACGCGGCCTACCACCGCGACCGCTTCGCCAGCCTCAGCGGCTACTAACACCAGGAACGCGATGCCCGAAGAACAAGCCCCCCAGATCGAAACCGGCCTCGTGGAGGTGCGCGACGCGCACCGCTTCGACGAGGCCGCCCTCGACGCCTACCTGAAGGCCAACCTGGACGACTACGCCGGGATCGGCAGCATCCGGCAGTTTGAGGGTGGCCAGAGCAACCCCACCTTCATGCTCGAGGCGGGCGACAAGAAGTACGTCCTGCGCAAGAAGCCGCCGGGCAAGCTCCTGAAGAGCGCCCACGCGATCGAGCGCGAGTACCGCATCTACCGCGCGCTCGAGGACACGGACGTGCCAGTGCCCAAGACGTACCTGCTGTGCGAGGACGACTCGATCATCGGCACGCCCTTCTTCCTGATGGACTTCGTGGAGGGCCGGGTCATCCGCGACTCGGGCATGCAGGCCTTCGAGCCCGCGCAACGCAAGGCCGCCTACACCGACATGTGTCGCGTGCTCGCCGCCCTCCACAGCGTCGACTACAAGGCCAAGGGCCTCGAGGACTACGGCAAGCCTGGCAACTACTTCTCACGCCAGGTGCACCGCTGGACCAAGCAGTACCTGGACTCGAAGACCCACGAGATCGAGCCGATGAACGAGCTGCTCGAGTGGTTGCCGGCCAACATCCCGGACGACGACACCACCACCATCGTCCACGGCGACTACCAGCTCTACAACCTGCTCTTCCATCCCACCGAGCCGAAGGTCGTCGCGCTGCTCGACTGGGAGCTTTCGACCCTGGGCCACCCCATGGCCGACCTGGCCTACAACTGCATGAAGTACCACACGATGGAAGCGCTCTCCCTCGGCGACGGCATCCCCAAGGAGGACGAGTACATCCAGATGTACTGCGACGCGACCGGGCGCGACCGCATCGACCAGTGGAACTTCTACCTGTCCTTCGGCTTCTTCCGGCTGGCGGCGATCGTGCAGGGCGTCTACAAGCGCGGCCTCGACGGCAACGCAAGCAGCAAGGCAGCGCTGGGCATGAAGGCCGTGGCCGAGCAGACTTCCGCGACTGGCTGGAAGGTCGCCCAGGGCGGCTGAGCGATGGCGTACGGGCACATCGCCTACGAGGTGAGCGATCCGGTCGCCACGATCACCCTGGACCGACCGGACAAGCTCAACGCCTGGACGGGCCAGATGGAGGCCGAGCTCAAGGACGCCCTTGGTGCGGCCGAGCGCGATCCGGCGGTGGTCGGCATCATCATCACCGGCCGTGGTCGCGCCTTCTGCGCCGGTGCGGACATGGAGCTGCTCCAGAGCTTGTCCGCGGGCGAGGGCGTGGAGATGGCGCGCGGAGACGCGCAGGCCGGCGACGACAGCTTCGACCGGGGCTATCGCGGAACCTACTCGTACCTCGCGTCGATCCGTAAGCCGATCCTGGCGGCGATCAACGGACCGTGCGTGGGCATGGCGGTGCCGATCAGCTGCTTCATGGACATGCGCTTCATGTCCGAGGACGCGTATTTCATGACCGCGTTTGCGCGCCGCGGGCTGATCGCCGAGTGGGGCAGCAGCTGGATGCTTCCGCGCCTCGTCGGCACGGCCAACGCGTTCGACCTGCTGTTGTCCAGTCGCAAGGTGGGCGCCGACGAGGCGCTTCGCATGGGTCTTGCCAACCGCGTGTTGCCGGCGGAGCGCTTGCTGGAGGAGGCGCGCGCCTACATCCAGACCCTCGCCGACCACTGCGCACCCGGCGCCCTGGCGCAGATGAAGAAGCAGGTCTACCAGGACCTGATGACGCCGCTCGATGGCGCGCTCGACGAGGCCAACCGCTTGATGCTCGGCACGATCCAGAGCGACGACTTCAAGGAAGGCGTCTCCGCTTTCCTCGACAAGCGCCGGCCGAAGTTCAAGCGCCTGGGCTGACTACCCTTCGCGCTCCGCGTCGCTCGCGGCGATCAGGTCTTCGTACTCGGGCTTGATCCGCCCCTTGCCCTCGCGCAGGAAGGTCGGCCGCATCTCGAAGCCGTTGCCCGGCTTGGCCTTCCACTCGGAGCGCGGCGTCGGCCTGGCGACCTCGGGCCAGATGCCGGGCTGCGGATCGGCGCCCTCGGCCACGATCCCCATCGGGTCGTCGTCGCTCATCGCCGGCGACTCGAGCACCTCCATCACGTCGGCGCTGATCTCGAGCGGGATGGTATTGTTGTCGAAGAAGTAGATCGACCAGATCGGCCCGTGGTCGATCGGGCCGGTGACCTCGATCCCGGCCGCGTCGAGCTTGTCCTTGAAGCGAAAGAGCTCCGCGACGCTGGGCACGGTGAAGGAGACGTGATCGAAGCCCAGGGGCTTGTCGGTCTTCACGCCGTGGAATTTGCGCTCCATGACCGCGGCACCCTCGTACTCGAAGAAGGCCACCTGGTTGTCTCCGAAGGCGAAAAAGTAGTGACGGTAGCCGCCATGGCCCACCCCCGCCTCGAGCCGGAAGCCGAGCAGATCGCGGTAGAACCGGATCGTCTTCTCCATGTCCGGTGTGATGAACGCCAGGTGGTTGATCGCCGTGATCGCCATCGGGAGCCTCCAGCAGTCAAAGTAGCACGGCTCAGGACATTGGGCGCGAGAGCCAGGCGAGCGTTACGTCCGCTCAGGAATGGGCAGCGCCGCCCTCGTGGTGGTGCGCGTGCGCGTGGGCGTGGGGCGTGGACTCGTCGGCCAGTGCCTCGCCCAGGGATCCGAGCCACGCCTGCAGGCCGTTGCGCCACACTGCACGCAGGAAGAGCATCCCCAGGATCGACGCCGAGATGATCGACACCGGTCCATGCTCGTGCGGCTCCATGCGTGCCACCGAGCTCAAGGGCTCGTGCAGGAAGCTGTTGGACACGGCCGCCAGCGCCCAGGTGGCGCCCAGCAGCCCGCCGATCGCGAAGAGCGTGGCCCGGGGGCCGAACGCCTTGCGCAGCCAGGCGACGGTCGCGAGGTTCGTCGCGGGCCCCAGCAGCAGGCCGGCGAGCACCGCACCGGGCGAGACGCCCTTCGCGAGCAGCACCGCGGCCAGCGGCGTGGCGGAGCTGGCACAGACGTAGCTCGGCACGGCCAGCGCCGAGATCACCAGCACGTCGAGGCCCGAGCCCGCGATGCTTTGCAGGGCGCCATCGGTCAGCGTGGCCTGCACGTAGGCCGCCGCGAGCAGCCCGACCAGGGTCCACGCGCCGACGTGGTAGAGCAGCTCGTCGAAGTGGCCGAGCACGCGCCCGCGGAGGGACCGCCCGTCCGCCCTGGACATCGCGCGGTCGCTTCCCGTGGGTGCCGCCGCGGGTGGTGGCGGCGCGAAGTGGGCCAGCATCAGGGCGGCGACCACGGCCACGATCATCGCGCCCGCCAGGCGCATGAGGGCGAACTCCCAGCCGAGAAAGCGCACCGTGAGGGCGAAGGTCTCGACCCCGAGCTCCGGCGTCGCGAGCAGGAATGCCACCACCAGCGCGGGCGCCGCACCGCGCACCTTGAGTGTGTGCGCCACCGGCAAGATGCCGCAGGCGCAGACCGGCAGTGGCATACCCAGCAACGCACCGCGCATGGCCTGGCGCGTGTGGCCACCACCGGTCAACCAGCGAGCGGGCACGCGGTCGCCCTGGGTCTGCAGCAGCGCGGCGATGCCGAGGCCGAGCAGCAGCATGGGAGCCGTCTCGAGGCCGAGCTCCCAGAGCGCCTCGCCCATGGCGTGGCGCACGTCGGGAAGGCCCTTCTCCGTCGCGTGACTGTGACCTCCGAGCCCCACGATGGCGAGCCCCGCTGCGATCGCAAACAGGTCCGTGAGCCGCGTCTTCAGCGTCGGCTTCACGCGGGTCCAACCGTGGGTGACGATGTGCATCAGCAGCCCACCCACGCCCGCGCTGACCCAGGGCTCCGCTGCGGTCAGCAGGCCCACGGGAAGCGCGCTCGCCGCGCCGATGCCCACCAGGGTCGAGAGCACGATGCCCGCGGCGCGGATCGCGGCGCTCATCGTGCCGCGGTGGGTCTTGAAGGCCAGCAGCACGACGGCGGTGACGGGCACGGTGTGCCCGGCGATCGCGAAGATCACGTCGTAGTGCCCGTGGCCGGCGTGCATGGGACCGCCGTAGAGCCCGAGCCCGACGCCGTCGCCCACGCGGTGCAGCAGCAGGCCCACGTAACCGATCTCGAGGCCGAGATCGGTGCACATGGCGTCCTCGTGTGTGCACGTGGGCTGCTTCGTGATCGCCGTGACCGTGCGCTCGATCAGCCGGGGCAGCGCGAAGCCGACTACGAACGGCACGAACGCCATGATGCCGAGGCTCGCCAGCGCCTCCGGCAAGAGCTGCCCCAGGACGACAGCCACGGCCGTGACGATGGCGAACGTGCCGAAGGGGCTCGCCGCGCCGCTGCCCGTGCCTGGCCACAGGCCGATCAGCGCCCCGAGGGCGATGGACGCTAGCGCGATGAAGACGACTTCGAGCACGGTTCTGGGTCTGCCGAGGCCGCAGGCGGTTACGCGGACGTTCCCGGCTGGGGCTGGGGCCCGCGGTGTATCACGCCTCGCAGGCTGACAGAATTCCGCCTGCGATCACCGGCTTCTCGAGACCGCCGCAAGCGCTAGGCAAGCATGGCGCGGAAGACGCCCTTCGGCACGGGCGGGACCGGACGGGTCCCGGGGCTCAGCTCCAGGGCCGGCACACCCGACATGCGGTCGCGCGGGGTGAGCACGCGCCGACGGGGCACGGGCGGAGGGTAGCCGGCCAGGCGGGCGAGCAGCTCCTGCTGGGCGTGGCGCTCGAAATAGGTGAAGCGCAGGCCGACCGCGTAGCCGGGATCGCCCTGGCGGTAGCCCTGGATGATGCGGGCGACCTCGGCCTCCGCATCCATCCACATGTTCCCGTGGCCGGGTGCCTTGAAGCTCACGACGACCTCCTCGCCCAGGTCGACCCGATCGTCGCAGGCCACGAGCATCCCGCGCATGGAAAGGTCCAGGCTGCGCTCCCCAAGCAGGCGGAAGCCCTCCAGGCCGACGGCCTGGCAGGTGGTGCGGGCGGCGCGGCGCATGGTGCGGCGGCTGCGGTGGGTCGAACTCACGAGCATCCCTGCCTCCTCGGACCCCGGATCAGGTGGGGCTTGGGTCCACAGTAGGTGCTACACCTACATCAGGCGAATAAGTGTAAATCGACCGACTTAGGAAGGCTCGTTGCGCTCGGAGCCTCCCCTCGACACAGTGGCCATGCCAATGGACCAACCACGCAAGGTGGCGCACGTGCTCCGCGGACGCGCCACGTCCGACGGCGCGGGCGTACGGCTGATGCGAACCATCGGCTCCCCCGAGCTCGACCACCTGGACCCCTTCCTGCTGCTCGACGAGTTCAAGTCCGACGACAGCAGCGACTACATCGCGGGCTTCCCGGATCACCCCCACCGGGGGTTCGAGACGGTGACCTACATGCTGGCGGGCCACATGGAGCACGGGGATCACATGGG
>JAPPOT010000467.1 GCA_028817855.1 Myxococcales bacterium
ATGCCACCCGAGGGCGCGGCGGTTGCCGCGGCCGCGGGCTGTGGCTGCTGGCCGGTCTGGCTCGTGCCGTAGTTGCGTGAGCGGGCGTACTGCCGCATCGCCTCGTTGATCAGGTAGTCGGTCGAGCACTCGAGCTCGGCGCTCATCTGCTCGAAGACTTCCCAGAGGTAGTCCCGACACTGGAAGTGCCGGAGCGTCTTCTTGTTCTGATCCTGCGTGCTCATGGTGTCCGTGGTGCCGCCCTGCTCGGCTTGCGAGGTCGGGACCGTCCCTAAGGGGCGCCCGCCGATCCCTTCGCATGCGCAAGACGTTCTCGTAACCCGTCAATCGTCCGTTTCGCAACCTTGCCGACCGTGTCACCAGCCTGCCAACTCTTGCCCTTGGTGCTCGTCGTATCCCCCAGCAGAGGGTCCAGGCTGGGGATGTCCGCGAGCGTGCCTTTGCGCTGAAAATAGTGCAGCGCGATGACCCTATCCCACCAATCTGGGGACTTCAGCTGCGCGCCTGCGACGGCCGTGGGCAGGGGCGTCATCTGCCCCATTCGGACCGCATAGCCCTCCAGCTCCTCGGGCTCGAAGGCCACGTCGCCGCTCGGCAACTTGGAGAAAAACTCGGCAAGTACGGAGTTTCCCCCAATGGCCAGCACCAGCTCTCCCGCGCGCCAGCGCAGGCGCGGATCCTCGGCGCTCTCCACCAGTGGCCACATTGGAGCGATGGCTTTGGGGCTACGGACGTCGCCCACGCGATCGAAGGCGTAGTCGCGTACCGACGCCGGAGCCTCAGCGTCCAGCGCCAGCGCCAGCAGGGCATCCAGGTGATGCTCACGCGCGCGCCCCTCCAGCGCCTGCAGCGCGCGCGTGCGACGCGCGGCCAGGGCGGGGTTCCGATCAGCAGCGATCGCAAGTAGCCGGTTGGCCACCTCCGGTTGATCGGCCAGGTGCTTCATCGCGGGGATCGCGCCCTCGTCGATGAACTTGGCCCGATTGAGCGCCGCGGTCTTGGTCACGCGCGCCGCGTCTACCTTCTGTCCGCTGGCATCGAGCTGCGCGCGGATCTGCCCCTCGAGCCACGTCGCGAAGCCCTGGCCCTGCATCTCGCGCTCGATGTCGACGATCTTCTGCGCGGCCCGCTTCTTCGTTTCTGGATCACCCAGCTGTCCGATCAGCTCGGCGAGCTTGACGAGTGCCTGCTGCGGCAACTTCGCCGCCAGCGCGTCCACCAGGATCGAAGCGGCCGCCGAGCCGAGCGCGCGCACGACCTGCTCGGCGCTGTAGTTGCCCGACAAGCTGCGGCCGTTGAAGTCGACCGTGTACCAGCGCACGACCGCCTCGGTCAGCTGCTTGGCGGTCTCCGGGTCGGCCTGGGAGATCAGGGCGAAGGCGGCGTCCTTCGCGCGCACCTGCCGTGGTGGTGGCGCGCCGTCGGGCTTGCCACCCTCCTCGCCGGCGCGCATCAGCCCGATCAGACCCGGCGCCAGTCCCTTCACGATCGCGCTGCGGGTCGAGTTGTCGAGGCGCTCGAGCGCGGTCTGCACCTCGGCCACGCCATCCACGTCGTGCCGCTCCATGTCGACCAGCGCCAGCGCGGCCGCGGTGCGCAGCGGCAGCTCGTACTTCTCGGCCATCATCACGGCCACCATCTTGCCGGGGCCCTTCACGGTCCCCTTCCAGGTTTGGATGTCCTGCTCGGTGACCTTGCAGCCGGAGTTGCCGGCGGCCAGGAGCGCGAAGATCAGAAGCAAAAAGGTTGAAGACCGCAGTCGAGGTGCCATCGCCCCTCCCCACGGGGCCCGCCAGGGGAGCCCTCCCGTGAAGACGTGTTCACTGCCGAGCATCCGAAGTGGCGTTTGCCGTCGACAATACTAGAGAATTCGCGAATTCGATCAAGCTTCAAGCAGTCCCGGGACCCCGCCCCCCGGGATCGCGGTCGGGATGCAGCCTCGGATTTCGAAGCTTGCCGAATTGTTGCCCTTTTCCGAGGGCCCTCGCTAGCCTCGAGCGTGGGCACGCGTGCGCCCTGCAACTACATCTCCTACATCCATGAGCGAGACCCAACCTGCCCATCGACACGAAGTGCTGGGGATTCTGGCCGCCGCCGCCACCCTGCTGGTGAGCCTGTCGCTCTGGTCCTACGACCTGCGCGGCGGCGAAAACTGGGTGGGGCCGGTGGGCGAGTCCGTCGCAGGCTTCTTCGTCAGCGCCTTCGGCCTCGGTGCCCTGTGGCTGCCGATCGAGCTCGCCCTGGCGACCATCTATCTCTTTCGCCTGCGTGAGGAGGAGAGTTGGGTCACGCACGCGGCCTCGATGCTGGTCACGCTGCTCGTGGGCTGCGCGCTGCTGCACCTGGCCCTGAGCGAGGCGGCCGTCTTCGGTGGGCACCAGGCGGGCGGCACGCTCGGCGAGATCCTGGCGGAGGTGATGCGCTCGCTGGTGGGCCCCGCCGGCGCCTACGTGATCTGCGGCGCCACGCTCCTGATCAATCTGGTGCTGCGCACCTCGCTGTCGGTGGTCGGCCTCTCGCGCCGGGCGGGTCAGGCGGTCACCGACCGCACGTCGTCCGCCCTGCGCTCCGCACGCGATGGCGTGACCGCGCTGTCGGATGCCTGGCGCGAGGCCAAGGAGATCGAAGCGGAGGAGCGCGCCCGCCAGGAGGCCGAGGAGGCCCCGACCATCGTCGACACCGCCGTCGGGTTGGAGGTCGACGAGGAAGCCCTCGAGGAGGAGCCCGAGGTCGAGGCGGCCGAGGAGGAGCCGCAGGAGGAGCCCGAGGAGCCCGAGGAGGAGGAAGAAGCGCCACGGGCCGCGGCGCCCCCCAAGAAGGGCCGCAAGAACAAGGGCGGTCCCACCATCGTTGCGCCGCGGGCCGACGCGATCAGGAAGGCGCCTGCCAAGCAGCAGGGCCTCAGCGCCCAGACCGCGAGCAACGGCAAGACCTTCATGCTGCCGCCCTCGACGCTATTGACGGAGGCGGGCGACAGCGTCGTGCAGATCGACGAAGGGACGCTCAAGGAGAACGCCGCGCGCCTCGTGGAGAAGCTCGAAGCCTACGGCGTCAAGGGCCGGGTCGACGAGATCCACCCGGGCCCGGTCGTGACGATGTACGAGTTCGAGCCGGCGAGCGGCACCAAGATTTCGAAGATCGCGGGCCTGGCCGATGACCTCGCCATGGCGCTGGCCGCCGAGAAGGTGCGCATCGTGGCGCCGATCCCGGGCAAGGCGCGCGTCGGTTTCGAGCTCCCGAACAGCAAGCGCCAGACGGTCTTCCTGCGCGACCTGCTAGAAGACCAGCGCTGGTCGCAGCAGGACGGGCTCTTGCCGGTGGCCTTCGGCAAGGACATCGCGGGACAGTCGGTCTACGGCGACCTGGCCAAGATGCCGCACGTGCTGGTCGCCGGTGCCACCGGCTCCGGCAAGAGCGTGGGGCTCAACGTGATGCTGGCCTCGCTGCTGATGAAGAAGACGCCGGAGGAGGTCCGGTTGCTGATGATCGATCCGAAGGTGGTCGAGCTCGCCGTCTTCACCGGCATCCCCCACATGCTGCTGCCGGTCGTCACCGACATGAAGAAGGCGTCGCTCGCCTTGCGCTGGGCGGTCGACGAGATGGAGCGGCGCTATCAGCTCTTCGCGGACGCCGGCGCGCGCAACATCGTCAGCTACAACGCCAAGGTCAAGCGCGTGCACAGCGGCGACCTCTCGGTCGCGCAGTTCATGCCCAAGCGCAAGGGCAAGGTGGTGGCCCAGGACGCGCACGGCAACGAGGTCTTCCTCGATCCGCAGGAGGGCGAGTCGCCCGATGCCGAGGACTGGACGCCCGACAAGCTGCCGTCGATCGTGGTCGTGGTCGACGAGTTTGCCGACCTGATGATGACCGCCGCCAAGGACGTGGAGGCGGCGATCGCGCGCCTGGCACAAAAGGCGCGTGCCGCGGGCATCCACGTGATCCTCGCGACCCAGCGGCCGAGCGTCGACGTCATCACCGGCATGATCAAGGCCAACTTCCCCTCGCGCATCGGCTTCAAGGTCAGTCAGCGCGAGGACAGCAAGACCATCCTCGGCCGCAACGGCGCCGAGCACCTGCTGGGCATGGGCGACATGCTCACGCTGATGCCGGGCAGCAACGACCTCAAGCGCGTGCACTGCGCCTTCATCAGCGAGGACGAGGTCAAGGCGGTGTGCGACTTCCTGCGGCTGCAGGGCGATCCCATCTACGACGACAACATCCTCAAGCCGCGCGATGAGGAGGACGGCGGCGGCGGGCTCGACGGCAACTCGGACGACCCGATCTACGACCGCGCCGTGGCGGTCGTGGCCCAGGCCGGGTACTGCTCCATCAGCCACATCCAGCGCAATCTCAGCATCGGCTACAACAAGGCGGCGAAGCTGGTAGAGCGTATGGAAAAGGAGGGTGTGGTAGGACCCCCCAGTGGCAAGGCGGGAGGCCGCCGCGAGGTATTCGTGCAGGCGCCGTGATTCTGGGGACTTGCTCGCGCGATGCGCGCACCTCTATGGCCTTCTCTCCAGAGAAATCGTGTTAGAATCGAACGAGGTGAGCACGTTGTCGCAGGATCCACTCATCGATCTTCTCGCGTGTCCCAAGTGCCGGGGGACATTGGAACGCGTCGAGCAACCCGAGGGCTTCGTGTGCAAGGCCTGCAGCCTGCACTACGCGGTCGAGGATGGGCTGCCCAACATGCTTGTGGACGACGCGAAGCATTGGCCCCTGTCCGACGGGGCTCAGTAGAAGGAGCGTTCATGGCGATCGATCCCGTAACTGGCCAGGTACTTCCCAAGATCCTCGTGGTCGAGGATGACGCCGACCTGCTCGTGATGATGAAGACCATGCTCAAGAGCGTGGGCGAAATCACGCTGGCCAAGGACGGCCAGGAGGCCTACGACCTGCTGCGGCAGGGCTTCAAGCCAGACGTGATCGTGACCGACGTGATGATGCCGCGAATGGATGGCATCACCCTGGCCAAGACGCTCAAGAACGATCCCCAGGTGGGCAACATTCCCCTGGTGATGCTGACCGCCAAGAGCGGCCCGCTGGACATGATCACCGGCATCAACGCCGGCGCCCGGCACTACATCACCAAGCCCTTCAAGGCCGCGGACTTGATCGACAAGGTCAAGAAGGCCCTCCAACACCGCAAACTGTAATCGCGCGAGGTTCGCCCAGGAGCGGCTTACGTCCTCGCGGGAATCCTCGACGTACTTGCAGTACGCCTCCGGTTCCCGCTCCGGGCGCGCTCGCTCCTGAACGAACCTCGCGCGATTACGGCGTCGTGGCTAGTGGCCGCTTTGGGCTGCCGGCGTCGGTGCTATAGCTAGCGCGTGCGCTGTTACTTGCTTGCTGCCTTTGGTGGCTGTCTGTACTTCCTCGGGTTTGCGGGGTTCGACGTCTGGCCGCTGGCGTTGATTGCGTTTGTGCCGCTGTTGGGGGGGCTCGAGCATGTGACGTCCGTTCGGCGGGCGTTGTCGATTGGGCTGACCTTTGGCGTCGTGCTCAATCTCGGGGGCTACTCATGGCTGTTGTCGACGCTCGAGGTCTTTGCCGGCTTTCCGTGGCTGGTGTGCGCGTCGATCTTCGCGTTGATCTGCGTCCTGCAGGGCGGGCAGGTGGCGCTCTTTGCTGCGTTGCTGGTGCTGTTGCGCAGGCGTGGTCGCGTGTCGCTGCTGTGGGCCGTGCCCTGCTGGGGTGTGGCGGAGCTCGGCTACCCGCTGGTCTTTCCGACCTACCTGGCCAGCAGCCTGCACACGCTCGTGGTGCCGAGCCAGGTAGTCGAGCTGGGTGGGCCGATCCCGCTCTCGATGGGCATCGTCCTGGTCAATGCTGCAATCTTCGGTTGGCTGCGCGCGCGTCTGCGGCGCGTGCCGGCGTCACCCTGGCTGCTGCCCGCCGGGGTGATCGTGCCCGCGCTCTGCCTCGGCTACGGCCTCGTGCGGGTGCCGCAGGTCGATCAGGCGGTCGCCGCCGCGGCGACCCTTCGCGTTGGCATGGTGCAGGCCAACATGGGACTGCAGGCCAAGCGCACGGATCGGCGCGAGGGGCGCAGGCGGCACATCGAGCAGTCCCGGGCACTCGAACGCAGTCACCGGCCGGACCTGATCGTCTGGCCGGAGACCGCGGTCGCGGCGCCGATCGCGCTCGGCGTCAAGCGCGTCGAGCCGATCCTCGGCTCGCTCGCAACGCCCGTGCTCTTCGGCGCCCTCTCCCACAGCGCGCCCCAGGGGCGAGCGCGCCTGCACAACAGCGCCATCCTCGCCGATGTGAACGGCAAAGTGCAGGGCCGGGCGCACAAGCGCTACCTCCTCCCCTTCGCCGAGTACATCCCGTTGGGTGAGCGCTTCCCCGCGCTCTACGACTTCTCCGCCAACAGCGGTCGCTTCGCCGCCGGGGAGGGCAGCCCCGTGGTGCAGCTCGGTCCTCACCGCATGGGCGTGATGATCTGCTACGAGGACCTGATGCCGTCCCTGTCGCGCCTCGCGGCCAACGACGGTGCGACGCTGCTCGTCAACCTCACGAACGACGCCTGGTTCGGCGACACCCGCGCTCCCCACATCCACCTCGCCCTCAGCAAGCTCCGAGCCATCGAGCAACGCCGCACCCTCCTGCGCGCGACCAACAGCGGCGTCAGCGCCATCATCGACCCCCTCGGCCAAGTCACCAAACAATCCCGCCTCTTCGAACGCACGACCCTGGCAGCCGACGTCCCCCTCCTCGACGACAAGACGATCTACGCACGCCTCGGCGACTGGCCCGCCTGGCTCGCCCTCGTGACCCTACTGCTGGGCATCGCCGTCAGGCGCCAAAGCTAGCAAGTCGTTCAAAGGCGAACGCCCAAGACCGGCGGGGCGCGAAATCTGTCGAGGTTCGTTCAGGAGCGAGCACGCCCACAAGAGCGGAGGCGTAGCAGCGCTATGTCGAGCATCTTCCCGAGGACGTAAGCCGCTCCTGGGCGAACCTCGACAGATTTCACCAGCCTTCGCGGATGGAGGGGGGCAGGAGGAGTATGAACCGCCCTTCCACGTCCGCATCCGCGCGACCGATGGCGATCGCGCGCTTGTCACCCACGGCATCCTCCACCACCGCGAAGGCCCGGATCTGGGCGCCCTCAAGCGTGTCCTGGGCGACGGCGCCGTAGCTCAGCTCGCCGTTGATGGCGACCGGAGACGCCATGTCGATCGTGGTGGAGAAGGACGCGCCGCGCCTGCCGATGTTGACGTCGCGGCGCACCTGCCAGGCGAAGCCGCTCGCGACCGGCGGCTTGATCGTGACGTCGTAGCTCCCGAGGTCCACCAGCAAGGTGAACTCGCCCTGCTCGTCGGTGACCGTCTGGCCAGAACGGTTGTAGCTCGTGACGCTGACGTCGCCTTCTTCGAGCAGGATCGTGTCGCTGCGGCCCAGGGCGATCGCGTCCACGTCGGCCCCGGCCAGGGGCGAGAGGTCCATCGTCTTCAGTGTCGCGGCCAGGGACGCAGCCCTGGGCAACTGCAGTAGCGTTCCGCTCGCCGGCTCACCTTCCGCCGGGCCCTTGACGAGGCGCGTCTCGGCAAAGAGCGCGCACTGGGTGCTGGGCGGCGGCGTGACCACCACATCGTACTCGCCCGGCAGCACCTCCACGCAGAAGGTGTAGCGGTCGTTGGCCTCGGACTTGGTGGCGTCCGCGGTGGCCGTGAACATACCGATGAAGCCCGGGTCCGCGTCGCCCTGCTCGCCGAGCAGGACGTTGCGGGTGCGCAGCGTGATCGGAAGCACGCTGACCTGCTCCGCGGCGTCGCTGCACAGCTCGGCCGTGCCCTCGAAGCGGATCAGCTGCGGCGGCGCCGGCAAGGTCAGCTCGATGCGCTCGGCCTGCGGATCCTCGAGTTGCTCCGAGTCCACCCGCAGGATCGGGAAGGTGCCAGTGCTGCGCTGGCAGTCGCTGGAACCTGCCTCGGCGGCCTGGTCGTAGGTTTCCTCCGCCCTCACCTCCAGGCGGTACGGCATCGATCCGGGGGAGAAGAGCAGGGTGGCCTCACCGTCTTCGATCACCGCCGCCGAGGAGACAGGGTCGCCATTGTCCGAATCGTAGGCGCGCACCTGCAGGGTGCGGGAGGCGGGCACGTCGGCAAAGACGAAGGTCTGCCGGCGCATGGCGAGCTCGCCGTAGTCCACCGAGATGTCCGCGTCCGCGTCGAGCGAGGCGGTTACGGTGCGATGGAAGGGCGGGAACATCGGGTCGGTGGGCAGGACCTCCATGTGGTAGTCGGCACCCTCCAGCAGGCGCACCGAGTAGTCGGCGTCCTCTGCGTCGTCCACGTCGCGGGCAGCCGTGGAGGCGGTGATCGGATCCACGGTCAGGCCCGGCACGGTGTCGACGGGTACGAAGCTGATCTCCGCCTCGATCGGCACGCCCTCGCTGCGAATGCGGCCCTCGAAATCGCGCGGGAAGGGCAGGATCTGCTCGAGCTCGTCCGTGCCGTCGACCGTGATGCCGTCGATCACGATCGGCAAGGAGGCCTCGCCGTTTGGCGCGCGAACGGGCGTGATCTCCAGCATCACCTGCAGCGGATCCTCGACCTCCATCGCAACGCACATGCCGTCTACGCAGGCGGCGTCGCCGCACTCCGCGTCCTCGGCGCACACGTTGCGCTCGATCGTGTCCTCCATCTCGGCCGGCTCGAACGCGCACGCAGCGAGTGAAAGCGAGAGGCACGTGGCCATGAGGCTCCTCATGGCGCCACCGTCTGAGAGCCCTCGAGGATGGAAGTCCGGCAGCTGTTGATGAGCCGCAGCGCCTCGTCTGGATCGGCACTGGCCTCGCCCATCCCCTCCCACAGCCACCAGTTGGCCCGTCCGATGTCCTCGACGGGGCTGGTGATATCGAAGCGGTTGGGGGTCGAGCCCTCTACGAAGCTACTGCTCACCACGAGTTGCAGCCGGTGACACTCGCCCGCTACCAGGTCCCCTTGATCGAGGGTGATGCGTAGCTCGCGCCGGGCGGTCCCAGACGGCGCCAGCTCCGCTTGCTTGAACTCCGGTTCGTCCTGTTCCTCGGTCTGAACGCGCCACCGCGCGGTCACCGGCTGGCCGATGTTCTCGTCGCGGACGTCGACCAACAGCTCCCAGTTGGTGTCGTCGATGTCGACCCAGAGGACGCTGCCGATCGTGCCTTCCTCGCCCGGCTTGTCGAGCACCAGGGGCGGCACGTTCTCCTCAACCTGAAAGTCGATTTCACTCGTCACGAGGCAACCCGAGAGCAGGGCGCTGAGGACTACCGCCAGCGCGCCGTGCTCACCCATGCGAGTGGAGAGCAAAGCAGGTCCCGTGCCAGAACTTGAGAGACGAGCTAACCCACAGAAATGTAAAGGCTTTCTCACTGTTTCCGGGAGTCGTCGGGATCCGTCATCCACGACATCGCTGTCAGCGTCCGGCGCCCCGGATCAGGGTCGCCCTCAATTCGCCTTGCCGGGCTTGGGCCCCGCCTCCCGCTCGAGATAGCGGAAGATCGTGCGCGGGTCGACGCCCAGGTCCTGGGCGGTCTTGGTGCGGTTGCCGTTGTTGCGCTCGAGGATCTCGAGGATGTAACGGCGCTGGAACTCCTCGCGGGCCTGGGCCAGCGTCTGAATCGGCGGGCTGGCCTCCGGCAGCATGTCCAGATCCTCGACGCCGACCAGCGTCTTGTCGCACATCACGATCGCCTTCTTCACCCGGTTCTCGAGCTGCCGCACGTTGCCGGGCCAGTCGTACTTGCGGATCGCGATCAGGGCGTTGGGCGTGAAGCCCTTGACCTTGCTGGCGTACTCCTCGGTGTACTTGGCGAGCAGGTACTTGGCCAGCACGAGGATGTCGTCGCCGCGCTCGCGCAGGGGCGGCAGGTGCACGTTGATCACGTTGAGGCGGTAGAACAGGTCCTCGCGGAAGTTGCCATCGCGCATCTCCGCTTCCAGGTCCCGATTGGTGGCGGCCACAACGCGGATGTCCACGTGCTCGGGCTTGGTGTCGCCCACCTTCATCACGACCTTCTCCTGCAACGCGCGCAAGAGCTTGACCTGGAGCGCCAGCGGCAGCTCGCCCACCTCGTCCAGGAAGAGCGTGCCGCCGTCGGCCTGTTGGAACTTGCCCGCGCGGGTGGCGACGGCGCCCGTGAAGGCGCCGCGCACGTGCCCGAAGAGCTCGCTCTCGATC
>JAPPOT010000764.1 GCA_028817855.1 Myxococcales bacterium
TGGTCTGGGCCACGCTCGACAAGAGCATGGGCAAGGCCGCCATCAAGTCCTTCGTCGTGCCCAAGGGCACCGAGGGCATGGAGGTGGTCAAGCTGGAGCACAAGCTCGGCATCCGCGCCTCGGATACGGCCACCATCCTGCTGACCAACTGCCGCATCCCCAAGGACAACATCCTGGGCAGCCCGGAGGTGGCGGAGGGTGACAAGCGCGCCGCCTTCGGCAAGGTCATGCAGACCTTCGACAACACGCGCCCGACCGTCGCGGCCATGGCGATCGGGTGCAGCCGCGCCGCGCTCGACCGCACCGAGGAGCTCTTCAAGGAGGAGGGCATCGAGCTCGACTTCGACAAGCCCTTGTGGGAGATGAGCGCGCTCGAGGCGGAGCTCGTGCGCATGGAGGCCGACTGGGACGCGGCGCGCCTGCTGGTGATGCGCGCGGCCTGGATGGCCGACAACGGCGAGCCCAATTCGATGGAGGCCTCGATGTCGAAGGCCAAGGCCGGGCGCGTCGGCAACCGCATCACCCTGCGCTGCGTCGAGCTGTGCGGCAGCCTCGGCTACAGCGAGGAGGAGCTGGTCGAGAAGTGGGCCC
This sequence comes from Myxococcales bacterium, assembly GCA_028817855.1. Classification (GTDB taxonomy): domain Bacteria; phylum Myxococcota_A; class Polyangia; order Polyangiales; family JAFGIB01; genus JAOUOP01. The sequence continues at coordinate 592 of JAPPOT010000764.1, forward strand.
GCGACTCCAAGATCCTCGACATCTTCGAGGGGACGCAGCAGATCCAGCAGCTGATCGTGGCCCGCCGCCAGCTGGGGCTCAGCTCCGAGCAGCTGAAGTAGCGGCGATGCGGCGCGCGCGGGCGGTCGCCGTCAGTGGGATGGCGATGCCCGCGAGCATGATCGCCCCGCCCAGCAGCTCGTGGCGCGTCGGCAGGTTGCCGAGCACGACGAGCGCCAACAGCAGCGTCAGGGCCGGCGTCGCGAGCCCTGCCAGTGCAGTGCTCGCCGCGGGCACGTGGCGAGCCGACTGCAGGATTGACAGACGCGAGAGGAAGGGGCCGAAGAAGCCCGCGAGCGCCGCGCCGAGAACCAGCCCCACGGGCAGGTCGTCCGCGGTGGGCAGGTGGCGCTCCATCAGGAACCACAGGCCCACGCTCATCCACAGGCGGATGGCGTTGAGCGGCAGCACGTGGACGCGCGTGATGTAGCGCCGCGACAGCACTACCATCGCGCCGAAGCAAGCCGCCGAGCCCAGCCCCCAGACGGCGCCCATGGGCTCGAAGTCGGCGCCGGCCGGGCCGGGGCGCTGCAGGATCCACAGCCCCGCGCCGGCCACGAGCGTGCCGAGCCAGAAGGGCGGGCGCACGTGCTCGCGCAGGAAGAAAGCCCCCATCAGCGCCACCAGGATCACTTCGCAGCGCTGCACGACGGCGAGCAGGGCGCCCGAGATCAACGCCACCGACTCGGCGCTCGCGCGGTTGCCCAGCAGCGTGAGCACCGCAAAGGCGACCGCCAGGCCCCAGGTGGCCGCCCAGCTCGCGCCCGGGCCGCCCCCTCCTCGGCGGCGAGCGGTCACGAGGGCCAGCCCCGTGTTGAGCGCGGCCGCGGTGGTCAGCAGTACGAGCACCGCCATGCGCGGCTCGCCGTGCCCCGAGGCGTACTTCCACGGGATCATGAAGGCGGCGGCCATGGCCGAGCCCGTGAAGGCCCAGGCCATGCCGCGCCGCGTGCTGGCCGCGTCCGCTGACATGGGAGCGGAGGCTAGTGCTCTGACCGGTTGGTTGTGGTCGATTTGCGGTGTCGAGGTTGGGTCGGGCGCAAGGCGGACGACGAAGGAAGGGTAGCCCCCCTTTCGAGCAGGACAACGCCGCGATCGGCGGGAGATCGGAAGTGGAAAGCGGTCACAAGCATCCGGTCAGAGCACTAGCACAGCCGGGTGCGCGCGGCTGCCGCGCATCAGTACCAGATGCCCGTGAAGGCGATGTTCGGGGCGAAGACCACGTGCGTGAGCCGCCCGTCCTCCATGCGCGCGAGCAGCACCCGCCCCAGGACGCCGATCGCCCACTCGCGGCCGAAGGGGAAGTCCAGCCCGACACCGACGATGGCGGCTCCTCCGCTGGCGCTGCGGTTGCCCACCAGCAGCGCGCTGTCCGACAGCTTGATGTTCGCCACGCCGAGCCCGCCGAGCACGTGCCAGCCATGCTTGCGCGGGGAGAAGTAGTAGTCGACCAGGGCGTGGCCCGACACGATGTTGGCGTCGTCCAGGTCGCCGCTCGCCGGACCCAGCTCGCCATTGGGTGCGAGTCCCGCATCGAGCAGAAAGCCGGCGCCCACGATCAGGCCGGGGGCGAGTCCGTAGCCGGCGATCGCATGCACGCTCGCGCTGCTGCTGCCGACGCTGGCGTCGGCGCCAAGCCCGTCGATGCTGTTGCCGAAGACGCCCAGGCCGAGGGCGCCGCGGAAGGCCCAGCCGCTGCGCGTGGGCTGGCCGCCCGGTGGGATCGCCTCCGGGGCCTGGGCCGGATCCTCTGTTGGCGCCTCGGATGCCGCGGCCCCGTCCCCCTCCGTGGGCTGTCCAGACTCGGCCAGCCGGGCCTCGAGGGCCGCGATTCGATTCTCCACCTCGCGGCGGTTGTCGGCCTCCGGGAGCTTCTTGAGGTAGAGCCGGAAGGCGTCGAGCGCCTGCTGGTCGAGGCGCAGCCGGTCGGCCGCCTGCCCGACGTTGTAGAGCAGCTGCGGCCGCTTGCTCAGCACGTAGGCCTGATGGAAGTAGTCCCAGGCATCGCGGTATCGACCGTCGTCGTAGGCCACGCGCCCGCGCTCGAATAGCGCCCGCGCCTTGCGGTCGGCCTCCTCGTCAGAGGGCCCCTCGGGGGCGTCCAGCCCACCCTCCGCATCCCGGGCCAGCGTGGTCTCGGGCGGCTCGTCCAGGGCGTCCTGGCCGTGGGCGGGCCATGGCCACGAGAGCGCGACCAACAGTGCGGGGATCGCGTGCCTGTGAGCGGACCGGCGCATCCTGGCGTGCAGGCGATTGTACACCAGCGCCCGGGTCGCCCCCGCCTTTTCGCGGCCGTGGCCCGATTGCGCCCCCGCGTGTGGGTGGGTTCGCGGGCCCGCAGCGTCCTTGACCTGAGGGGGAGGGCGCCTATGGTGCGGCATCCGGTTGGGCGCGCCCCAGACAAGCATGCGGAATTCCCTCTATCGCACCGTTCACATCGGCATCACCGCCGCCCTCTTGATCGCCCTGTCGCTCGCCTGCGCGTGCAGCCAGACGGCGCTGCCGCCCAGCGCCACGACCACACCGGCGGACCCACCGTCGGGCGCGATCGACGTGCCCCGCGAGCTCGAGCGCGCGCTGCTCGATCGCAAGCTGGTCGCCCAGAGTCTCAACAACCCACGGGGCATGCACCGTCTCGCCTCGGGAGCGCTGCTCGTCGCCGAAGCTGGAACGGGCGACCCCGACAATCCCCTCACGGGCGCGCTGACCGAGCTCAGCGACCGCAACGCCGACGGCGACTACCTCGACGAGGGCGAGCGCCGAGTGCTGCTCGCGGACCAACCGTCGAAGAACATCCTCAAGATCGTGCGCCGCGACGAGGTCTTCGGCATGGCCGGCATCGCCGAGGGCAAGGGGCAGGTGCTGGTGGCGCGGGCCTTCTTCGGCGGGCCCTCGCACATCTTCGCGATCGAGGGGGATGCGACCCGCCCGTGGGGCGAGACCCACCTGAACATCAACGACCTCGCCTATGACCCTCCGCGCGACGCGTGGGTCGGCGTCGCGAGCACGACCGACGAGGTGGTGCGGCTGGTGCCCGGCGGCGGCGTGGAGCGCATTCTCAAGTTGCCTCCGCTGCCCAACGGTCAGGACTCCGTGCCCGGCTACCTGCGCCACGATCCGGTGACGGGCAAGGTGCTGGTGAGCCTCTTCACCGGCTCTCCGGAGGGCGAGGAGGGCGGCGAGGGCACCGAGCTGGTGCCGCGCGCCGGAGGCATCATCGCGTTGGATCCGGCCACGCGCAGCTTCACCTGGGCGGTAACCGGCCTGACCGTGCCGACCGACTTCGAGATCGCATCCGACGGTTCGATCTACGTGCTCGAGTTTTGCGACGCCTTCCTCGACCCGGTCGGTACGCGCGAGGCGATGTACCAGGGCGCCAGCCACGGCGGCTTCAAGCGCTTCTCGGGCCGGCTGCTGCGGGTCGACCGCAAGAGTGGGCAGGTCACGATCGTGGCCGAGGGGCTCGATGCGCCCAGCAACCTCGCGCTGGCGGACGGGGCCCTCTACGTGGCCGAGGGCATGGGCACGCCGGGGCGGCTGATCCCGGCGCCCGGCGGCGTCCGGAAGCTGACGGGCTACATCGAGCGCATCGAGCTGCCCGCGCCCTGACATCGCGGCGGCTGTGCCACCGTGTGCCGGGAGGACGCCATCCGCGTCCCGATCCCTGGCACAGCTGCGCGTGTGGGTACGAATTGCCCCAAGAAAGCCCACTCTGTGCGTTGTGGCACGCGGGTTGCTCAGGAGTACCGGCAGCGGAGGAGATGACGATGTCACGTACCACCACTCAGGGATTCTCGGTCTCGGCGCTGCTGACCTGTCTCCTCGCAATGGGGGGGTGCGGCGACGACTCGGGCGCCTTCGGGAGCAGCGACGATAGCAGCGGGGATGGGCGCTCGGGCGTCAACACCAGCATCGAGCGAAGGCCCGGCACCAGCACGGGCGACACCGGCGGAGGCGGAACCGGCGGTTCCTTCGGCAACCAGGCCGGGGTTGCGCAGACGCCCGCCCCCGGCGCGCCTGCGACAGGCTCCCAGCCCGGCTTCGACGCAGAGCCGATGGAGGGCGGCAACACCAACGTCGCGCTCAGCGGCGGCGCGGACTTCGGCTTCTTCCGCGCGCTGCTCGAGCAGGGCATCGTGCCGACGACTGAGGACTTCGACGCGGCCGGCTTCTTCGCCGAGCACCACACGGCGCTGCCCGAGCCCGACTGCGGCGAGCGCATCTGCCTGCAGACGATGCTCGGTGTGATGGGCAACCTGATGACCGGCCAGAACTGCACCATGCTGCAGCTCGGCCTCAACTCGCCGATCGCGGCCAACCCCGACGACCGCCCGCCGCTCAACCTGGCGGTGGTGGTCGACGTCTCGGGGTCGATGAACACCGACGGCAAGATCGAGTTCGTGCGCGACGGCCTGCACCTGCTGGTCGACGGGATGCGCGACAGCGACCAGATCACGCTGATCAGCTACAGCGACAACGCCGAGATCCTCTTCGACCTGGCGGCGGTCGAGCTCAACCGCGCCGAGCTGCGCGGCATCATCGACGGCCTGGTGGCCGAGGGCTCCACCAATCTGCACGACGGCCTCGAGGCCGGCTACCTGGAGCTGCTGAGCAACTACGACAGCGGCCGGCAGAACCGCGTGGTGCTGCTGTCGGACGGCGTGCCAACGGTGGGCATCACCGCGGACTCGCCGATCATGGACATGAGCCGCGCCTACAACTCCGACGGCGTGGGCCTGACCACGATCGGGCTCGGCACCGACTTCAACGTGACCCTGATGCGCGGTCTGGCCGAGCAGGGCGACGGCAACAGCTACTTCCTCGAGAACGCCGGCGCGGTCAGCGAGGTCTTCGAGGAGGAGCTGAGCTACTTCACGGTGCCGGTGGCCTTCGACCTGACGCTGGAGCTCAAGGCCGGCCAGCACTACGAGTTCCGCCGCGCCTACGGCTCGAGCTTCTGGGAGGACACCAGCACCGGCGGCCTGCTCGACGTGCCCAGCGTATTCCTGGCCCACCGCGAGTCGGACACGGACGTGACCGACGACGGCGGCCGGCGCGGCGGCGGCTCGGCGCTGATGATCGAGCTGATGCCGACCCTGGCCGAGGCGGACGGCGACGGCGTGACCACGGCCACGGTGGCCACGGTCGACGTGAGCTTCCGCGAGCCCGGCACCAACGAGCTGATCGAGGACTCGATCGAGGTGACCTTCCCGATGGCGCCCTGGGAGCTGCCGGAGGTGGGCTTCTTCGACAGCCCCGACCTGAGCATCATCCAGAAGAGCTTCGTCATGCTCAACATCTACGTGGCCTTCGAGGAGGCCAGCACGCTCTTCCACAGCGGCGACCCGGCCGAGGCCCGCGCCGTGCTCGAGAGCGTCATCGCCGCCGTCGAGGACTACAACGAGGAGGTCGGCGATATCGACATCGAGTTCGACCTCGAGATGCTCGCAGACATGCGTGACCTGATGAGCGAGCAAGGGGTCCAGCTGCCGGGGGACTTCGCGGTTCCCGTAGATCCCTGGCCGGCTGACTGAGGACCGTCCGATCTCGGGCCACCCCTCTTCCTGGCCCCTTCCGGGGTGGTCCGAGTCGGGCGTTTCGAACGCGGGCGAGCACCTAGTGCTCGCCCGCTTTTTTTTCCTTCTGACCGGGTGCGCCAGAGGGTTGGCATTGGCGGACATGAGACGCGCCAGCTGAGCCGAAAGCTGCCAGATGTCCCACATTGGGTGCGGGGACAGCGGGAAAGGTTGTGAAATGGTCTGGGTTGGGCGCTGCTTGCGTCGGCCGCGTGTGCGGCGGGCGACGGTCTCGGTGTATCTCACGCTTGCTTGCCTGTTCGCCGTTGGCGCCTCCGCCTGCGGGAGTGAAGGCGACCCCGCCCTCGGCGACCGCAGCAGCCGCCCCATGCCCGGCATGGATCCGGAGCCGGCGGGCGATGGCGACGCGGACGATCGCGACTTCGGCAACCAGCCCAGCGGCATGCAAGGCGACCCGCCGCCGGTCGTGATGCAGCCCCTCGCGCCCCAGGGCGACCGCGACCTGGAGATCATCGACGACTGCCCCGGGCCCCTGTCCGATGCCGAGGTCGACATGCTCGACGACCCCAACGCGCCGGGCGGCGGAGCCTATCTCTATCCCTACGAGGGCACGGTCTTCCCGCGCGGCCTGCAGGCGCCGGTGCTGCAGTGGCAGGAAGCCAGCGGCGGTGGCAGCGCCATTCTGATCCGCCTGACGTCGATGCTGCTCGAGTACCGGGGCTGCTTCTCGCTCAGCTCGCCGGTGACCTTCCAGATCCCGCAGGACGTGTGGGACCTGGCCTCGTCCCAGAGCCGCGGCAAGGGCGACCCGCTGGTGATCGAGGTCAGCGTCCTGACCGGTGGCGCGGCCGTGAAGCTGCCGAGGCTCAAGCTCACGTTCGCGCTCGCGAAGCTCAAGGGCGCCATCTACTACAACACCTACGGTTCCGCGCTGGCCACCCAGATGGGCGTGATCGGCGGCGTCGTGATGCGCGTCACGCCGGGCGAGGACGAGCCCGACGTCTTCCTGACCGCGCCCGATCCGGTGCTCAACTGCGTCGGTTGCCACGCCGTCAGTGCCGACGGCAGCCGCATGGTGGCCGAGATCCACGTTCAGCCCGGTCTGCTCGAGGGGCCGAGCAGCTCTTTCGATCTCACCACCGTCGGCGACGGCGTGAACCCGGCGCCCATGCGCGCGGACCTGCCGCGCGCCGGTTTCTCCGCGCTCTATCCCGATGGCAGCGTCTATCTGACCACAGGCCGCACCCAGCCGGGCCCCTTCGGCTCGCTGATCGGCACGCCACCGGGCAACATCACCGGCACCTTCGGGCCGGAGGAGAGCAAGCTCTACGACACCGACTCCGGAGCCGAGATCACGGGCAGCGGGATCGAGCCCTACGCCTACATGCCGATGTTCTCGGTCGATGGCAGCGCGGTGGTCTTCAACAAGATGGACACCAGCGGCGTCGGTGGCCACACGTTGACGATCATGGACTTCGATCGCCCCAGCACGCAGTTCAGCAATGCGCGCGACATCTTTAGCGACTCCGTGAAGTATCCGGGCTGGCCTTTCTTCCTGCCCGATGTGGTCCAGGTCGCCGACGAGCTGGTGATCCCGCGCGGCAAGCGCGTGGTCTTTGCGTTGGGCGAGGTGCCCGACTTCGTGACGCAGGAGGCGCCGGTGGGCATCACCCCGCACCTCAGCGACCTGTGGTGGGTCGACGCTGACACGGGCATGGCCGCGCCGCTCAATGCCGCCAACGGCCTGGACGACGCCGGCAACATCTACCTGCCCTACGGCGAGCGCGACGCGCACCGAAACTACCTTCCCACGATCAGCCCGGTCGCGGCGGGTGGCTACTTCTGGATGTTCTTCAGCTCCAAGCGCAACTACGGCACGCTCTTCTCGGCGGACCCACCGGAGGTGCGCGCCGAGTCGAAGAAGATCTGGGTGAGCGCGATCGACATCGACGCGCCGCCCGGTAGCGACCCCAGCCACCCCGCATTCTTCCTGCCGGGTCAGGAGATCGAGTCGGGCAACATTCGCGCCTTCGCCGCGCTCGAGCCCTGCCAGGAAGACGGCAGCGCCTGCGAGTCCGGCATCGACTGCTGCTGCGGCTTCTGCATCGAAGGCGTGTGCGGCTGCAAGGTCGACGAGTGCTCCGAGATCGACGAGAAGTGCGAGACCGCGGCCGACTGCTGCAGCCCCAGCGCCCGTTGCGTCGGTGGTTTCTGCGCGCTCGTGGTGGACTGAGCAGGCCCCGCCGTAGGGCAGGGTAGGGGCGCTAAACTACTCGCTTGATTCGACACCCGGGACCCGTACGATAGGGAGCGTGGGACGTCGCGACACGCGGAGGCAGCTGATCCTCGCAGCCGAGCGCCTCTTCGCCGACCGCGGCATCGAGGGCGTGTCGCTTCGCGAGATCAACCTGGCCGCGGGGCAGCGCAACACCTCCGCCGCGCACTACCACTTCGGGTCGAAGGAGGCGCTCGTGGACGCCATCTTCGAGTTCCGACGGCCCGAGCTGGGCAAGCGGCGCGACGAGTGGTTCGACCGGCTCGAGTCGGAGGGGCGCGCGGCCGACCTGCGCTCCCTCGTCGAAGCCTTCGTCACGCCGCTCGCGGACGAGGCGCGCTCGGAGGACAGCCAATACCTGATGTTCCTGGCCCATCTCTTCCTGCACACGCCCGGCGACGTGGGCGAAATCCTACGCAAGCACGAGGCAGGGGAGCAGCGCTGGAGCGCGCTGGTGCGGGCGGCCCTGTCCAACATCCCGGCGCAGCTGGTGATGTCGCGGCTGTGGTTGATGGGCCGGCACGTGGTCATCTCGCTCGCGGTCTACCAGCGGCGCGGGCTCGGCATCGGCGACCAGGTGGGCGGTTTCGAGGTCTACCTGAGCAACATGATCGACGCGGTCACCGCGTACCTCAGCTGTCCGGTTTCGGAGGCCACCAAAACCCAGGTCCGGGCCGCCCGCGCGAGCGCTGGGAGCACGCCGCCCAAGGACGCCTCGGGGACCGGCTAAGACTCAGGTATCTCCGGGTTTTTGGCGGCCTCGCTGCGCACCTGGCGAGCGCCTGAAGCTTGCCTCCGCGCAGCGCCTCTGCTACACCGCGCATCCCCAACCGGAGCATCCATGGCACGCGTCACCGTCGAAGATTGCCTCGAGCACGAGGAGAACCGCTTCGCTCTCTGCATCCTGGCCGCCAAGCGCACACGCCAGCTCAACCGGGGCGTGCCCGCCCTGGTCGAGAGCAAGAACCGCGCTGCCGTGACCGCCCTGCGCGAGATCGCCGCTGCCCGAGTCGCCTATTCCAGCGACGTCAGGGGCATGGTTGAAGAGCACATCGCGGAGGCCAAGGCCCTCGTCGACGCCCAAGACGGCTAAAACCGGGCGAGGTTCCGCCAGGAGCGGCTTACCTCCTCGGCTCCTCCCTGCGAAATATCTCCGATATTCCTCAGTCGGCGCCTGTGGGGGCGCTCGCTCCTGACGAAACCTCGCCCGGTTTCACGAAATGGGCTGAGGTTTCGTTGTGAGCGAGCGCCCCCGGAGCCCAACACCGGAGGCGTAGCGGAGCTACGTCGAGGATTTGGGTGAGGAGGTAAGCCGCTCACAGCGGAACCTCAGCCCATTTCACGCCAGCATCTTTTGGGCTCGGTTGCGCACCTCGTCGTCGCTGCGGCCTAGGTTTTCGGGGCTGGGGACGAGGCGGCCCTTGGTTACGGCGGGGCGGTCGCGCATTTGCTTTCGCCAGCGGCGGAGGTTTTCGAGGCCTTGGACGTCGACGCCGCTCCAGTTGTAGGTGTGGACCCAGGACCAGTTGGCGATGTCGGCAATCGAGTAGTCGCCCGCCAGCCACTCGTTGCCCTCGAGCTGGGTGTCGAGCACCTCGAACAGGCGCCGGCACTCGCGCTGGTAGCGACCGATGGCGTAGGGCAGCTTCTCCGGCGCGTAGCGGAAGAAGACGTTCGACTGCCCCATCATGGGGCCGATGCCTCCCATCTGGAACATCAGCCACTGCATGACCTGCGAGCGGCCTTTCACATCGCTGGGCATGAGCTTGCCGGTCTTCTCCGCCAGGTACACTAGGATCGCGCCGGACTCGAAGATCGGGAAGTCGTCGGCGTCCCGGTCGACGATCGCGGGGATGCGCCCGTTGGGGCTGATCTTGAGAAACTCGGGTTCCTTCTGCTCGAGCCGGTCGAGCCGGATGGCGTGCACCTCGTAGGGCAGCTCCAGCTCCTCGAGGGCGATGGAGACCTTCCAGCCGTTGGGGGTCGCGGAGGTGTAGAGATCGATCATGACGTGGCCCTCAATAGCGCGCCGGGCGCGCCCATACAAATGGGTCGGCCCGGCGCGGGTACTGCAACAAGTGATTTGAGCTACTTCTTCTTGGGATGGGAAACCTCGGATGAGCGTCGATCTCTTCGCCGACGATCGACGCATGTCCCGCGGGCCGTGAACTTCATGCCGCCCCTTCGTACGACGCTTCGGCGGCGTCGTTACATCGGGTCGGGGCTCGGAGGAGGCGTGCTCAGCCGAACACTTCGGGCACGTTGCCGCTGACCTCACCCAGGGTGTCGCCGGAGTAGCCCGCGGCCTGCATCGCGCTCACTAGCAGCTGCGCCGGGTGCGCGCCGCCGGTGGCGATATGCCCACCTGGTGACAGACCGCCCGCGCGCCCGCCGATCAGCATGGCCATGTCCTCGACCGAGTGCGTCTTGGGCTCGGCATCGCTCGGCGAGTTCAGGTGCCGGCCGTGCCCCGCCTCATTCATGAAGACCAGCACGCTGTTGTCGAGCATGGTGCCAGCGCCCTCGGGCGTCGCCTTGAGCTTGTCCATCAGGTACGCCCAGTGCTTGATGTGCCACTCCAGGCACAGGCTGACGGCGAGCTGGCCGCGCATCTCGGTGTCGCCGTTGTGCCCGACCTCGTGCAGGTCGGCCAGGATGCCCCGGTTGAGCGGGATCGGCGAGTCGACCCCGTCCGTGATGGGATAGACGTTCATGTGCGACTGGAAGGCGGTCACCTGCAGGGTCGCCACACGCGTCAGATCGCAGACCCAGGCCATGTGGATCAGGTCGGCCATCACGCGGCTGCGCGTGAACTCGTCGCTGTAGCCGTCGTTGGTGCCGATGTCGGCAGATCCCGAGCCCGCGATGTCGGTGCCGACCGTCGGATCCGCACCCGGATCCGTCGGCACCATGCACTGGCCGGCGGCCACCTGCGGCACCTCGCTCACGCGCCGCTCCAGGTCGCGGATGGCGTCGAAGTGATCGCCGAGCCGCACACGGTCGGTGGCGCCCACCTTCGCCAGCAAGGTGTCGCGCTTGCCCAGGATCAGGTCGAGCACGCTGCGGCGCGAGCGCTGGTCAAAGTCGTGTTGTGCCTGCTGGCCGCTGTCGTCCGGCATGAAGTTACCGAACAGGGAAGTGAAGGCGGTCTGGGGGCTGTCCTGGGCCTCCACGGGGCTGCCCGCCGCGCTGTAGCTGATGCGGTGGCGGCCGGCGAAGCTGTAGCCCGCCAGGTAGAAGGACGGCTGCGCGCGCAGCACGAGCGAGTCGATCAGGGTCTGGCCGCTCTGCATCTGGGCCACGACCTGATCCGAGGTGGGGCCGTTGGCCGTGAACGACGCTGCCGTCGAGCGCATGCCGCTCAGCAGCGGGCTGGATCCGCCACCGTGGAAGTCTCGGTAGGCGCCGCCGGCGGGAACGTCTCCGGGCTCGGCCGAGCTCTCGTTGTAGGGGATGCGCATGCCGGAAACGAGGCTGAAGTCGTCGACCAGGTGCTGGGCGGAGCGCAGCGGTGTCGTGATCGTGTAGCCGCTGCCCGACTCGGGCGGCACGATGAAGTCGCCCTCGCGCGTCATCAGCTCCCCGTTGATGCGCGAGCGGTTCTTCTCGTGGTCGTCGCCGCCGAGGGCCTGCCCCGCGAAGACGATGCCGTAGCGCTGCGGCAATGCGCCGCCGGACTGGGCGTGCGCGACGCCGTGGTCATCGAGCATGCACTCGAGCACGGGCAGGCCAATGGTGACGCCGGCGGCGCCCTTGAGCACGGTTCTGCGGTCGAGCTTCATGGCCATCTCAGAGCTCCGGCTCCTTGCGCAGGCCGAAGGCCTCGCTACTGACATACGCCTCGAGCAGCTCGCCGAAGGCCGTCCCCGCTCCGACGAAGTCCTCCGTCAGGGCATCCACGGCCTGCTCCTCGTTGGCCTTGAGCTCGCGACCCACCGCGAAGCTGAAGAACTGGGAGGTGACGCAGCGCTCGAGCTCTCCCGAGTCGATCAGCAGCTGGGCCAGCTCGGCCGGTCCGCTGAAGCTACCATAGGGGGGTACCTCGCCCTGGCCCTCGATCGTGCAGTCGGGCAGACCGTCGTCGTGCTCGCGGAAGCGGCCGGCCAGGTCGTAGTTCTCGAGCCCGAAGCCGATCGGGTCCATCTGCCCGTGGCAGCCGTTGCAGGAGGGGCTGCTGCGGTGCTGCTCGTAGCGGTCGTACTTGCAGAGCGCGTCGTCGTCGCCCGGCGGCTGATCCGCCATCACGTCGGGCGGCGGCGGCGGGATCTCCTGACACAGCAGTCGCGTCCGGATCAGGATCCCGCGCTGGGTGGGGCTGGTGTCGGTGAACTTGCCGAAGGCCGACAGGAAGCTTCCGTGGGAGAGCAGCCCCGCGCGCCCGCTGTCGCCGTAGCTCACCCACGTCTCCGTGCCCGGTGCGGGCAGGTCGTAGTGGGCGGCCAGGGTGTCGTCGATGAAGGTCTCGTCGCTGGTGAAGAGGTCGAGGTAGCTGCCCTCGCTCACGCTGCGGTCGATCAGCGCGCCCGTCTCGCGGTTGAAGGCGGCTGTCAGCTCGGGGCTGTGCGGGATCACGCGGTAGCCGAGCCACATCGCGTGGAAGCGGCGCAGCTGCTCGAGCGCGCGCGGGTCCTCGCGCATGCGGGTCAGCACGCTCCGGCGGCCCTCCGCGTCGGTCAGGCGCCCCGCCTCGGCGTCGGCCCACAGGGCGTCGTCCGGGATCGTGCCCCAGAGCAGGAAGCTCATGCGTGTCGCGATCTCGTAGTCGTTGAGCTGGAAGATGCGGTCATCGTCCGTGGGCTCGCCGGCCTCGACGCGATAGAGGAACTCGGGGTCCATGATCACGGCGCGCAGCAGCAGCTCCACCGCCGTGTCGAAGTCGTTGTCCACGTCCGGGTTGTCTTCGGTCGCGAAGTCGAGCAGAGCCATGTAGACGTCGAGCTCGCTCGTCTCCATCGGGCGCCGGAAGGCGCGCTGGGTGAGCTGCTCGACCAGCTGGCGGAAGCATGCGCTGTCCCCGGGGCCGCTGGGCGTGCACGGCATCATGCCGGACAGCAGGTCCGGGTCGCTCACGATGCGCGCGGCCACGTCGTCCGCCAGCGACGAGAACGAGTCGATTAGCGCACCTGAAGCGGCCTGCCCGGTGTAGTCGTTGTCGTAGGGCGAGAAAGGGTCCTCGGGCAGCAAGGTCGTTGCGGCGCGCGCCGTGTCGCCGAGCAGATCGCGCAGGGCGTTGTCGAGCTCGGCGCGTGTAAGGCGCCGAGCCACGCTGTCCGATGCGACGTAGGGCGCGTCCGGATCGTCACTGCTATCGATCGTGCCGTCGCCATCGCCGTCACCTGCGCCGTCACCGGTCGCGTCGCCGTCGCCGACGTCATTGCTACCGGGGTCGCTGGCGGGCGAGTCGCCGTCCGGTCCGCCGCTCTGGCCGATGTCACCACCACACGCCAGCGCGAAAGCCAGCAAGGCACATCCAAGAGTCCGTCCCACGTGTTCTATCGTACGCAAGCAGCGTGCCGAGGGAAGGGCCGTCGGGAAAGTGCGTCGAAGCAGCGCGTGCAGAACGCGAAGAGGGTAGCCTGTTGGGGGTTGTGAGCCCCTGATGTGGGGGCTTTGGGCCTCTAGTGATTGATAGGAAGATGTGGGTTCGAGAGCTCAGCTCGTCATCATGGCTTCGATCAGGAAGGGGCCAGGCTCGGCGACGGCGCGCGCGAACTCCTGTGCAAAGGACTCTGCGGTGTCGACACGCGCGGCGGGCATGCCCATGCCCGTGGCCATCGCAACGAAGTCCATGTCGGGCTTGCTGATGTCGAGCATGGACAGCGCACGCTCGCCCGCGTTCTCCGCGCCCACGCGCTGCAGCTCGATGTTGAGGATGCGGTAGGAGCGGTTGGCGAGGATTACGTTGACCACGTTCAAGCTCTCGCGCACCTGCGTCCAGAGCGCCTGGATGGTGTACATCGCGCTGCCGTCGCCCTCGACGCAGACCACCTTGCGGTCGGGGCATGCGACGGCGGCGCCGGTCGCGAGCGGCAGACCGAGGCCGATCGAGCCGCCCGTGTTGGAGAGCCAGTCGTGGGGCGGCGCGCCTGCGGCGAAGACCGGCACGAGGAAGCCCTCGGTGTTGCCCTCGTCGGCGACGATGGCGCCCTCCGGCAAGTGCAGGCCGATCCCTTCTGCCAGCGTCTTGCTGGTGAGCGCGCCGCTCGGCGGCGCGGGGCGCGATGCCTCCTGAATCGTCGCCGCGTCTGCGGCCGCACCGACCCGGTCGGCGAGGCGCTCGAGCGCATCGATCAGGTCCTGCTCCGGTCGCGCCAGCACGTGCACCTCGCACCCCTCCGGCACCAGGTAGCTGGGCTTGCCCGGGTAGGCGAAGAAGGAGACGGGCTCCTGGGCCCCGACCAGCACCAGGTGCTTGACGCCCTCGAGCTCGGCCATCGCCATCTCGGCGAAGTATGGCAGGCGCTCGATCGTCGCGCGACCGGCGCCGCGCTCGAGCCGCCCGGTGAAGGTGTCGCACATCAGCCGCGCACCCACCGTGTTGGCGATCCGGCTGCCCAGCTCGAGCCCATCGGCGCGCAGGGCGCGGCCGTTCATCAGGATGATCGTCTTGTCCTTGCGCATCAGCGCATCGCCGGTCGCGACGAGGACGTCCTCGTCGACCTTCGGCGGTTCCGGAATCGTCGTCGGCTTGGCGGGCTCGCCGGCCTCGCTCCACGAGACGTCGGCGGGCAGGATGAGCGTCGAGATCTGTCCAGGCGCGGTGTTGGCGACCGCGAGTGCCTCGGCTGCGTCGGCCGCCAGCTGGGTGGGGCTCTTGGTGGTGCGCACCCAGTGTGAGAGCGGTTCCGCCAGGCCCTCCACGTCCGATGTCAGAGGCGCGTCGTATTGCTTGTGGTAGGTCGCATGATCGCCGACCACGTTCAGCATCGGCACGCGCGCCTTGCGCGAGTTGTGCACGTTGGCCAGCCCGTTGGTCAGGCCCGGCCCCAGGTGCAACAGCGTGGAGCCGGCGCGGTCGGCCATGCGTCCGTAGCCGTCGGCGGCGCCGGTGACCACGCCTTCGAAGAGCGCCAGGACCGGCCGCATCTGCGGCACCGAGTCGAGCGCGGCCACGAAGTGCATCTCGGACGTGCCGGGGTTGGTGAAGCAGACGTCGCAGCCGGCGTCGACCATCGTGCGAATCAGGGCTTGGGCACCGTTCATGCTCCCCGACTTATCCGGCATTCGGGACGGCCGCAAGCGGCCGCGGCGCGGGTTTAGCGTAGGTAACGTTTGCGAATTCGGAGCAGCTCGAAGAGCGCCCGAAGGAAGTCTCGGGGGCGCACTTTGGAGCCCTCGACGTCGCGCCATGCGTCGAGGGGAAGCTCGTAGATCAGCTCGCCCACGTCGCCGCCCCCGCGCTCCCGCTCGCCGGCGATCAGGCGCGCGATCAGCTCGACGTCGAAGGTCCACGTGACCACGAACGGCGCCTCGAAGAGCGCGCGCGTCCGTGGCTCGGCCCGAAAGAGCTTGGCACCGCACTGGGTGTCGTAGACGGGCAGCGCGAGCAGCATCGATGCGGCCGTGGCGAAGACCCGCCCCAGGTAGTGACGCGCCCGGCGACGCGTGATGCGCCGACCGAGGAGCTGCACGCGTGCGCCGAAGACGACGAAGCGCTCGCTGCGGGTCGACAGGATCTCCACGAAGCGCGGGATCTCGGTCAGGGGCGTGGCCAGGTCGGCGTCCCAGTAGCCCACCCGGCTGCAATCCAGGTCGAACGCGTGGAGCATGCCGCAGCGCACGGCTTCGGCCTTGCCCTGGTTCACGTCCAGGGACAGGACCTCCCCGCAGGGACCAAGACGGTCGCTCAGCGCATGCAGCGTCTCGCGGGTGGTGTCGGTGCTGCCGTCGTCGACGAACACGAAGCGCACCGAGGGGTGCTCCGCAGCGAACTGAACGAAGGCGTCGGCATCGAGGCGCGCGGCCTCGTTGTAACAGGGGACGACGATCGCGGTTTCGGGGTAGTCGGACATCACAACGCCGCGGCCGGTCGCGCCAAGCACATCACGCGGTCGGACAACCGCGCAAACTCCTGCCCGGTGTGACCGAGATGGGGTGTGGGCAAGCGCTTACCACGTAGGGATTCGAGTGCGTGCTTCTTGTGCTTTCGGTCAATTTTTGAGCATGATTGCATCGCTTCGGTCTTGGGGAACGCGACCGGGTGTCGGTGATCAGCGCGAGGTAAGGTCTTGAGAAAATGGTGTTTTGTTCTACTCGTGGCGCTCCTCTGGCCGCTGCAGGGATGCGGCTCCTCCCAAAGCGGCGGTAACCGCGACGGAGACGATGACGACAGCAGTGGCGAGAGCGGTGGCGATGGCGACAGCTCGACGCGCGACGGCGGCGCAGGCGACGACGCCTGCGGTGGCAAGTGCGACGACAACGCCGTGTGCGATGGGTCGTCCGGCAACTGCGTTTGCGAAGACGGCTTCGAGGGCGATGGCGAGTCGTGCGACGACATCGACGAGTGCGCCGACGACGACGCCAACGACTGCGACGAGAACGCGGACTGCGTGAACCGCGACGGCGGCTTCAGCTGCGAGTGCAAGGACGGCTTCGCCGGCGACGGTCGCACCTGTGAAGAGGCGGGCGAGGCCTGCTCGGAAGATGATGCCGCCGAGTGCTCGGCCAACGCAGGCTGCGTGGTCGAGGACGGCAGCCCCACCTGCAAGTGTCTCGCGCCCTTCGCCGGTGACGACGCCGAGGCCTGCTACTGCGACCTCTCGGGCTTCTGGGCGGTGCGCCAGGACCTGGACACCTGCTGGGAGGGCCTGGACATCACCGGTACGGACTTCATCGAGCCCGGCGCCATGGAAGCCAGCGTTTGGGAGCTCCACAAGTACACCTACGACGGCCAGACGATCGTGGTCGAGAAGAAGGGCTGCGGTGCGGACAACACGCCCGACTTCGTCAGCCCGCTCTTTGGTCCGGGCGAGACCTACTCATCCTACGTGCCTGATGATCTGTTCGACACCCTCGACCTGCAGCCCGCCAAGGACATCGTCGAGGCCGGCGTGCTGCCCGGCGCCATGTTCGACACGCCCAGCGAGGCCGCGGTGGTTGGCATCGACCTCGGTGACGATCCGGAGAGCGCCGACTGGCCCCTCAACCGGACGGACACGGTGAGCTACGTCAACGACGAGGGCGGCGATGTGCCGGCCTGGGTCGACACCGATGGCGACGGTGAGCCGGGCCTGACCTTGTGGCCCAAGCTGCCGAGCGAGGCGCCCGATGATGGCAGCGCCGCCGCGGGCTACAGCTACCTCCCCGCAAGGCCGGGCGACGACGGCAGCGGCAACCTGATCATCACCGAGCGCGCTGCTTGCGTGAGCGTGGCGACGCGCATCATCACGCACCTCGAGGTCGAGGTGGACACCTGCACCGAGCTCTCCGGCAACGTGATCAACGAGTCCACCGAGGGGCGTGTACACAGCTGCCTGATCCAGCCGTCGGACGAGTGGGATCAGGACGCCACCTGCAGCTCGGACGACTGGGATACCGGTGAGCGCTGCACGGACGAGGATCTGGTGCGTCTCGACGACGACCAGAACCAGGAGCAGACCAGCAACGCGACCTTCAGGATGGTGAAGATCGGCTCGCTCGACGACGACGTGGACTGCGCGGATGTCCGCGCCGAGTTGCCGGCGGTCGAGCGACCGGTACCGACGGTGACCTGTCGCTAGCGTTCTGGGAGTGGGTCGGGCCAGGGGTCGGAACAGCACGATGCACAGACAGAGATTCCTGGTGCTGCTCGCCCTGCTCGCGGCGTGGCCGGGCACGGCCGCCGCCGGTGGGCTCGAGCTGCTGCCCGGCGGCACGCGCTCGGTCGGTCGCGGCGGGGCCGTGGCCGCGCGTCCCATGGACCCCATGGTCCTGCTGCACAACCCGGCCGGGCTGACCGAGCTCTCGGGCGAGCAGGTCATGCTCCACATCGACACGCCGATCCACAGCATGTGCGTCGACCCCTACGGCTTCTACGGCTGGGGCGTCTACGAGGCCGGGACCTCGGAGTTCGGTGACCAGCTCGAGGTCGACGACCCGGACGATCCGACGATCGGCGCCACCTACGCGACCACGCCGCTGCCGGAGGTCTGCAACTCGGCGCCGGTGGTACCGATCCCGCACATGGCCTGGGCGACGCGGCTGGGCGATTTCGCGCTCGGCATCGGCTTCGTGGCGCCGACCGTGGTGGCCGGCCTGCAGTACGGCGGCGACGACGGGACGATCGACGTGGACGGCGAGGCCTTCCCGACGCCGACGCGCTATCAGATGATCAAGCAGCAGGTGGAGTTCGCCCTCGCGCCGAGCTTCGGCTTCGCCTATCGCCTGATGCCCGAGCTGAGCGTCGGGCTGAACATTCAGATCGCGATGCTCCGGGCCAAGACCTGGGCGATTCAGAACACCGTCGCGGGCACCCAGCCGTCTAACGACATGCTCGCCGAGCTGGAGGCGGAGGACTTCTTCCTGCCGGCCATCACCGCGTCGGTCTACGTACAACCGACCGATGCGATCGACTTGATGGCGGCTTTCCGCTGGGTCGATCAGTTTGACGGTCCGGGCAAGGTCAGCTTCGAGACCAACACCTTCCATCAGAACGCGGACGAGGGGCCGATCCCATTCGAGAACGATCCGATTAAGCTCGACCGCATCCAGGTGGGTTTACCCTATGCGCTCACCCTGGGCGCGCGCTACTCGGGTCAGTTGCCTCGCTTCGAGGATGACAAGCCGGGGCCGGGTGATCCGATGGATACGGAGTTGTGGGACGTCGAGCTCGATGCCACCTACAACTTCAACGAGCAGGCCAAGGCCAACAAGGTCGACGTGGGCGAGGCCGTCACGGTGATCACGCGCGAGGTCGGCGGCGGCGGCGACTCGGCCTCGGTACCGCTCGCGGACCTGAGCCAGGTCTCGATCGAACGTCATGCCCTGGACTCGGTCGCCGTGCGCCTGGGGGGCAGCTACGCGGTGATGCCGCGTCAGCTAGCGCTCTCGGCCGGGCTCTTCTACGAGTCGCGCGGCGTCGAGCCCGGCTACATCAACGTCGACAGCTTTGCGCTGGCGCGAGTCGGCGCCGGTATCGGGGCGATGTGGCGGATTGGTTCCGTAGATTTGACCGCTGCCGTCGGGCAGATCTTCCAGGAGGAACTGGATCTCGCTCCGCCGCCCCACGAGAACCTGGAGGATCTGGACGAGGACGACCCGCAGAGCGGCTTCGATCAGCGTGTCGGGGGCACCTTCTCCGGCGGCGTGCGCCAGGGTGGCGTGGTGCTTGAGGACCCGGACGCGCCCGACCCCTCCGACGCCGATGCGGTCGCAGCGCTGCAGGCGCGTGCGGGTATCGCGACCGCGGCCCGTCCCAACCGCATCGTCAACGCCGGCCTCTACACCGCCAACTTCACGATCATCTCGCTCGGGATCGTCTACCGCTACGACTAGGGCGTTTGCTGTAGGCCCGTCGCGGTGCAGGTCATGCGGTTGGCGAGGGAGACGCAGGCGGTGCCGGTGGGGCAGTCGTCGATCGTCGTGCACGAGACGCCGCACTTGAAGTAGGGCGCGCCGACGCAGATCGAGCCGGAGACCAGCAGGCCGCATGCCGCGTCGCTGTTGCAGTCGGCACTGCATACACCGCTGAACGGGCCGGCGCGCTCGCACACGAAGCCCGGTTGGCACGTGGTGACGCAGGGCTCCCCCACGCCGGGGGTCATTGCGGGGGCGCCGGCCATGCCGCCGCCGCCGTCACCACTGTCGTCGCTGCAGGCGCCCAGCACGAGCGCACACAGCGCAACCGAGAGCACTCCCAGAGCTCGCCCGCCCATCTCGCCTCCTGCGCCGGTTCTAACGCGCAGCGGCCAGGGCCGTCCAGGGCGGCAGTGGGGACCGGATGGGATTGCTATGCTGGCGTGGTGAGCGTTCGTGCAGCGTGTCTGGTTCTTCCGCTGGTCTGCGCGATTGCGTGCGGGGATGCCCGCACCGGGACCAGCGCGGCGGGAGGCCCGGTCCTGGGCACGGACATGGATTCGGTCCCGGTTTCGGATTCGGTTTCGGAATCAGTCACGCGCGCGGTCCCGGCCCCTGCCGCGGCCGCCGCGCCGGTCGCGTCCACCGGACCGCTGCAGTACCTCGCGTTCGGCGGAGGCAGCCTGCCGGGCAGCACCGAGGTCTCGCTGGAGCAGAACCTGCTGCTCGCGCGCGAGGTGCTGGGCGGGCCCGGTGAGCTGCTCTTCGCCGGTGGTGCCGGGAGCCTGAGCGTGCGCGAGCTGACCGACGACCGCCCGCGTCAGCCATCGCTGCGGGTGCGGCTCGGGGAGATCTTCCAGCCACGTCCCGGGCGCGATAGCCGCTACCGGCGGAGCACCCTCGAGGTGCCCGCTGCCACGCTCGAGGCGGTGGAGGCGAGCCTGGAGCGGGCATTGAGCGAAGGGGGCGACCCCCTGTTGCTCTACGTTGCGGCGCACGGGGAGCGTGGCGATGCGCCGGCCGACAACTACGTCGCGCTCTGGGGAGGACGGGGGCTGAGCGCGCGCGCCCTTGCAGCCCTCCACGAGCGGGCGCCGCGGCCCCTGCGCGCGGTCGTGACCAGCTGCTTTTCCGGTGGCTTCGCGGAGCTCGCCTTCCGCGCGGCTGACCCGTCGAAGGGGCCGGCGGCCGCGCCGCGTTGCGGGCTCTTCGCTGGGCTGTCCGACCGCGAGACCAGTGGCTGCGACCCCGATCCGGATCGGCGCCGGCAGCAGGGCTACAGCCTGCATTTCCTGCAAGCTCTCGCGGCGCGCGACCGGCAGGGAGAGCCTCTCGCCGGCGCCGACCTGGACGGCGATGGCGCGATCAGTCTGCTCGAAGCCCACGCCCGCGCACGCATCGCGTCGCGTTCGATCGACGTGCCGACCACGACCTCGGAGCGCTTCCTGCGGCACGCGGTGCCGCGCGTACCGGCCCGCGCGCCACGCCTCGAGCTGCCGCCGGTATTGCCGGAGGAGCGGGCGGTGGTCGACGCCCTCGCCGATGCCCTCGAGCTGCGCACGCTCGCGGAGACGCGGCGCCGCTGGGAGGGCCTCGACCGCGATCTCGCCGCGCTCGACCGCGAGCTGGCCGCCGCGGAGCGCGCCTCCGACGCTGCCTACCAGTCGCTCGCCGCCGCGCTGCTCTCGCGTTGGCCGGTGCTGGACGACGCCTATCACCCTGCATTCGAGCGAACGCTGGCCGATGCCGGTCCGCGAATCGAGGAGGCCCTCTCCACCTGGCCCGAGGTGCGCGCCTTCAGCCAGGCCGAGCGGCGGCTGCGCGTGGTGGATGCGCGCTACAGCGGCGCGCTGGTGGAGGAGTCGACCGTGCTGCGCCTGTTGCGCGCGCGGGAGACGCTCGCGCTGGCGGCGACCCTGCAGGCCCGCGGCGGGCCCGATCTCGCGCACTTCGAGCGTCTGCTGGCCTGCGAACGCTACGTTCCGCCCCGGCCCTGAGCGCCCCCAAAAGCGGAGACATGACCGCCCGTGGGATGCGGGCTAAGATCCCCATATGGGGTGGAGTCGAACGCTCCTACTTTCCAGCCTCTTGCTGGCCTGCGGCCGCAGCGACGCCGTCCAGACCGTCGACGAGGTGCCGGTCCCTGCCGAGGGCGAGCCGGTGGCTGAGGTCTTCCCGGAGGGGCCACGCCCCCAGCCGAAGCCCGGGGAGCGCGTGCGCCAGCCCGAGCTCGACCCCTACTGCATCGAGGACCCCCGTCCGATCGCCTATTACTACCACGGCGGGGCTCCGGTCCGGCGCGTGGCGCGAAAGGACCGCTGCACCCCCCTCTACATCACCGAGTGCGAGAGCTCGGGGCACTGCTACCCGCCGCGTGACCAGGAGCCCGGCATGTGGTGCTGCGGCCAGAGCACCCCTGCAGGGGGCCAAGAGCCGCAACAGCAAGCCCGCCGCTGACCTGGTAGACCATTGACCAGGAATCGTCGAGGTTCGCTCAGGAGCGGCTTTTCAACCGTAGGGCGCGCCCGACCCGTGGGAGGGGTCGCGCGAGGTCGTCGTCGCCAAGCTCCTCCTCTGCGCCCACTGTAGGGGCTACAGGCGCGCGTTCCTGAGGCGACGTGCTGGGTGCCGCTGCGAGTGCGACAAGGCACCGGTGGTGTCGCAAACACCGGAGCCAACAAGCACGGCGGGCCGAGCCCCGCTTCCACCCACGGGTGGTTGGGTGGAGGGTTAGTGCGGGGCTCTGGTATGGCTACCTAGAAAGCGGCTTCGAGGCCGCCACCCACGTCGACGTTGATCAGGAAGTCGGGGAACTGCACGTCGAGCTCGGGCCCCAGCACCAGGCCGAAGTTGCGGTGGATGCGGAAGCGGAAGTTGAAGCCCGTGTGCCCGCCAAAGGGGCCGGAGATGACGTAGGGCGCCGGACGCGCAGGATCCTTGGGCGGTGGCTTGGCCTGGATCTGACCGTAGGTGACGCCGAAGAACCAGGAGATGGGAAAGCCCGTGGCCTCCTCCATCTTGCTGAACATGAGCTCGCCACGCAGCCCGATCAGCATGTTCGACAGCGTGCCCTGGCCCGCATCGAACTGTAGGCGGAAGGGCAGGGAGAGGGCGAAGGTGTCCGTGATCCAGTAGCCCGGGTTCAGGCGCAGCGCGAGCGCGGTCACGACGCCCGGCGTCTCGACGCGCACGCAGTAGCGGCTGGGCTGATCCGTGTCGAACTGGAACTGGTTGGTGGAGAGGTCGATCAGCGTAAGCGGGCCGCTCTCCTGGCCGTCGGCCGCGCACTTGGTCGACACCGGCGTGACGCCGCGGGGGATGTCCAGGTCGGCCTGCTCGAAGTCGTCGAAGGAGTCGGCGTCCGGCACCCATGCGCTGCGGTCATCGAAAAAGATGCGTTCCTCTTGCACTTCCATGCCAGTGACGGGATCGGTGACGGTCACCAGCTCGCGGATGAAGATCTCCTCCCCCGCGTCCTCGGGACGGGAGTCGGCTTCCATGCCGGACTGGACCAGGGCCATGCCCATCACCACCTGGGCGTTGATGAACCAGCGCGCAAAGTCGGTCGGGCTGTCGTCGCCGCCCTCGCCCGTGGGGTCGCACTTGATCCCGGGCGGGCACTCGTTGTCGAGCGCCTGCGAACCGCCCATGGGTTGCTGGGGGTATTGCTGCTGCGGGTACTGTTGCTGCGCGGGGTAGCCCGTCGGGCCCGGGGCAGGTGCTGCCGCGGGCACGCCGCCCGGGCACGCTCCAGCCTGGGCATCGGCCTGCGCTTGCATGAACACCTGCTGCACGTCCGGCGTGCTCAGCAGCGGGTCGAGCTGGGCGTCCGGCTGCATGCAGATCGCGTTGAGGAACGCTGCCAATCCCTGGTCGAGATCGCCGACACCCGCTGCGTAGACGACGCCCAGGTTCATGTACGACTGCACGACCTCCGGACCGACGTAGCCGTTCTGCTCGGCCAGGCCGATGGCGTCCTGGAGCTTGGCCGTGGCCGTATCGATATCCAGGTTCTGATAGGCGTCGAGCGCTTCCGCGTTGAGGTCGGTGATCTGGGTTTCCACCTGCGCACTCGCGAGGTTCGCGATCGCGAGCAACGAGGTGATTGCACCAACGGCCAACAGCTTCTTCATCCGCACGCCTCCCAGCACCGACACGTCAATCACATTTCCGCCCACATGGAAACCGCGAAGTGCACCGATCCGTACACGTAGATTGGCGTCCCCATTCGCGGCCGCTCCAATCTTGGGTCATGGAGACTCGCCCCGTATGGGACCGAGTCGGTACAGCGCCGCGCGGTGCATGGGCGGGTCCACGTCCGGGAATGTCCGCGCGTCGTCGATCCAGGCGAGCGGTTCGGCATCCAGCCGGGCGTTGCCGGGTCGCAAGGGGTCGCTCACATACAGCGTCCGTCCCGTGCGCGCGTGCCCCTGCAGCCAGTTCGCGAGCGCGGGCTCGTACAGCACGTCGCTCGCCAGCATCACGTCCCAGCCCAGTGGCAACGTGTCGGTGACCTCGAGCGACACGCCGTTGAGCCCGGCGTTCAGCCGCGCGAAGCGGCGCGCCGCGTCGTCCGTGTCCACCGCGGTGACCGTGGCGGCGCCCGCCCGGGCCGCAGCGATGCCCGCCACTCCTGAGCCCGCGCCGAAGTCGACCACGCGTTGCCCGGCCACCAGCTGCGGGTGATCGAGCAAGTGGCGCGCGAGGGCCTGCCCGCTGCCCCAGCAGAAGGCCCAGTACGGCGCCCGCCCACCTTCCAGCAGCTCCTGACAGCGCGCTTCCAGGTCCACGTGCCCCGCCACCAACCACAGGGCGACCTCGGGCAGCAGTGGAGGGTGCTGGACGGCCAAGTAGTGGCCGAGCACCCGCTCTTGCGACGGCAGGCGATTCACGGCGACGACTGCGGATGCAGGCTCAACGCACGCGGCAGGTGCCGCTGGTGCTCGCGACCATGTTGCAGACCAGGCCGGGTGGGCAGTTGAAGGTGTCGACGCAGCTGTCGAAGCAGGTGCCGCCCATGCAGATGCCGGTGGAGCTCCAGGCGCGGCATTCCTCCTGCGTCGTGCAGCTGGCGGTGCACATGTTGAAGATGCACTGAAGGCCATCTGCGCAGGTGGTCGTGGGATCGCACTGCTCGGCGTACTGCCCCACCGGAGACGCGTCGTCGCCCGAGCAACTCCACAGTCCCAGCACCATTCCAACCACCACGACGAGTCGCTTCATCAAGCCTCTGCCCTCCGTTCCCTCCCCGGCCCTTGAGGAGGTGGCTCACGGCCGCCAGCATACCCAGAGCCCGAACCATTTCACAAAAGTCCCCAAAGGGATACCGTGACCCGCGTCGGCGTGGGTGTGCGGCTTCGAATCCTGGTTCTCACGCTGCTCGTGGAAGGCGGGCTTCTGTTGCTCGCCTACCTACTCGGTTGGCTCGTCGACGCGCCGCCCTTCGCGCGCCGCGCAACCGATAGCGGCGGGGCATTGTTGATCGGGTTGCTCGCGACCGCGCCCATGCTGGGCCTCTTCGCGCTGTCGATCGGCTCGCGCTGGTCTCCGCTCGTCCGCATTCGGCAGCTGTTGTTGGACGACTTCATGCCGCTGCTGTCAGAGAGCGGCGCGCCCGACCTGCTGCTGATCTCGTTGCTTGCAGGCATCGGCGAAGAGGCGCTCTTTCGCGGCGTGATCCAGGTTGCGCTCGCGGATTGGCTGGGCGTGGGCCTCGGCCTCGCGATCACGAGCTTGCTCTTCGGTCTCGCCCACGCGGTGACGTTCGGCTACCTCGTGCTCGCCACGTGCATGGGTGCCTACCTGGGGTGGCTCCTGCAGTACAGCGGGGGGATGATCGCGCCGGTCGTCACCCACGCGCTCTACGACTTCGTCGCGCTGCTCTACCTGCGGCGCCGTTTCACTGCGAGGGCTTCGGCTTCGGAGGCTGGCGCACCTCCTCGGTGACGCGCGCGTGCTTCACGTAGTCGAGCTCCGGAAACTCCGCCCGCAGGTAGGCGTTGCCCTCGCGCTGGATCCGCGCCTGACGCGGCCCGCGGCCCGCCGGTGCGCTCTCGCCGTAACCCGAGTGGATCTGATCCATCACGTGCATGTCACGCACGACGCCGATCGGCGCAAAGCCCATCGCGTCCAGTCGTCCGTTGTCGACGAAGTTGATGAAGACCTGATTGACGCGGGCATCCTTGCCGCTGGTGGCGAAGGTGATGGTGCCGCGGCGATTGCTCTGGGTGACCGGATCGTCCGGGATCTTGGCGTTGCGCCAGATGCGCGCGATCTCCGGATCGCCCGGGATGCCGATCTGCGCCATGAAGCCCTGGACAACGCGGAAGAAGGCGGTGTCGTTGAAGGCGCCGATCTTTACCAGGTTGTAGAAGCGGTCCGCGCCGAGCGGCGCCCAGCTGCGACGGATGTCGATCAACACGTCGCCCTTGGTCGTGGCGAAGAGCACCGTATAGCGCTCCGGCGCGGTCTCCTTGGCCAGCGACGGATCGCGCAAAGCCGGATGGGCGCGGCGGTCGGCGGGGTCCCGCGGGGGCTCCTTCTTCTCGACCTTCGGTTCCGGCTTGGGCGGCTCGGGCTCGGATGCGACGGGCTCGCTCGCCGGGGTCGCGGTGGGCTTGTCGGGGGCCGCCGCAGCGGGCTCGGCCTTGGGCGTGGAGCAGGCGCCCCATACCAGGGCGCTGGTGAAGAAGAGGGTATTGCGGATCGTCCCTACATGGGCCATGTCGAAGACTCCTGAGAGCACCGTTTCGGCGCGGAAGGTTAGCGCCTTTTTCAGGCGGCTCGATGGGAAACCCGCCTTGACCCGGGACTCGGGTATCGTAACTTTACAGTTGTAATGCGCTCTTGGCTTAAGATGGCAGCCGTGCTGGCTGCGACCTGTGCGTGTGTGTGGTGGGCACTGCCCGCGGCCGCAGGCATGGGTGAGCGGGGATTCACGGCCCTCGAGCGTGCTCAGCTCGAGGCGGGCGAGCTGGTCCAGCGTCCCGCTGAGCGCCGCCAGGGTTCGCTGGAGCTGCTCGGCGGCTCCAGCTGGCAGGTGATCGATGCGGCGCCCGAGACCGTCTGGCAGGCCCTGCTCGACACGCCCCACTACCCGCGCATGATGCCGCAGGTGCTCGAGGCGCGGCTGGTTCGCGACGACACCACCAAGCGCACCGTCTTCATGCGCCAGGGCGCCTCCGGCTTCATGGAGAAGCACTACTACCTGGACGTCCGCATCGATGAGGCGCGCCGCGACATCACCTTCTCGATCGATCAGCAGCGGCCCCATGATCTGCGCGCGGCCTACGGCTTCTACACGGTGCGCCCCTACAAGGGGCGACGCACGCTGCTCGCCTACGGCGTGATGGCCGACATCGGCGACGGGCTGCTCGTCGGCCTGGTGCGCGACGAGGTCCACGAATGGATGCTGAAGACGCCGTGGATGATCAAGCAGTTCGTCGAGCACACGGGCCGCCACATCTACAAGTAGCGCGCGCGTCGCGCTTGCCATGGGGAGCTTGATCGTGGTCAACGCGTGCACCCCGCGCTGCGCGTATGTGATCGGTCGAACAAGGGCGCGAGCCCATTCGACCGAAAGGTAGGCCCGATGGCCTTCGCAGACTCCAATCCCGACTCGCTTGCCAAGAAGTTCTTCGTCGTCACGATGTGCGGCGTCGTGGCGTACGTGGCCTTCGTACTCACCATGTTGTCAGCTCCCGACAAGGCGGAGACCGAGCAGGAGGACTACGGCGTCACCGTGGCGCACAACTGAGCGCGCGACGGCCCCCAAGCGACCCCTGCGGCGACGCGCGTGGCCGCATTGGGATGAAAAAATCGCCATCCCAAAACGTCCCACAAGTGCACTGTGGGAGTGTGGGAGGTGGTGAACGATGACTGGGGGTGAGGAGAAGGGGCCGCAAGGGCCCCACGTGGTGGTGCTCACGCGCGCCGCGGAGTTCCACCTGCTCGGCCGCCGGTGCGTGGGTGTGCGCGAGCGCAGCACCGGCAGCTGGCAGTCCGGGCACGCCGCCTGGGGCACGGCCCTGCGTGGTAGTCGGCCGCTCGATGGGGGAGAGCTGTGGCCGGGCGCCCTGCGCGCGGGTGCGGCCCTGGTGCTCGGCTCGGCCGAGGCGCCCTTCGTCTCCGGCGAGGTGCTGGCGATCGAGCACCCCCGGCCGGACGACAGCGAGCGTGCGCTGGAGGCCGCGCGTCAGGCCGAGCGCGGCGAGGCCTCCGCGGCCCCCCGCGGTGGCCGCCTGCTCGCCTTCTCTATGCTGGCGGGTCTGCTACCGTGGCTGGACCCTCGCGGTTGAGCGCCGCGCGGGTCGTGTGAGGACTGTCGTCTCGCCCCCCCCTGCATGGACCCACGCCATCGATCCACCTTCCGCGGCATCCTGTTCGGCGCGCTGCTCGCGCTGAGCCTTTGGTCCGTTGCCTGCGACAGCGACCGTGAAGCCGCTGCGATGGAGGACGAATCGGAGCGCTCCGTCGAGCCCGATGGAGGGAGCGCGACGGAGGTCGGCGCGGACGCCGGCACCCGCGTGCCCTCCGATCAGGCTGACGCGCCCGCCTGGTCGTCGCTGGCGAACGGCGTGCGCTCCCACTTCGCGAACCCGCTCGAGACACGCCTGTCGGCGAGCAACGCCGCCGAGCTGAAGGAACGCTACGTGCTGACGACACGCGGCTATGTGACCGGGACACCCGCGCTGGTCGGTGACGATCTCTTCGTGGTGGCCCAGGCGGCGACCTACCTGGTCGACGCACCGAGCGGCGAGATCGTGTGGGAGAATCGCGAGGTCTTCGGCTCGAGCTCGCCGACTCATGACCGGGGCGTGCTCTATGTCTCGGCCGCGCTCGGCACGCTCCACGCGCTCGACGCAGCGACCGGCGTGCAGCTCTGGGAGACCGAGGTCGATCCGCACCCGGCGACCGTGGGGTGGTCGTCGCCTGTGGTGGCCGGAGACCTGGTGCTGCTTGGCAACTCCTCCGTGGAGGAGGGGACCGCCGTGATGGATGCGACCTTCATCGGTGGCGTGGTCGCCTTCGATCGGGAGACCGGTGAGCAGCGCTGGCGCCACGACACTGCCGAGCCTCCCTTCAACGGTGCGAGCGTGTGGTCGAGCGTCTCGGTCGACCTGGACGCCGCGATGGTCTTCGCGACCACGGGCAATAACTACACCGAGGAGGCCAACGATCGCTCCGACGCGATCTTCGCCGCCGACCTCCACACCGGCGAGCTGCTGTGGAACACGCAGTTGCACGAGGGCGACGTCTTCAACGTCTTCACGGCCTTCGACCCGGAGGGTGGCCCCGACTATGACTTCGGCACCAACCCGGTCCTCTTCGAGGCCGAGATCGAGGGTGAGACGCGCGCTGGTCGGCGCGGGGCAGAAGTCTGGCGTCTTCTGGGCGCTCGATCGCGACACCGGGGAAGAAGTCTGGTCGGTGGAGGTCGGGCCCGGAGGCTTGCTCGGTGGCGTCCTCAACAACGGCGCCTACGACGGCGAGCGCGTGCTGGTCGCGAGCCACGAGACGGAGGGCGAGACCACGCGCCTGGTGGCGCTGTCGCCTGCCGATGGCGCGGTGCTCTGGGAGCGCGAGCTCGACGGGCTCGTGACCGGACCGATCACGACGGGCGGTGGTGTCGGTTTCGTCCCGGTCTCCACGCGCATGCTCGCGTTCGACGTCAGCGACGGCGAGCCCCTCTACGAGATCGAGACCGACGCCACGGTGAGCAGCGGCGCGGCGATCAGCGGAGGGCGCGTGGCCTTCGGCAGTGGCACCGCCTTCTTCGGCTTCGAGATGCTCGACACCGTCTTCATCGACGGCCAGGCGCTCTACTTCCTCAGTCTCTAGCCGAGACGCCGTCTCTAGCCGAGACGCTGCTCGCCCCCTAACGTTGTCCCTGGATGATTGGGTGGTTTACGCGCCTTTGCGCAGTTGCGATCGTGATCCGGGGACTGGATCCCACCGGGAGAGGCCATGCAGCAACCGACCCAGCGTTTGATGCCCGTGGTTCAGGATGAGCGGCGGTCGGCAACCGTGACGGCGATCGCTTCCGCGCTCGTCGGCTTCGGAGTCGCCTACCTTCTGCTGCTCACACAGCCGGCTCTGGCCGCGAAAGCGACCGCCTTCGTGCGTGAGGAGCTGTTGCCCGCGAGCGCGGATTGGTTGGCGCCGATCACGGTCGCCGGGTTCGCGATCGGCGCCTCCGGCCTCGGCATCTACGCGCTGCGCGGCTTCGTGCTCGGCGTGCGGCGGGCGCCCTACCTCTCGCTCGCGCCGCTGCTGGCGGTGTTGAGCGGGGTGGTGCTGCTCGGCGGGCGCGCCCAGCTCCCGGTCGAGGGCACCAACACCATCGCATTCGCGGTGCCGGCGCTGCTGCTCGCGCTCGGTGGCGGCGCCCTGCTTCAGGCGCGTGGTCGCCTGCTCAAACTGACCGGCGCCGCGCTCTGGCTCACACCGATGGTGTTGCTGGGGCTGGCCTACCTCTCGCGCGCCCAGGGTGTGGCCTCGGCCATCGTGCTGACGCCGGGCGAGCAGCTCTTCGTCTTCATGGTGGGCGCGACCTGGCTGGCATTGCTCGCCATCGCGTTCGTGGCCCCCGATCCCGCGGGCCAGCAGGCCCAGGCGCAGTCCAACAAGGTGATCGAGGAGCTGCGCGCCAACCTGAGCGAGGCCGAGAGCCGCGCGAGCGGCAACGTGCGCGAGCTGCACGACCTGGCGTCCGAGAAGCTGCGCCTGCAGCGTGAGCTCGAGTTGCTCGAGCGTCGCGCGGGCGCGGCGGCGATGGGCAAGGGCGGCGGCATAGGGATGTGGCCGCTGCTGGCCGCCGGCTCGGTGGTGATCGCCGGCTTCGGGGCCGTGACCCACTTCGGCGTGCAGCGTCCGCTGCAGGTCAAGCTCAACGCCGCACGCGCGGTGATCGCCGACAGTGATCGCGCCCACGCCAGCACGCTCGATGCGTTGAAGTCGCAGCTGTCGACCGAGCAGGCGGAGCTGGAGCGGGCACGCGCCGAGCTCGCGGGCGCGCTCGAGGACAAGGGCAAGCACGACGAGGCCCTGGCGGCCTGCCAGGCCCAGCTTCCGACCGAGGAGGAGGCCGCGGCCGAAGCCGAAGCCCAGGCGGCGCCCGCGGTGGCGGCCAAGCCGAAGCCGAAAGCCAAGGCCAAGCCGAAGGCGCGCGCCAGCAAGCGCAAGGCGCGCAAGCCGAGGGCCCCCGAGGTGGACTCCCTGATCGCCGGCGGCGACGACCCGATCGCCGGGTTGGAGTAAGCGCCGCAACACTCACGCTTGGCCTCCCACATGGTCCGACACGGGACCATGCGCTGCGGTCGGTGGCGGCGGTACACTGACCTCGTGCTACTGCTGCCTGTCAGCCACGAGGACCGCACCGTACGGCGCATGCCGTGGGTGAGCATCGCGATCCTCGCGGTCTGCGTGGCCCTGCAGGTCCATTCGTGTGTCGCCATGCCAGAGCTCGAGGAGCGTGGGATCGCGATCGAGCGCGAGATGCGCGACCTGCGCGACGAGGTCGTCAGCGAGCGCGCCGCGGCCCTGGCCGAGGAGGCCCAGTCCGAGCAGTCCGAGAAGCGCCCCCACGCGCGCCGCCGCGGGCGCGGCATAGGCGATGACTTCGCACCGCCGCCGTCGATCTTCGGCGAGCCCGAGCTGGACACCGCCGTCGAGCTCAACGAGTGGCACTTCCGGCATCAAGCGCAGCAGGAGTTCGACGCCGGCGAGCTGGGCGATGACGACGATCCGCGCATAGTGCGGCGCGAAGAGCTCCAGGGCGAGCTCGATGCGCTGGTGCTCTCCGCTCCGGTGATGCGCTTCGGCTACCGTCCGGCTCTCGATGGGCTGGCGAGCCTACTCAGCTCCATGTTCGCGCACGGTGGTTGGCTGCACCTGGTGGGCAACATGTGGTTCCTCTATCTGGTCGGCTGCAACCTGGAGGATCGCTGGGGGCGCTGGCAGTTCACCAGCTTTTACCTGATCGCTGGCATTATCGCTGCGCTCACCTACACGGCGCTCCACCCCGACTCGGAGATACCGCTCGTGGGCGCGTCCGGAGCCGTCGCGGGCGCAATGGGCGCCTTCATGGTGTGCTTCAGCAAGACGAAGGTGAAGATCTTCTACCTCTACTGGCTCTTCCTGATGCCGCGATGGGGCACCTTCAATGCGAGCGCGTGGTTGGTGCTCCTCTTCTGGGTGGCCGAGCAGGCGCTGTGGATGATGGTCGAGGTGTCTGGCGATGGGGCGGGCATCGCGTTCTCCGCGCACGTGGGAGGTTTCCTCTTCGGTGCGGCGGTGGCTGCCATGCTGCGCTTCTCGGGTGTGGACATGCAACTCGACGAGCTTGGCGAGCGCGTGGCGGCGGATGGGCTCGAGGTCTTCAGCGAGGACCCGCTGTATCTGCAGGCGATGGAGTATCGCGACCGCGGTCAGGACGTGGCGGCCAAGGAGCGGCTGGTGCGCTTGATCGCGGACAAGCCCACGCACCGGGGCGCGCGCGAGGCGCTCTTCATGATCGGTGTCCAGCTGAAGGATCTAGAGGCGCTCGACTACAGCGTCGGCTTCCTGATCGACGACTACGGCCGTCGCCAGGCTGACGAGCCGCTCGCCGACCTCTTCCGTCAGCTGCGCGGGGCGATGCCGGACTACGGACTCACGGATCAGGAGCTCTTTCGCGTCGTCGGGGCCGCCAAGCGCATGGACGATGCCGAGCCGACCATCCAGGCCGTGTCCGAGCTGATGCAGCTGTACCCAAAGAGCGCGGTGATGCCGCGGGCGCTGTGGGCCGCCGCCGAGGTGCAGCAACGTTTCGGCACGCCCAAACAACACCGCGACACGCTCGAGCGCATCGTGCGGCGCTTCCCCGACCACGCCTGCGGCGGCATGGCGCGGCGCGAGCTCGAGGCGATGGGGGTGAGGGCGTAGATGCCCGGCGGCGAGTACAACGTCTGGCTCGAGCAGCTGGATGGCGGCGACGGTGAGTCGCCCGACCAGGGTCTGGCCCGCGTCTTCGGCATCCCCCTCGATCGGGCGCAGGCGCTCATCGCGCGGCTGCCGCGCGTGGTCAAGCACGGGGCCACGCCGGAGGAGGCGCGGCAGGTCTGCGATGCCCTGCGCGCGATCGGCGGCAAGGTGCGGATCGATCGCGCCGACGCCCAGCTTGCGCCCCAGTCCCGGCAGCCGTCGGCACGACCCTCGCGGCGACCGTCAAAGCGTCCCGGCGCGCAGCGTGTCTCACGCCGGGCGGCCGCTCCCGAGCCGGTGCCGATACCGGCGCCGGTGGCGCCCGAGTCTGCGCCTCCCCAGGCCAGCGCCGACACCCTGACGTTCGGCACCAGCGATCTGAGCTCGAGCCCTCCGCCCC
>JAPPOT010000836.1 GCA_028817855.1 Myxococcales bacterium
GGCCAAGGCCACGATCAACGCCGCGCCGCCGAGCATCGCGCGCCGGCGCGGAAGCTCGATCGCGCGCAGGCAGAAGGCGATCGCGGTCACGCCGACGAAGAGCAGCGGCGCCATCGACGCGGAGCCGTAGGCGCCCACCAGGTTGCCGGCATTGCGCGGCGCGAAGTCGTGGGCGATCAGCACGCTCATCAGCTCGGGCAGCGGGCGCGTGATCTCCGTCGGCAGGTGCGGGTAATAGGCCGAGGGCAGGCCAGAGGCGAGCACGCCGACCGCAGTCGTGCCCACCGCCAGGGCGATGGCGTGGCTCTCGGCGCGCTCGGCGATGCGCTCGAGCCCGACCAGGGAGACCCACGCCAAGAAGGGCACGCACAGGGCCAGGTAGCGCGGGCCGATCGTCCAGCCGCCGCGCCAGTTGTTCATCGAGGCGATGCCGAGCACGGTCAACACCACCAGCGCCAGCGCGTAGACCCCGTCGAGGCGTCGCTCGCGCGTGCGCAGCAAGTCGATGAAGCCGAACATGGCGAACCACAGGAGCGGTGTCAGCGGGAACAGCCCCGCGCCCAGATCGATGAGCAGCCCGTGCAGGGCCTCCTCGCTCGGTCCGATCGCGCCGTAGAAGCCCTCGTGGTGGGCCTCGCGCAGGGCCTTGGTCTCGACGAAGAGGTGCCCCGGCGTGAACGGGCTGCCGTAGGCGCGCCACTGGAAGTGCATCATCAGCAGCGTCGGGATCGCGCCGCCGGCGGCGTAGGCGCCGATCGAGCGCAGGCCGCCGCGCGACCACAGCACGTGGACCGCGTACAGCGTCAGCGCGACCGACGCGATCAGTCCCGGGTACTCGAAGAGCGTGACCGCCGCGGCCCACAATCCCGCCAGGAAGATGCGCCCGTGTGGCGTCGGGTCCTGCCGTCCGCGCGCGTCGTGCAGGATGGTGAACGCGGAGAAGGCCACCGCGGCGCTGAGCGCGTGGCTCACGAACAGCATCCCGTAGCCGTAGAGCAGCGAGCCCAGCGCGATCGAGAAGAAGGTCGCATCGCGCAGCGGCGCCGAGAAGCCCTGCCGCGTCAGCCAGCCGTGCAGCAGGTAGAGCCACAGCAGCATCGGCGCGATCGTGGCGGTGACGCGACACAGCCACAGCGCCAGCGTCCGGTCCAGCTCCAGATCGAAGGCGCGCGTGATGCCGTAATAGCCCGCGTAGGCGGGCACGCCCAGCAGGCTCGTGCCCGGCGCCTTGACGCTGTAGAGGTGGCGGCCGACCTTGGCGGCGTCGTTCACCCAGCCCCAGCGCTCGCGCATGGTGTCGATCTCGTAGCGGCCCTCCTCGACGATCGCCGCTGTCATGTAGAGGCGGACGTTCTCGTTCGGGTTGTTGAGGTTGGACTGGTAGGGGAAGACGTAGAGGTACGCGACCGCGCAGATGGCGAGCGCAAAGCGCGTGTGGCCGGGGCTGCTGGTCTCGATGGCCATTTGGCCGCGCACTCTACACCAGCTGCCGGGAGATCCTCTGCGACTTCTCGGGTTACTCCGACATCGCCATCGGCCGCGCACGCATCCTCGGCTACGACCTGATGACCAACTTCCGGCGTCCGTACTCCGCAATCCGTGACCGAGCTCTGGCGGCGCTGTCTCCCTGTCGACCTGGTTCCGCGACCGCGTCTACATCAGCCTGGGCGGCAACCGCGCGGCGCTACCGCGCTAGCACCTCGACATCCTGGTCGTGTTCCTGGTCAGCGGCCCTTGGCACGGCGCCGCGTGGAGCACGTTCAACCCTTGCAAGGACCGCCAAGCTCGAGGCTGGCCTCCCGATCCGCAACGTGGTTCCATCCTCACCGTGCCCCGCGCCCGCCTGTCGCTCGCGTTGCTGATCGCCGTCACCGGCCCGGCGCTCGCCCAGCAAGCGCCCGCGCCCGAGCCCACGACCGAGGGCGAGGCCGGGCTCGGCTCCCTGCTGGCCCCGCGTCGCGGCGGGCGGCGAGCGCGTCGAGCTGCTCGGCGATGCGATCGAGCTCGC
>JAPPOT010000282.1:0-9633 GCA_028817855.1 Myxococcales bacterium
CCTCGGCGCGCGCCGGCCGGCCGCCCGCCCGCCGGCCCGCGCCCCCCCCCGGGGGCCGCGGGCCGCCCCCCCCCCGCTGGGTGGGGCCCTAGGCCCGACGTCAACGACAGCGGCGTTCCCAGTCCGCGCAGCGGAAGCGGACGTGCATGTGCTTGTCGTGGCCCGGCGAGTGGCGCACCACGGCGGTCTGGGCGCGGCGCGGATACTGGATGATCTCGCCGACCTCTTGAACGCTCAGACCGTCGGCACGGGCCGCGCGGTAGAGGTGCCGCTGGCGTGCGCGCGAGATGAAGATGTACTGGACCTCACCCGTGCGCAGCAGTGCCTTGACGAGCTCCCAGCTGGCCTTCCAATCGATGTCGCCCGGGCGCGCCGCCGCCAGCTGGCGGAAGTCCTGCGGCCGCGCATCGCTGTTCACGCCGCGCTCGACCAGCACCTCGGCACGCAGCGGCAACCAGAGATCGACGTCGCGGCCGCTCTGATGGGACTCGTGCCGCGCGTAACGGCCACCCCGGTAGAGGCTCATGTCGCTGACCACCAGGGGGCCAAGATATCCGGCGCGCTGCCGGAACTTCGCGATGCCGAGCTGCAGGTTGAGCACGGCATGGCTCGAGCCAAAGGCGAAGGCGGGGCGGCGGATGGTGTAGAGCGAGCCGTTGTCCGGCAGCTGCACGCCCTTGATCAGGCGCCCCCGGGTCGGCTGCCCGGCGCTCTCGCCGCCCATGGCCACGGGCTGCAGCGACAGCCCGGTGGCCTCGCGGTCCAGGCCCAGACCGGTCGGCGGCGGCGGCGCGTAGTCCCCATCGACCCAGATCGTCAGGCGCGCACCCGCGGCGAAGCTGCGCGGCTGCTCCGGGTTCCAGCGCCGCAGAGCCTGGCGCGTGACGCCGTGGCGCTCGGCGATGCTGGTCCAGTTGTCACCGAAGCGAACGATGTACTCGATGCGCTTGCGCGGCGCCGGCACGCGCACGGCGTGCACGCGCAGGGTGCCGCCGGCCCGCAGGCTGCGGCGCGGCAGGCCGTTGTCGCGCAGGATGGCCTCCTCGTCGACGGCGTAGCGCGCCGCGATCTCCGACAGCCGCTCGCCCGGCAGCACGCGGTGCTCGACCCAGGTGCGCCCGCCGCCTGGAGGGTCAGCCGCAGCGGGCGGAGCCAGCGCGATGCTCAGCAGCGGAATCAGCAGCGATCCAAGATGGGCGCGCAACACGGCCCGAGAATGGTAGCGCGGCCCCCGAAAAACTGGGAATGCCCGCCCGAAAGACGGCCCAGAGCTGGGATGGGAGGCAGTCGCCTCCCGAGTCAGTAGCGGCGCTCGGGGCTTGCCAAGGGTGGGTAGGCTTCGTCACAGTGTGCCGGGGTGCGTCGGCATCGCGAGGCGGCCGACCCGGGATGGAGGATGGGATGACGTGGTGTAACTCGTGGTGCTCGTTGATATTTGGCCTCGCGCTCGGCGCGCTCGGCTGCAGCACGGACGATGGCGGCAGCGAGCCGCTGGGGTGTCCGGCCGGCTCCGCGGTGAACGACGTCTTCGAGTGCTTGTGCGATGACGGCGCGTCACCCAACGGGCTCAGCCAGTGCCAGGCAGACATGACCCTGACCGGCTGCGACTGCCGGCCCGAGATCCAGCAGGCCGCAGCCGACATGCGCAACATGATGCCGGGCGCGCCCGGCACTCCGGGAGGCGAGACCCCGATGCCGGGCGGCGACACGATGATGCCTCCGACGATGCCGCCGCTCATGCCCACCGGCGACGGCGACACGCCGCCGAACCTGGACGCGGGGATGATGGCCACGTCGGACGCCGGCATGCTGCCGATGGCGGACGGCGGTGCCACCGGCGATGGCGACACGGGCGACGGCGATGCCACCGGCGATGGCGACGCCACCGGAGGGGCCGGCGAGCAGCTGGCGGTGTGTGCGACCAACGCCGACTGCAACAAGGGGCTGGGGTGCTACGACTTCGGCCCGGGCGACGGTCACTGCAGTCGGGTCTGCGCCGCGACCGCGGACTGCGCGGAGCTGACGGACGGCGACCACACCTGCTACGTCGCCCAGGGCGAGACCAGCGGCCTGTGCCGAGTCGAGTGCGGCAGCGCCAGCGACAGCTGTCCGGGTGCCCTGACGTGTCAGGAGATCTTCGCGGACATCTGGCGCTGCGTGCTCTAGGCAGCCGGCCAACTTGCCCCTGCCCGAACCGATGCCGAGGCGCCGGGTAGGGGCAAGTACAATTGGCCGGCCCAGAATGACTAGCGATCGTCACAGTTGCGTGGGACAGGTGGGACGTGCTGAGACGGAGGGGTGTGCCGGTTCCGCGCTCCGACGGTCGGTCCGACCGTCATAAGTGGCGCGATCAGGCCACTTCCGTTGGCTTTCTTCCGGCAAACAACCTGGTGAGTTGCTGGCACGGCCTTTGCTCCAATCAGGGGGGAAGGCTCTCCAGGGCGCGTACCGGTGACTCTCCCAAACGATCGGTGCGTGTCTGAGCTACGGGCGGCTAACCCCATGCGCCGCCCGAGGGGGGTTGCTGTCGTTGGCGCCTGGGCGGCTCGTCTTCACCGTACGAACCGCCCGGGCGCGGCGCCAGCGTACTGGAAGCCATCCAGCGATCGGCTCTAGTCTGAGTGCCATGGGGAGGCCGACGCCGGGGATCGCCCTGCTGGTAGTGCTGTTGTTGCTCTCGGCCTGCGGCGGGTACAAGCCGTCGCCCTACGCCCAGCGCCGCGCCTACCAGGAGCGGGCGGCCCAGCGCATGCGCGCGGTGGACGCGGCGCCGCGGCAGCGCAGCTGGCGGGCCTTCACGCCAATGCCGGTGCGCGTGCACGTCGGTCCGGCCTACCGGCAACGCAACGCCGAGTGGCGGATGCGCATCGAGGACCAGATCGAGCGCGCCAACGCCGTGCTCAAGGAGAGCCTCGGGATCGAGCTCGAGGTGCTGTCGGTCGAGCCCTGGGAGCGGCGCGCGCCCTTGCAGGATCTCTCGGCACAGCTCGACGAGCTGGTGAAACACGATGAGGGGCGCGACGCGGAGTGGGTGCTGGGCCTGGTCGGCTCGATGCCGCGCGCGAGCAACAGCTTCACCGAGCTGGGCATGGCACGCGTCCTCGGCAAGCACCTGGTGATGCGCGACATGGACGACCACCACGAGCGCCAGCTAATCGGCCAGCTCGACACGCTCGACGACGAGGACCAGCGCGACCTCTACCGCGGACGCAAGCGCCACAAGGAGATGGCGATCCTGCTGCACGAGATCGGCCACACCCTGGGTGCGATGCACGTGAGCTCGCCGGTCGCGATGATGTGCCCGGGCTACAGCAATCGCATGCGCATCTTCGCGGACGGCAATCTCACGCTGATGCGCAAGGTGCTCCAATTCCGCGCGGAGCCCAAGGAGACGCGCGACGTGCGCGAGCTGATCGCGAGCCTCTCCAGTTTCGTGCAGAGCAACCCCCAGGCTGGCTGGGTGATGGCGGAGCGGGCCGAGTACGTCCGGCGCCTCGAGCTGGCCCACCACGAGATCGATCGCGCTGTACAACAACTCGAGCGAGAGGCGGCGGTTGAGCAAACGACTCCGCCCGATGGCCCCGAGTGGGATGTCTCCGCGCTTCCCGAGGCCGACCGCGCGCGCTTTGCCGACGCGCGACGCGCGAGCGATGAAGGCGACTTCAAGACGGCCTACGAGACTGCATCGGCGCTCGCCGACGCCCATCGCAACAGCTACGCCACGCAACAGCTGGCCTGTCAGCTCGCCATGCACACCGGGCGCCCGATGAAGCAGGTACGCAGATACTGCGACCGCATGAGCGAGCTCGCCCAACAACAGCCCTGAGTCCGCCCCCGAGACTGCAAGACTGGACCACGGATAGCAGCACCGCTGCTCGACGATCCCGTCGACCCGCGCACCACCTACTCACCTTTGAAGGTATACCGCTCGCCCTTGAGGTAGGCCTTCATCGCCGCGCGCGCATCCTCGCTCGCCATGGTGCGACCGAAGGCTGCCTGCTCGAGCGCGAGGCCCTCGCGCAGCGGAAGCTCGACGCCCTGGCGAATCGCGCGCTTGGCCTGCACCAGCGCGATCGGTGCGCGCTCCGCCAGGTTGGTCACGAAGGCGCTGAGCTCGGCGTCGAAGCGCTCGGCCGGATATACGCGGCTCAGGATACCCAGCTCCAGCGCCCGCCGGGGCGGGAGCATCTCGCCGTGCAGGATCAGATCGAGCGCGCGCGCCGTGCCGAGCATGCGCGCGAGGCGCTGCGTGCCGCCCGCGCCGGGGATGATGCCGACGCCGGTCTCCGGCAGGGCCACCACGTGCTGGCCATCGCGCATGACGCGGAAGTCGCAGCCCAGGGCGAGCTCCAGGCCCCCGCCCATGGCCAGGCCATCCATCGCCGCGACCGTCACCGCATCGAGCGCCTCGAGCTGCAAGATGAGCTCGTGCATCGGGTGCAGCCTCGGGCTCTCGCCGCCGGTGTCCCCCGTCTGCGTCGGGTCGACCGCGCGCCGTCCCTCGGCGATGCCGGACAGCTCGCCGACCTCGTAATGGGTGATAAAGACGCCGGGCGTGGCGCTACGCAGCACCACCACGCGCACCGCGGAGTCGCCCCCGAGCTCCGCGATCTGCGAGCTCATCTGCAGCACCATCTCCGACGTCAGCGTGTGTCGCGGCGGATTCTCGAAGCGCAGCTGCGCCACTGCGCCTTCGCGGATCAGCTCGACCTTCGACTCGCCCATGTGGCCTCCCTCGCGCTCAGCCCGCGAGCAGCGCGACGTAGATCCAGATCGCGGCGCCGCTGAAGAGCATCGCATCGCTGCGATCCATCACGCCGCCGTGCCCCGGCAGGATGGTACCGCTGTCCTTGACCCCGACGCTTCGCTTGATCAACGACTCGCAGAGATCGCCAGCCTGTCCGGCGCCCGTTGCGAACAACGACAGCAGCACGGCGTCGAGCAGCGGCAGCGTCGGCAGGAACCAGAAGTGCGCGAGCAGGCCGCTCACCACGCCGCCGGCGAGCCCACCCATCGAACCCTCGATCGTCTTCTTCGGCGAGATGATCGCGTTGAGCTTGTGCTTGCCCCAAGCGCGTCCGACGAAGTAGCCGGCCGTGTCGCTGATGAAGCCGCACAACAACGCGAGCAACACCCAGCTGCCTCCGTACTGCGGCTGCTTGAACAGCAGGATGAGCGCGGCGAAGAGCGCACCCACGTAGAAGGGGCCCGCGACGGTCCAGCCCATGCGCATCGCTGCGCTCTCCAACGGTTGCGGGCGCGCGAGCGAGATCAACATGCCGCCGCACGTCAGCGCGATGGCGCCGAGCGCGAACCAGCGCGGGTCTTCCAGCACACCGACCAGCACGTAGACCGCACCGGCGGCGAGCGTGCCCCACAGGCGCTGGTGGCGGTGCTCGGGCGCGATCATGCCGAACAGCTCCCAGGCACCGAGCACACCGACGGTGCCCGCCACGAGCGGGAAGACCCAGCCCGGCGCCCAGT
This sequence comes from Myxococcales bacterium, assembly GCA_028817855.1. Lineage (GTDB taxonomy): Bacteria > Myxococcota_A > Polyangia > Polyangiales > JAFGIB01 > JAOUOP01. The sequence continues at coordinate 5,485 of JAPPOT010000282.1, forward strand.
AGAGCATGTAGAGGATGAATGGCGCCCAGACGCCGGCCGTCATCAGGCGCAGCGCCAGGTTGCTCTTGGGCTTCTTGTCGTTCATGCGCGCGTGCTCGATTGCAGCTCGCCTGCGTTCGAGCGCCCGAAGCATGCCGCAGTCGCACGGATTCCCGCAGCGCAATTCGTGGTTATCCTAATCGGAGGGAGCGATGACGAAGCGGGACCTCTACGAAGTGCTGGGCGTGGCGCGAACCGCCGACGACAAGGAAATCCGGGCGGCCTACCGCGAGCTGGCACGCAAGTACCACCCGGACCGCAATCCGGACGACGCCGAGGCAGAGGAGCGGTTCAAGGAGGCGGCCTACGCGAGCCAGGTCTTGCTCGATTCGGAAAAACGGAAACTTTACGATGAATTTGGAGAAGTCGGACTTCGCGAAGGTTTCAATCCTGATGCATATCGCGCCTATGCGGGCGCGGGCGCAGGGGCGGGAGGCCCTCAGGGGTTCGCGGGCAACCTCGAGGACCTGCTGAGCCAGATGGGACTCGGCGGGCGCGGGGCCGGCGGCGGCTTCGCGCAGAACCTGGGGGACATGTTCGGCGGCGCCGACTCGGTCTTCGGGCGCGGCCGCAGCGCCGCGCGCGACGTGATGTCGGACCTCACGATCGAGTTCGTGGATGCCGTGCGTGGGCTCGAGACCGAGCTCACGATGGGCATGCCCGGCGCGGGCCCGAAGACGATGAAGGTGCGCATCCCCGCTGGGGTGAGCGACGGAGGCAAGATTCGGCTACGCGGACAGGCCCCCGGCGGCGGCGACGTGGTGCTCCGGGTGCACGTGAACGATCACCCGCACTTCGAACGGCAGGGAGATGACCTGTTGCTGTCGCTCCCAATCACGGTCGGCGAGGCCTACCGCGGCGCGAAGGTCGATGTGCCGACGCCCGACGGCACCGTCAGCCTGACGGTGCCCGCCGGCATCAGCAGCGGTGCCAAGCTGCGCCTGCGCGGCAAGGGCGTGCGGCGCGGCGGGCAGACCGGCGATCTGATCGTGCAGGTGCGGATCGTGATGCCGGACAGCCGAGACGCGGCGATGGAGGCCGCGATCGAGACGGTGGAAGCGGGCTACGGCAACCCGGTGCGTCGCGGCATCTCCTTCTGAGACGGGGCTTCGCCCGGTGGGCCGACCACCACCCGCGCTTCCTTGACCCGGTCGAGCGCGTGGATGGACTCCAGCACTTCCATCCCGCGGGTCACATTCCCAACCCGGGTGAAGCGGCCGTCGAAGGCCGGCTCACGACCCAGCGTAAACATCAGCCGGCCGGTGAGGGCGTCACGGCCGAGGTCCTCGACCAGCACGCTGCCGCGCTCGATCGGCCCTGGCGCATCTTCGTGGCGCAGGGTCGTGCCGGCCTCGCGGCCGAGCCCCACCAGCACGCCGGGAACCAGGCGGGCGACGGGGGTGCCGTCCAGCTGTCCGCCGCGGGCCTGGCGAACCAACTGAAGGGCCGCGACCGGGGCACGCTCGGTGTCGAGCGCGATCTCGACGATGCCGGCCGTGGTGTGCAGTTGCACGTGAAACCTCGCGTCCTGGCTGGGGAATCGGGCCGCCTCGAGAGGCCTGGCAACGACCCGCGGCCCGGGCGGGGTGGGGCGCTTCCACTCGGACAGGAGCCCGGCGCCGACTTCCCACACGCCGCGCGGAGCCGTGGCGGCCAGCTTCTCGACGGTCGGGGACAGGCTCCTGAGGCCCAGGGCGCGCACCGCTCCCAGCCACGCGACGGCGCTCGCGGGGTGGGCGGCGGCAGACGCCGCCGCACGTTCGATCGCGGGGCCAAGCGCCGCCTCATCCTGAAGCGCGGCGCCCGATAGGGCGACGGTGCGCAGGGCGGCGGCCATGACCTCCGGATCCGCGGCCTCCAGGGCAGGTACCAGGATCTGCGCGGCCAGGGCGGGCGGAAGGGAGGCGGACGCAGTGAGGGCGGCGGCCCGCACCTCGGGAGCCGGGCTCTTCATCAGCCGTCCGAGGTAGGCCGCGCGTACATCATCGGAACCCCCGACCCGTGCCAACACGCGGGCTGCCGCGCTCTGCCTGAACCACTCAGGCGCGTGCCCGATCCCGCAGCGCTCCACCCGGGAGGGCCACTTGCGCACATGATCCTGCAGCTCTGCAGCCGCGCAGTCCGCCTGGGCGCGCGCCAAGGCCACACGCGCGGGATCGGCACCGCGGGCGGGCCAGCGAACGGCATCCGACTCGAAACGCGCGCGAACGACCGGGTGCTCGCGATGATCCACGAGCAGCTCGTGGGCCAGCAGCAAAGCGGCGAGGCGAGGGCTGGCGAGCCGCATCGGGCGCTGCTGGAGCTGGTCCTGAAGGCGCGCAAGCACTCGGAGCAGGGCCGCGGGCCGACGCAGGGAATGCAGGGCGCGCAGCGCCTCCGGGGCCTCGATCGGGCTGCCTTCCACGGCGGCGGTGACCAGGAGCTCCACCGAGCTGGGCCCGCCAAAGTGCCCGAGCGCGCGGATGGCGGAACGGCGCAGGCGAGCGTCCGGGTCCTGCGCAAGGCGTCCGAGGCGCTCGGCCATGGCGGGGCGCTCCGGTCCTCGACCGCGGCTGCGGAGCTCCGCGAGGGCATCGAGGCAGTCTCGGCGCCGGGCGTCCGGCCCGGACTCGGCCAACTGGAGCAGGTGAAGGGCGGTGCTGTCCGACAGCCCGCGGCCCGCGCGCAAGGACACAGCGTGGGCGCGACAGGCCCCGGCCTGCTCCCCCGGCTCCGGGCTGTCGAGGGCGCGGCGCAGGTGCTCCGGATCCGCGGCCCCCGGAACGCGAGCGAGCTGCTCGAGCAGGCTGCCGCGAACGTGCGCGTCGGGCTCCGCAGCCACTGCCCCAGCCAGGGCGGTGCGGCGCGTCGCAGGGGCGAATCGCTGCTGGGCCGCGAGACCGTGAGCAGCCGCGATCCGTACGGCGCCCGAGTGATCCAGCAGCGCGCTCGTCAAGAGCGCAGCCGCAGCATCACTACGGAGTCGTGCGAGGGCCCGGACCGCCGCGAGCCGCGTGCTTGGATCGGCATGCACCGCGGCTGTGCGCAGCTGCGCACCGAGAGTGCGCCCATCGGCCTGATGGAGAAACGGGCCAGGCGCCATCGGCGTCGACGGCTCCACTCCGGAGAGCTTCCGGCCGCCGGCTCCGTCGGGGGCCGAGCCGTTGCAGGCGGCAATGAGGGCCAGCAGGGCGATGAGGGGCGCGCTGGTTTCACGTGAAACAGCGCATTGCATTGCATGACAAGCCATCGCCATTGACGTCGTTTCACGTGAAACACGCCCTGCGTTGCGGCTGCGTCCATTAACCGCTACTTCCCCGGACCCCGCAAGAAAGCCGCAGAAGTGAGCTTCCACGAGCACATCGACCGCGCCCTGCTCCAGCTCGAGCAGGATGGCATCCTGCGCCAGCCCCATTGGAGCGCCGGACCCCAGGCTCCCGAGCTCCACCTCCAGGGTCGAAACGTCCTCGGCTTCTGCTCCAACGACTACCTCGGCCTCGCCTCCGACCCTCGCCTGGTCGCAGCCACGCGCCGCGCCCTCGATCACACTGGCGTCGGGAGCGGCGCGTCCCGCCACATCTCCGGCACCCACGCCGTCCACCGCGAGGCCGAGTCCGCACTCGCTGCCCACGTGCGGCTCCCCGCAGCGCTCCTCTTCTCCACCGGCTACGCAGCCAATGTCGGCGCCATCCCCGCCCTGATGGGCCCCTCCGACGTCATCTTCTCAGACGCCCTCAACCACGCGAGCTTGATCGATGGCTGTCGCCTCTCCCGCGCGCGCACCCTCGTCTACCGACATTCCGACCCGGAGCACCTGGCCCAGCTGCTGCGCGACCACCGGCCCAGGTATCAGAACGCCCTGGTCGTGACCGAGTCCCTCTTCTCGATGGACGGCGACGAGGCGCCCTTGGCCGAGTTGCGCGACCTGGCCGACCGTCACGCCTCCGGGCTGATGGTCGATGAGGCGCACGCCCTCGGCATCTTCGGCCCCGACGGAGGCGGCCTCGCCCAGGAGGTTGGAATCACGCCCGATCTTCTCGTCGGCACACTCGGAAAGGCCTTCGGCTGCGCCGGCGCCTTCGTGGCAGCCTCTGCGGCCACGGTGCGCATGATCGAGAACCGCGCCCGCAG
>JAPPOT010000282.1:9643-10152 GCA_028817855.1 Myxococcales bacterium
GCTATCGACCCCTCGACGGCCGCGCTCCCATCGTCCCCGTGCTGGTGGGCCCCGCCCGCCGGACCATGGCCCTGTCCGCCGCGCTGCTCGAACGGGGCGTCTTCGTCCACGGCATCCGACCACCCACCGTCCCGGACGGCACCAGCCGCCTGCGAATCACACCCATCGCGTCCCACACACAGCACCACCTGGACACGCTTCTGGCCGCGATGGCCGCCTGCAAGGACGTATCATGAGCGACCCTGTCGGGGGCGGCTGGTTCGTCACCGGAGTCGGCACGGGCGTCGGGAAAACCTATATATCTCGTGGACTTACGCGCGCGCTCGCCGATTCCGGGCGCAGCGTCGCCGCCATCAAACCGCTCGAGACCGGTGTCGCACCGGATCCTCTGGACGCCCGCGCCCTGGCACGAGCATGCGGCCGTCCCGAGCTGGCCACGGCGCCGGGTCTCTACCGCGTGGCGCCACCCCTCGCCCCCCATGCCGCGCCCTCCAGGGTCGCGGCATGGG
>JAPPOT010000368.1 GCA_028817855.1 Myxococcales bacterium
GAGCGGGACGTACCTGCTTGAAAACCGGCCGGGCTGACTCTTTCAGGGGCCCGTCCTCGGCGGCCGCCTCCCGACCGCGGCGTGGACCTTACCCGCAAACCGGCTGGGCGGGGAGGGGTGTTGGAACGGTTACTTCGGGGATCTTTACGCAGAGCGCGAGCCCGCTCGGCCCCGGTTTTCCGCGGCCGTTCAGGCCGGGATGGCCGTCTGGAACGACTGGAGCCCCCCGAGAACCGGCATCAGCAGATTGATCGTGCGCTGGTCGCCCACCAGCGTGGCGCCCATCCTGTTCATCGCGAAGGCGAAGGTCATCCGCGCGTCGCGGTCGATGATCACCACCGAGCCGCCCAGCCCACCCCAGGCCATTGCGCGCGGCCCCAGCGGGAAGATCCCACCCGCCAGGGCGAAGCCCAGCCCGAAACGTAGGGGGATGCCGAGCACCCTGTCCTTGCCCTGCACCTGCTCTTCGAGCACGCGCTCGCACGTCTTGTCCGACAGCAGGCGCGTGCCCCAAGCGCTGCCGTCACCCGCGAGCGGCGCCATCGCCCGCGCGATCGCGCGCGCATTGCCATGGCCGTTCGCGGCGGGGATCTCGGCGCGCCGCCATGCCTCCGTGCTGGCTGCGGCGAGGAGCCCCGAGGGATTGCCCAGCACGCGATTCGCGAGACCGCCGAGCTCGTCCAACAGCCCGGTCAGCCCCTCGCCGGTGGGTCCGGGGAAGATCAGGTCGGCCACGCGGTGGTCCTCGCTCGCCCCGAGCCCGATGTGGAAGTCCGCGTCGAGCGGCCCGGCAATCTCCTCCCGCAGGAAGGCGCCGAGGCTCCGCCCGTCCACGCGCCGCACCAGCTCACCGATCAGGTAGCCCTGGGTGATGGCGTGGTAGCCGCTGGCCGTGCCCGGCTCCCACCATGCCGCCTGTTCCGCCAGCAGCCCCGTCGCGCGCTCCCAGTCGTACAGGGTGTGCGCGTCGATGGCACGCTCGAAACCCGGCACGCCGGCGGAGTGGGCGAGGACGTGGCGCACGCGTGCACCGTGCTTGCCGGCGCGCTCGAACTCCGGCCAGTAGCGGCTGACCGGCGCGTCCAGGTCGAGCTGCCCGCGGTCCACCAGCATCAGCGCGCACAGGGCGCTCACGGTCTTGGAGCTGGACCAGACGTTGACGATCGTGTCGCGCTCCCAGGGGCGCGAGCGCTCGGCGTCGGCGTGGCCGGCCCATAGATCCACCACCAGCTCGCCATCGACCGCGACGGCCACCGAGGCGCCCACATCGAGCCCGTCGGCGAAGTTCTTCTGGAAGCCATCCTTGACGCCTGCGAAGCCGGGCCTGCACTCACCCTGAATTTCCATCGCTGCCGTAAAACCAGACTCGCTCCCCAGAGGCAAGCGGCCGCAGGGGCTGACAACCAAATGCCAAGCCGCTGCAGATGCATGGCCTCAGAAGGCGAGCCCTGTCTGTGCAAAAGATGGGCTCTAGCTGGGCGAGCAGGAGCTGAACGTGCGCTTGCCCTTGCCCAACGCAGCGTCTTCGACTCTGCCGAGCAAGGGCAGGGGCGCGCGCATGGGCAAGTTCGGAAGGCGCCGACGTCGGCCCTAGTTGGGCGAGCAGGAAACGCGGGTGCCGGCGGTATCGCCGATCAGGATGCACATCTCGCCGTCGTAGGTCTCGTTGCTGAAGCGCAGCACGCCGTCGCTCTCGTTGACCACGTGGCACTCCCACTCGAGCCGATCGCCCGGCTCCAGGTCGAGGATCCCGCTGTGGCCGCCCTCGATGCCGGTGGCCGGGTCGGCCGGCGTGTTGTCGACCATGCTGTTGAACTCGAGGAAGAGCGGCTCCGCCCAGTCGAGCGACTCGTAGATCAGCTGGCGCTCCCCCCCGCGCACGCGCCAGGCCGTGAAGCGCGGGGCGTTGGCGTGGCGGTGGCCGTACATCGTCAGCAGGCGGCCGCTGCCCTCGACCTCACAGCCGTAGGGGCCGAGGGTCGTGGTCTCGAAGGGCTGCACGGCGAAGCTCACACTGCCGAGCAGGAACATCTCGTCGGCGACCTCGGTGACCTCGGCCTCGTCCTTGTACCAGACGTTGATCCAGGCCTCCTGGATGATCGGCTGGTCGGTGGTGTTGATGTAGTGGAGGTTGACGCTCAGCGGCACGTTCGCCTCGAGCGGCACACCGACGCCCGCGTTCTCAGGCGCGATCACGCCGCGATCCGGGATGTCCTTGATCAGGTTCTGCGACCCGCCCAGGCGACGCCCGCTTCCGGCGTCGTTGCCGAGCCCGCTGCGCTGCTCGGTCAGCACCAGGTGGTGCGTGCCGGGGCGCAGGCGGTACTGGCGGTAGTAGAAGTGGACGGGCTGATCGTTGCCGGAGACCGCGTCGAAGTAGAGGTTGGTCTCCTGGCCCGGCTCGATCACGTAGCGCGGGTCCGGGTTGTCGTAGTCGCTCGGTCCGACGCGCACCTGAAAGCCACGGTCGGGCGGCGGCGGCAGGATGCAGTACTCGTCGCCGGCCCAGCCGCTATCGAGGTCGCACTCATCGAACGCGAGCGGCGGCGCCTCACCCGTCTCGGGGTCGAGCTCCGTGGGATCGACTTCGGTCACCGGCTCGGCGCCAGGCTCGAGCGTGTCAGTGGGCGCAGTGGACGCGGGCTCCGGCGCCACGGCGGGGGCCTCGGCCGCGTTCCCCGCCCCGCCGGCCGTGGTCGCGGGCGAGCTCCTGCTCGGCATCGGCGCGTCGGGCGTCGCAACCGTGGCACGCGGCTGCGGGACGGGTGCGGGGGCCGCCGGCGCGCCGTCGTCTCCCAGGTCCAGGCCGCACGCTGTGAGCAGCATCACCAAAGTGGCGACCACGACCCGGATGTCCATCGAAGCACCTCCCACCGACACAGCGTCGACCAGACTCGGAGCAAGCCGGGTCCGGGTCAAGGCTCGACGCACCCAATTTGCGCAAAAAGCGAATACGTTTCATGGGCTTACCCACAGGTGCCCACGCGCCCCCATCGACTGCATTGGGACGCGCCCCCGGCAACACTGGGGGCTTACTGTCCCCAGTAGGCGTCGAGTCGGTCCTGCATGACCGAGCGCACCTGCTCCATCAGGACGGGCACGTCGCGCCGGCTCAGATCGGCCGTCTCGATTGGCGCATCGCAGTGGACCGTCACCTCGTGGCCCGGGCGAATCAGGTAGCTGCCCTTGCGCATGACCCGGTACATGCCGGTCACGGTCACCGGCACGATCGGCACGCCGAGTTGCACCGCGATGCGAAAGACGCCCGGCTGCAGCTCGCCGAGCTGACCGGTGAGGGTGCGCGTGCCCTCCGGGAAGATCAGCAGCGAGTGGCCCTGCTCGACCTCGGCGCGCATGCGCTTCATCAGGTTGGCGAGCGCGCGCAGGTTGCCGCGCTGCACCGGGATCGTGCCGCGGCTACGCATGAAGGCGCCGTAGATCGGATAGGCGAAGTGATCCTCCAGCTCCACGCCCTGCTTGAAGTGGGGCGTGGCCGCGTAGGCGGTGCAGTGATCCAGGTGGTTCACGTGGTTCTGGAAGAACAGGTAGGTGCCGTGCGGATCGATCGCCGGGTGGACCTCGGCGCGCCAGCGCGAGCCGGTGAGCGCGACCTGTCCACGCGTGTAGAGGCGCTCCAGCCACTGCATGCGCGGCGGCCCGACCAACCGATGCATGACCATCTGGGCGCCCATCATCGGGGCCAGCCAGGCCAGGCCCGCCGCCCACAGCGCACCCGACATCAGGTAGTCGAACGGGCCGTCGGACGGCACCTCGACGGGCGCCGGCGGCGCGCTCGCGACGTGCTCCTCGTCGAGCTGGGGCTCCGCTTCGGCCATGGCGCGGCGCAGCCTACCAAAAAGAGCCCGCTGCGGCGCCGTGCTAGAGTGAAGGTGTGACGAGCAGCGCAAAGGGCAGCGTGCAGGAGGCCCCGTCGGCGGCCCAGAGCGCGCCCGTGCGCGTGGTCACGGCGGCCTCCCTGTTCGACGGGCACGACGCCGCCATCAACATCGTGCGCCGGCTGCTGCAGGCCCAGGGCGCCGAGGTCATCCACCTGGGCCACGACCGCTCCGTTCAGGAGATCGTGGACGCCGCGATCGAGGAAGATGCCCACGCGATCGCGGTCTCCAGCTACCAGGGCGGCCACAACGAGTTCTTCCGGTACATCATCGACCTGCTGCGCGAGCGCCGGGCCGACCACATCCGCGTCTACGGCGGCGGCGGCGGCACCATCCTGCCGGCCGAGATCGAGGCGCTGCAGCGCTACGGTGTGGCGCGCATCTTCACACCCGAGGACGGGCGCGCGCTGGGCCTGCAGCAGATGATCGCGAGCATGCTCGAGGAGTGCGCGGGCGAGCCCGCCCTGGGCGATACGCTCGAGCGCCTCGACGCGCGCGACACGGGCGCGGTCGCGCGCGTGATCACCCACCTTGAGCGGCTCACCGACGCGGGTGACGCCAGCGCGAGCGGCGAGCTGTCGCAGCTGCGCAAGGAGCTGGCGGGGCGGATCGCGAAGCGTGCGCCGGTGGTGGGCCTGACGGGGACCGGCGGCGCCGGCAAGTCGAGCGTGGTCGACGAGCTGGTGCGCCGGCTGCGGCGCGACGCCCCGGAGGCGCGCATCGCGCTGCTGCTGGTCGACCCGACGCGCCGGCGCTCCGGCGGGGCCCTGCTGGGGGACCGCATTCGCATGAACGCGGTGCACGACCCCCACGTCTACGTGCGCTCGATGGCCACCCGCAAGGCGCACATGGCGGTTTCGTCCGCGGCGGGCGATGCGATCGAGACGCTGCAGGCGGCCCGCTTCGATCTGATCCTGGTCGAGACCGCGGGCATCGGCCAGAGCGACTCCGAGGTGGTCGACCTGGTGGATCTCAGCGCATACGTGATGACGCCGGAGTACGGCGCGCCGTCACAGCTCGAGAAGATCGACATGATCGACCTGGCCGACCTGGTCGTGCTCAACAAGTTCGACCGGCGCGGGGCGGAAGACGCCCTGCGCGACGTGCGCAAGCAGTGGAAGCGCAACCACGAGACCTTCGACACGCCCGACGCCGAGGTGCCGGTCTTTCCGACCATCGCGAGCCAGTGGAACGACCCCGGCCTCGAGACCGCCTACCAGCACCTGCGCAAGGCGCTGGTGGCGGCGGGCGCGCGCGCCTTCTCCTTCAGCGCCGCCGACGCGCAGTCGCCGCAGCGGGCGCGCCCCCTGCTGCCCGAGGACCGGGCGCGCTACCTGGCCGAGATCGCCCAAGCCGTGCGCGGCTACCGCGCGGCCTCGGAGGCCCAGGCCGAGCGGGCGGCCCACGCCCAGGCCCTCGCGCGGGTGCTCGCGGAGGAGGGCGTGTCGCTGCCCGGCTGGGCGCAGGCGCTGCCCGAGCGCCCCGACACCGCCAGCGACGATGGGGCGCTCGTGGACAAGCTCGCCGCGCGCTACCGCGAGTCGCTGGCGCAACTCGACGCGGACCTGCGCCGGCAGCTCGCGACCTGGCCCGCGACCCGCGCGCGCTACCGCGCCGCGCGTCAGCGCTATCGCGTGCGCGACCGCGAGATCGAGGTCCACAACCACACCGAGACCCTCTCCCACACCAGGCTGCCGCGCGTGGCCGTGCCGGGCAGCGAGAGCTGGGGCGAGATCGCGCGCTACCTGCAGCTCGAGAACGTGCCGGGGCACTTCCCCTTCACCGCCGGGGTGTTCCCATTCAAGCGGCGCGGCGAGGAGCCCGGCCGCATGTTCGCGGGCGAGGGACCACCCGAGCGCACCAACCGCCGCTTTCATCTGCTGGCCAAGGCGCAACCGGCCGTGCGCCTATCGACCGCCTTCGACAGCGTGACCCTCTACGGCCGCGACCCGGAGCGGCGGCCCGACATCTTCGGCAAGGTCGGCAACTCGGGCGTGTCGGTCTGCACGGTCGACGACGCCAAGAAGCTCTACTCCGGCTTCGACCTGTGCGATCCGAGCACCTCGGTCTCGATGACGATCAACGGCCCCGCACCGGCGGTGCTGGCCTTCTACCTGAACGCCGCCATCGACCAGCGCGTGGAGATCCATCTGCGCGAGCGCGGCGAGCTCGAGACCGTACGGGCACGCTTCGCGGAGCTGCCCGGGTACGTGGGCGCGCTGCCGGAGGGGCACAGCGGGCTGGGCCTGGGGCTGCTCGGCATTCCGGGCGATCAGGCCGTAGACAACGAGACCTACCGGCGCATCAAGGACGAGGTGCTGCAGAGCGTGCGCGGCACGGTGCAGGCCGACATCCTCAAGGAGGACCAGGCCCAGAACACCTGCATCTTCTCCACCGGCTTCGCCCTGAAGATGATGGGCGACATCCAGCGCTACTTCACGGACCAGCGCGTGCGCAACTTCTACTCGGTCTCGATCAGCGGCTACCACATCGCCGAAGCGGGGGCGAACCCGATCAGCCAGCTCGCCTTCACCCTGGCCAACGGCTTCACCTACGTGGAGTACTACCTGGCGCGCGGGATGGACGTGGACGCCTTCGCGCCCAACTTCTCCTTCTTCTTCAGCAACGGGCTGGACGCCGAGTACAACGTGATCGGGCGGGTCGCACGGCGCATCTGGGCGGTGGCCATGCGCGACCGCTACGGCGCCTCCGCGCGCAGCCAGAAGCTCAAGTACCACGTGCAGACCTCGGGGCGCTCGCTGCACGCCCAGGAGATGGACTTCAACGACATCCGCACGACCCTGCAGGCCCTGTCGGCGCTGCAGGATCACTGCAACAGCCTCCACACCAACGCCTACGACGAGGCGGTGACCACGCCCACCGAGGAAAGCGTGCGGCGCGCCCTCGCGATCCAGATGATCATCCAGCGCGAGCTGGGCCTGGGCGCGAGCGAGAACCCGATCCAGGGCGCCTACGTGATCGAGCAGCTGACCGACGCGGTCGAGGAGGCGGTGCTGCAGGAGTTCGAGCGCATCTCCGAGCGCGGCGGCGTGCTCGGCGCGATGGAGACGCTCTACCAGCGCGGCAAGATCCAGGAGGAAAGCCTCTACTACGAGACCCTCAAGCACTCCGGCGAGCTGCCGATCATCGGCGTCAACACCTTCGAGAACCCCGACCGGGAGGCCGCCTCGGCGCGCCCCGAGCAGGTGATGCGCTCCACCGACGACGAGAAGGACGCCCAGCTCGACAGCCTCGGCGCCTTCCACCGGCGCTGGGCCGCGCGCGCGCCCGAGGCCCTCGCCGCGCTCAAGCAGACCGCGCGCGACGGCGGCAACGTCTTCGAGGCGCTGATGGAGGCGGTGAAGTACGCCAGCCTCGGGCAGATCACGGCCGCCCTCTTCGAGGTCGGCGGCGCCTACCGCCGCGCCATGTGACCGCGCACCTACCGCCGTCGCCGTCGCCGCAACCACAGCGCAGCGCCCAGGCCCAGCACCGCCTTCCAGCCGGGTGGGTCGCCATGGCCCCCAGGGGCGCGGCAACCGCAGCCGTCGTCGCTGGCCGCAGCGCTCGCATCGTCGACGCCGCCGTCGCGATCGACGGCACTGCCGCTGCCGTCGCCGTCCCCAGCGGCCAGGCCGCCGTCGCCTGCCGCAGCCCCGGCCCCCGTGCCGGCGTCCGTCCACGCGCCGCCATCGACCGCCGCCGCGCCGCCGTCCGGCCCGTCGCCGGCGCCCGTACCCGCATCCACCGCGCCACCGTCGTCTCCAGGCGAGGGCGGCTGCTGGGCGGCATCGGGATCGAGGATCAGGCAACCGGGATCGCCCGGCGTGCATGGCGGCGCGTCACCGTCCACGACGATCGTGGTCCACGCCGTGTCGACCGCGCCGGTGTGGTCTCGCACCAGCAGCATGACGTCGTAGCTGCCGCCGTAGGCGAAGGTGTGGCGCACGCGGCTACCGATCGCGGTGGTGCCGTCGCCGAAGTACCACTCGTAGCGGTAGACGGTCCCGTTGTCCGTGCTACCCGAGGCATCGAAGGCAACCGCCAGCGGCGCGTTGCCGCTGGCCACGTCGCTCACCAGCGATGCCACCGGCGGTGTGGCGTCCGGGTCGACCGAGGGGAAGAAGGTCACCTCGGCCATGCCCTCGTTTCCGGCCATGTCGCTCGCCCGGACGGTGACCGTGGTCAGCATCCCCGGAGTGAGCGCGTGGGGCGGCTGCAGCGGCACGATGACCACGCCGCCGTCGAGCCGGTAGGCCAGATCGCGCAGCTCCGCACCCGCCGCTCGGCCCCCGCCCAACGGCTGGTCCATGGTCACCGACACGCTGGCAGGGTCGATGCCGCTGCCGCCGTCGGCGTAGTGCGCGACGACACGCGGGTAGGCCCACCACTGCTGGTCGCTGGGCGCCACCACGCGCACCTCGGGGGCGGTGGTGTCGGCATTCGGATCGGGCGCACCCACGGTGGCCGCGATGTCCGGCGTCTGCTGACCAATGACGTTCTCGGCGCCCACGTGACTGACCGAGTAGAAGTACGTCACGCCCGGCGTGGCCGTGGTGTCGGTGAACTCGATGGCATCCGCAGCGCCGTCAAGGGTCACGCGGGTATCGCCCAGGTCCTCCGTCGTGGTGTGGCGCGTGATCGGCACGAAGAAGGTCTCGTCCTGGTGGCGCTCGCCGATGATGTGCAGCAGCGGCCGGTCCCGCTCCTCCAGGCCCGCGGCCGGGGCCCTGTAGACGCGGTAGTGGCGTGACGCGGCGGCGAAGGGAGGTGCCTCGAAGCGCAGGGTGACGCCGCCGCTTGTGGAGACCACCTGCAGGTTGCGCGGCAGGTCGGCAGGCACGCCCGCGGGGTCGGCGTGGGTGTTCATCAGAATGCGCACGCGGGCACCGCCACGGCCGAGCCACACGTCCCAGGTGCCGTCGCGGTTCAGGTCGACCACATCGAGCTCCCCACCCAGTCCCGTGGCCGGCGCCGGGATGACCACCGAGCGGGCATCGTCGTAGACGAAGTTGCCCGATCCGTCGTTGAGGAAGACGTTCACGAGGCCGTCCCGCGGCGCGTGGGAAGCGAAGTCCAGGTCCCCGTCGTAGTCCAGGTCGACCAGCTTGCCGTCCCCTCCGCCGATCTTGTTGCCCGCGTAGCCGCTGGTGTCCACCGTCGCCGCGACCGAGAAACGGGTGGCGCTCTCGTCGGTGAAGTCCCCGTTGCCATCGTTGATGAACAGCGAGTGGCACACCCTGGGGTGGATGCCCTGGTCCGACCACGGACCGCGGGAGACCATCAAGTCGAGGTCGCCGTCGTCGTCGACGTCACCCAGAGAGAACGCCTGCTGGAACGCCGTGACGCCCGTGCAGCACTCGGTGTAGCCCTCGGCGAACTGGAGCACATCCCCGATGGTGTAGTTGCCAGTGCCATCGTTGAGGGCGATGTGGATCACCTTCTCGGGGCCCACCTGAAAGGCCCCGCCCGGGTGGAGCACCAAGTCGTTGTCGCCATCGCCGTCCACATCGCCCGAGGCGATACCCACCACCGCCTCGCCGTCGTAGTCCAGGCCCCGCGCCACCGCCTCCTCGGTGTAGTCGCCGTTGCCGTCGTTGATCCACAGCCGGAAGCGATTGGTGAAGCCGCCGTCACAGGTGGCCAGGTCCACGTCCCCGTCGCCCTCCACGTCGGTGAGGCCGATCAGGATGGTGGAGCCGCTCGTGTTCCAGCGCGTGGCGAAGCTGCCGGCACGGTTGGTCTGGAGCACGAAGGGCTCGCCCCCGTTGCCCCCGCTGAGCACGTCGTAGTCGCCGGCGTTGTCGGCGTCCAGGGTCTGGAACGCGTCCTCACCCCAGCCGGCGGCGCCGGACATGCCGCGGAACAGGAAGCCCGTTCGCCCGGCGAACGGCACCATGTAGCCACCGCCCTGGTTGAGCAGCATGCCGTAGCGCGCCCCGAGCGCGCGGTCGGGGTAGCCGTCCCCGTCGAAGTCCGCGAAGTCCCCGTCGTAGTAGTTCTCGTTGCCGTGGGAGTGGAGGGGATCGCCGTTGGGCCCGGTGAAGGGGTAGCGGTCGGTGCCCAGGGCATCGCTGTCGTCGCGGAAGCCCGCCCACTGGGCGTCGGCGCTCGGGGCCGCGAGCAGCAGGGCGGCGAGGAGCGACCAGCGGGCGCGGGCCGCGCTCACGGCAGGCCTCGCGCACGCGCCTGGCGACGCCACGCAATTCGAAGCAACAGGAATGCGGTCATGATCGCTAGGTACCCCCAGCC
>JAPPOT010000622.1 GCA_028817855.1 Myxococcales bacterium
GACGACGACCCCGCGGGAAGGGGGGCCCCGGCCGGCTTTGCCGGACGGGGGGAAGCGTCGCGTGACCCTTCCCCGGGTCGGGCGTCAGCCCGACGGTCAGTAAGCCGCTCCTGGGCGATCCTCGGCGATTCCCTCCCTACCCAGCGCAAGGTGGAGGCCAGCAGGGGAGGATGACGCCGTTGTTGGGGCAGCCGGCGACCACCTCGCCGTCGGCGAAGGCGGCCAGCTCTTCGCAGGTGTCGAAGCCGAGGGAGGTGGGGTCCGAGCCGCAGGCGCACTGGGTTGCGCCGCCGTCTTCGTACTGGAAGCAGCAGTCGAGTCGGCTCGTGCAGGCGCCGTCGGCGGCGCGGGCGGCGGCGTCTGCGCAGTCCGCCGCGTAGATGATCTCGGCGCTGCCCAGGTCCCAGTCCCCGAGCGAGCTGCCGTTGACGTCGCAAGTGCAGCGCATCGGCAGGCCCTCGGGGCCCCCGCACTCGAGCAGGAAGTTCCGCCCGTCGACCGCGCACCACACGTTGCACTGGTTGGTCACGCCCGTGCCGTAGTCGCAGGTCGTGCGTGTGCCGGTCACGCGCTGCTCGACGTGGTGCTCGTCCAGGCACGCGCTGAGCGCGTCCTTTTCGTTCTTGCAGAAGCTGTTACCGACCAACCACGAGTGAAGCCCACGGGCCGAGCAGTCGACGTCGGGGGCCGCCGCGGTCAGACAGCGCATGGCTTCGGTCCACGACGTGTCGCAGGGCGAGGTCGTGAAGAGCTCGTAGGTGTAGAGCTGATCCTGCGCGCAGGCCACGATGCTCGCGTCGTCACTGCAGCCGGCCGCGCCCGCTGCGATGAAGCTGGAGCCGCCCATGCCCTCCAGACAGTCGTCGCGGACGATCGTGGCGCAGTAGTCCTGCGCCAGCGCGAACCGTTGGGCGCCTGCCCCGTCCAGGATCGCCGCCGTGTCCACCACCGGCAGGTTGCAGCCGGCCTCCATGCCGGGCGCGTCGCCGTCCGCGGGGTCGCTCTGCGCATCCGTGCTGTCACGGTCGTCGTCGCCGAGGATGGTGGAGGGGCCGCTGCCGCCCGAGCCGGCTCGCCCTGGATCGTCGGTCCCGTCGGTCGACGCGGAGGAGCCCTCGCGCGCCCCATCCGCCTCCGCGCTGCCCTCCGAGTCACCGCGCGCGTCGGGCCCTCGCGGATCCGAGTCCGTCAGCAAGTGACTGCTCGAGCACCCACCCGTGACGAGCGCGCTGGCGAGGACCAGGCTCACTCCGCTGCTCCAACCGAACACGCCCGGATCGTAGCAGGTGTCTCAGCTCAGACCATCGAGGGTTCGCTCACCTAGAGCCCACTCCGTGGGCTCTAGCCCATGTCGAGGATCGAGCGCAGCTCCGCCACGGTGGCGTCGTCGTTGCCGACCAGCTCGATTTCGTCGGGGGAGGTCGCGCCGAGGCCGATCTCCACCGCCCGCACGATCTGCGGGGTCTGGAAGATGGCGCCCCGGATCGGCGCGCTGACCGAGCCGGCAGCCTTGAGGATCGCCACGCCGACCGCATCGAGGGCGACGCGATCGTTTGAGGCCACGATCAGGCCCGGGTCGCGCACCGTGCCGGTGTCGGGCCCGCGATCGATGAAGCACTGCATGGCGTCCATCACGATCAGGTCCGGCTCGAAGCCCCTGTTGATGTCGACCACCTTGTCGTAGATCGACGTGTGCATATCCGAAATGATTCCGCGCCGGCTGCGCGGCGGGAGCCCGGCGGCCAGCTTCAGGCTGAAGGTGTAGTCCGCCAGCGTGTGCGTCTTGCAGCAGGGCAGCAGGATCTTCACGGCGTCCGAGCGCATCAGCTTCGGGATCGCCAGCCCTCCGCTCCAGGACATGCCGTCGAACTCGAAGGTCTCCCACTCGACCTCGGGCTCGTCGAAGCTCTGGAAGGTGATCCCGACCTCGTCGCACAGCTGCAGCGTGCCCTTCTCCTGGATCACGGTGGCGGTCGGCGTGCGGCTGCCGGTCGTGGCGCCGGCGGA
>JAPPOT010000315.1 GCA_028817855.1 Myxococcales bacterium
GGACCTGGGAGGTGGAACGGATGAAACGGAACCGCGGGCGACCCGCTGCCCTGGGGCATGGTCAACGTCGTCTACGACTCCCACCCCGATGGGCGGGTCGCGCTGGCGATCCCGGGCGAGCCACGCGAGGCCACCCGGCGCCCAAGCGCATCGACTTTCCGCACGGGGACGAGGCGCAGATCCGTGGAGGCTGGACGCGGGGGAGGACTCGCAGCTGTTGCAGTTCCGCGACGATGGCACCTACCTGCAGGGACCGCATCCGCAGCCATCGACGCCCTACCGCAAGCGCTACCGGTATCGCCTCCATCGCGACGTCCTCAGCACGCAGAGCGAGGGGGGCTGCAGCCGGATGCGAATACGCTTCTCGGGGCGCCGGCTGGAGCTGTCGGCTCACGGTGACGAGTGGCAGACCCTCGAGCCCGCGAGCCGCGAGGAGGCGAGGGCGCTCGCCGCGCTGCCGCCGACCAAGGTCAAGCTCACCGTGCGGGAAGACGGCACGGTGGTCATCGGCGCGCACCACGTCGACGACCCCCAGCTGGTCGAGCTGGTCCGCCCCGTGCTGGCCCGCGAGCCCGACACCCCCTTCGAGCTCGGCCACACACCGGGCACCCCCAAAGCCCGCCTCGAAGAGGTCGCCAAAGCCCTGAAGCAAGCCGGCGCAAAGACGCTCGTCGTCCGCGAGCGCTAAGCCGCCAAGGCGCCAATCTTGTCCGGCGCCGTGATCGGCAAGGCGCTGAAATCGGCCGAGGTTCGTTCAGGAGCGAGCGCGCCCACAGAGAAAAGCGGAGGCGTAGCAGCGCTACGTCGAGCATTTTCTCGAGGACGTAAGCCGCTCCTGGGCGAACCTCGGCCGATTTCACGATTTCAATTGTGGCAGTGGGAGATGCCGAACAGGGGGGCAATGCACACGAGATCGGCCGGGCAGGTGAGCGGCGCCGCGAAAAGGACCGGCGTGCAGTCGAGCTTGCAGTAGCCGTTGTCGCAGGTGGGCGTGGCCTCGTAGGTGCCGTCGGGCACGGGGCAGTCGCCGACGTCGATGCAGGCGGGCACGCAGACGCTGGCGTTGGCGGGCAGGCCGGGGGTGACCACGCACTCGGCGTCCGGTCCGCAGTCCGCGGTCGCCATGCAAGGGCCGTAGGGCTCCATCGGGTCGGGCCCGTTGCCGGCTGCGCCCGCTGCGCCCGCCATTCCGCCGGTGCCCCCGGTCCCGCCCGCGCCTCCGGTGCCCGCCATCGGCCCGATGCCGGCGTCGTCGTCGCTCATCATCGGCCCCGCGTCGGGTCCATCGGCCGGGGGCCTGCCGGGAGTGCCTCCGGTGCCGCCCGTGCCCGGGTCGTCATCCATCCCGCCGTCCATCGTGCGCGCGGTGATCGGGTTCGGCAGGCCGACCGCGCCGCCGCAGTCGCAGGGCTTCCAGACCTGATCGGCGCTGCAGACGCGGGCGCCGGCCGCGCCGCCCGGACAGGCGCAGATGCTGGTGATGCCGGGCACGCCGCAGCGGTCGCTGGTCGTGCAGGCCGACAGCAGCAGCACGAGCAACACGCCGCAGGGCAGGGCGATCGATGCGAGTCGCGGGCTGTGCATCACTCGTCCTCCTCGGGCTCGTTGTAGACCCAGCGCGCGATCAAGAGATAGCCCATGTCCTGCTCGGTGCGGTAGACGTCGCGGTCGTATTGGTCGACCCCGAAGTGGCCGGCGCCACCCGCCTCGACCGCGAGCGGCTTTCGCAGCAGCGGCGAGTCGCCGGGATCCTCCAGATCGATCATGGACTGAGCGAGGGCGTAGGACACCGACAGCTCGTTGCCGGTGGGCTGATCGAGGGCCGCCGGGCTCACGGTCTCGCCCGGCAGGCGTACGCGGCCGGGGCCGAAGACGCGGAAGAACCGCTCCGGGTCGCCGTGGCACGCGGGGAAGCCGCAGTCGCGCAGCAGCACCGGGTAGACCTCGCGCTGGAACTGCTCGAACTCGCGCTTGGCGGTCGCGCCCTCGCCGCCGGTGTCGGTGCAGGCCAGCAGCAGGGCGGCGAGCAGTGCGGGGAACCACGTGCGTGCCAGGCTCATAGCTCCCCCGCGATGCGCGCCGTCAGAAAGCGCTCGACGCTCTTGAAGCGCCAGGCGCCGGCGGGCGCGAAGGCGTGCGACTGGCGGTAGGCCAGCGCCGCGCTGAAGTAGGGCCCGACCGAGGCCTCGATCGCGGCCTGGCCGCCGGCCGCGAAACCCTGGCAGCAGGCGCCTTCGTCGGCCAGGCCGGGATTGATGATCACGATCCACTGGGCCTCGGGGCCGACGCGCAGATCGACCCGATCCCCCAGGGGCAGGCGCAGCTCGGCGCGCGCGTTGGGGCCGCCGAGGGTGTAGCGCTGGAGGCTGTGCTGGTGGACGATCGGCTCGAAGAACTGCACGACGAAGCCGACCGGCAGCGCGATGGCGGGGTCGCTCGCGCTGTCGCCGAGGCGGAGCACCGGTGCGACGCTGAGCTCGCCGCGCTGGAAGCGGGCCTCTGCGCGCTCGGGCAGGGCGAAGAGGGGCTCGAGCTCGAGGGTGAGGCCGACCGACGTCTGGTAGGCGAGCAGGACGTCGAAGGAGAGGCCCTCCTGGGGCCAGGCGTGCACGCCGAGCGAGATGTCGGCGGCGCCAAAGCCCGTCTCCGGCAGGATCTCCACGGCGCCTCCGCTCGGACGCTCGTAGGACAGCGTGCCAAAGCCGAGGCCCACCGAGCTGTGCACTCGCACGGAGCGGCCCGACGTCTCGTCCAGCCCATCGGCGGCCTCGAGCTCGGGGCCCATCCCAAGGTCCTCGGACCCGGTCTCGGCCTCGGACTCGGTCTCGGTCTCGGACTCGGACTCGGACTCGGACTCGGACTCGGTGTCGGACTCGGACCCGGTCTCGGACTCGAGCTCCGCGTCGGCCTCCAGCTCGGCCTCGCCCTCCGAACCCTCCAGCTCCGCATCGAGCTCCGCGTCCAGCCCCAGGTCCAGCCCCTGCGCAGCGGCGAGAGCCGGCCACAGCAGCATCCACAGGATGGCGAGCGCGCGTCTCACAGCCGCATCTCCATCGATAGGGTCAGCTCCAGCGCGGTGATCGAGTCGAGCAGGGGGAAGTCGTCGTACTGGTAGAAGCCCGGTGAGCCCAGCAGCACCGAGCGCAGCTCGCTGCCCGCGTCGTCCAGGGACCAGGTGCGCGACAGCTCCACGTCCACCCGATGGCTGGTCAGCGTCGAGAGCTCCTTGTCGCTCGTGTAGAAGGCCGGCAGCTCGCCCATCACGTAGAAGGGCTCGTAGTGATCGGCCTTGCCCTGCCGATAGAAGCGATAGCCCAGCGAGAAGAGCCAGCCGTCGTCGATGCTGAGCGCGCCGTCGACGTTGGCGGTGTGCGAGAGCATGCCCCAGTCGTCCAGGTAGAAGCGGTAGCCCACGCCCGCGGAGATCGACCACGACAGGGCGTGTCGCGCGCTCACCGCCGCCGCGTGCCGCAGGCGGCCCTCCGGGTTGTTCTCGGGCAGGCAGCTCGACACCGGCAGCACGCAGGTGCGCGGCGGCTCCTCGGCCGCGCCCGCGATGCGCACGAAGCGGTAGGGGCTCGAGAGGTAGCCCTCTTGCCGCGTCAGCTCGTAGACGCCCTGGACGTAGGTGTCCGGGTCGAGCACCTGGGTCAGGGCGACGCGCGCGCTCAGCAGCGACGTGCCGCGGTCGAAGTCCGGATCGCCGGCTCGGCCCACGCGATCGAAGTAGCCCTTGGCGGTGAAGGCGACGTTCGCGCTCTTGTTGGCCAGGTCCTGGCTCACACCGAGCGTGCCGCCGTGGCTGTCGTAGTCGTACTCGGTGGAGTAGCGATAGGAGGCGCCCACCGCGGTGTCGCCCATGCGGTGCTCACCGCTGACGTCGATCTCGTCGCGCTGCTCGACCACGCGCTTGGATGCCGCGGTGCGGATGTCGATCGAGGCGCTGCTCCAGACGTCGACCGTGTAGACCAGGTCCAGGCGCGACTCCTCGGCCACCGGCACGCCCAGGTGCACGCGCGGTGTGACGACCGTGGTCTGGTCGCTGTCGGTGCGTACGTAGATCGCCGAGCTCGCCGTCGCGGGGTTCTGCTCCTGGGCGAGCAGCGACCACGCGGGGAGCATACACACGGCTGCGACCAGCGCGCCGAGGCGGGTGCATCGACTAGTCGCCACCGGCGTCCTCCGGCATCCAGCTGACGCTCACGTCCACGAGCGGCCCGTCCACGTCCACGGGCAAGCTCATCGAGTAGCTCTCCTGGCCCTTGTCGATCTCGAAGGTGGAGATCTCGCCCGGCTCCTTGTCGGACTCGGTCACTTCGATCTGCAGTACGTAGGTGCCGTCGGGCACCGCGAGCTCGTCCAGATCGAAGCCCTTCCAGAAGGCGGTGTGGGGGCGCTCGTGGTCCGCCAGCGTTGCGGAGGTGACCACGTCGGGGCCGGTCTTCTCGACGCAGGCGTGATCCTGCCAGTAGACCAGCCCGGGTCGGCGTAGGGCGGCACCGATCTCGATCGTCGCGACGTAGGCGCCATCGAGGGTCTCGATCCACGCCGCCGTGCAGTTCTTGGGCGCGTAGCGACCCTCGAGCGAGCGCGTGGTGTACTCGAGCGTGAGCGTGCCCGCCGTGGCCGCGCCGGCGTCGGCGCCGCCGGGCAGCGAGACGCAGCGTTCGCCCAGACCCGCGGCCGGGTTCGGCGTGTCGCTGGGGTCGCTGGCACCGAGTCTGTTGCCGGGCGTGTAGAGCCCGGCGCTCGGATAGGCACTCTGGCGCACGCGTGGCTCCTCCAGGCAGCCGCAGGCGAGCAGCAGGCAGAGCAGCGCGGGTGCGCGGGCGCTCACGGTGCCCTCCCGTGGCGCCGCCGGCGGCGGTAGACGAGCAGCGTGGCGATGGCGGCCGGAGCGAGATGCGCGAGGGCGCCGGTGCTGCCCGCGGGCTGCAGCGCGCAGCCGCTGCGCAGTACGCGCTGATACTTGCCGTCGTCGTTCTGCGGCAGCAGCGGGATCGTGATCTCGTCGACCGAGTCGCGGTCGAAGCTGCCGGAGAGCGCCTCGGTGGCGACGAAGCCGGCCGAGAACCAGATCGGCCCTTGCCAATTGTCGGGCGTGGTCCAGCGGATGCGCACCTCGTGGGCGCCGCAGGAGTTGAGCGCGACGATGCAGCGCTGCCCGAGTTGATGGGCCTCGCAGCGCAGCATGCCGGTGGAGTCGGCCTTCACGCGCAGGGGCTCGAGCCCGGCGCGCACCTGGTAGAGCTGTACGCCCAGGCGGGGCTTGAGGTTTGGGCGCGTCATCTCGCACAGCTCCAGGGGGCTGGCGTTGTCGGCGTCGATCTCGATGATGCCGGAGCCCTTGCCGCTCTCGGCGACCAGCTCTGCGATCATGCCGACCGCGGGGGTCGGCTGACTGGGCGGCGGCGGCATGGTGGGATCGCGGCGCAGGGTGCTCCACGCCGCCGCGAACTCGGGCCAGCTGAGCACCACCTCCTGGGTGGTGGCGAGGGCGTAGCCGTCGAGCGGCAGGCCCGCGACGTAGAGCGGATACTGCCGCTGGGTCGCCTCGCTGGAGTGGCAGACGCTGCAGCCGTAGCCCTCTGCGGGCGAGCCCGTGAACCAGCGTCCGCCGCCGCCGCCGGCTGACGGACGCTCGGCGTAGGCGTCGGGTGTCGAGTAGGCGAGCGCAGGCGTGCGCGCGAGCGCGAGCGCGAGCCCAACCGCGGCGATCCACGCGGCGGCCCGGATTCCTACCATCGGTGTTCGGTACGGCCTTGCCATCGCTCAGGGCGCAGGAAGGCTGCGGATCCACTCCTCGATGGCGACGATACCCTCCTCGTCCACGACCCGCGAGCCGATTGGAGGCATCTGGTCCTTCGGGTTGTCCGGATCGCGCATGCTGATCAGCTGGTAGAGCAGGCTGCTGTCCGGGTCGCCGGGCACGATGCGGATCTCGCCGCTCCAGCGCGGGGTCGTCGCCTCCACGCCGATCGTGCTGGTGAGCGCCTCGAAGTCCGTGGGCGCGCGGCCGTCCAGCGCTTCGGGTGGCAGGCGCAGGCGCAGGTCAGAGGAGTAGCCCTCGGAGCCGGGGTTGCCGTTGTGGCAGCTCACCCCGCAGTTGACGTGCAGGTAGCCGAGGGCGGCCGCGGCGAGCCCGGTGCCGTCGTCACCGAGCTCCCCGGTCGGCTCGTCGGGTGGATCGGTGAGGAGATCCTCGTCGATCAGGGTCTGCAGCGTGACGCCCTCGGCGCCGGGCAGCGACAGCAGCACACGCTCGAAGCCCAGCGAGCGGTCGGCGCGGCCCTTGTGGCACTGGTCGCACTCCTTGGCGCTGGGGATGTAGTAGGCGTCGCCCGCCACGTCCACGTCGCCGCCGTCGAAGCGGATCGCCTCGGTCTCCTGCTCGTTCCAGTGGTACGAGGTCTTCAGCCAGCGGCCATCCTCGTTCTTCCAGAACATGCGCGTCTCGACGCGCTGGCCCTTCCACTGGAACTCCTTGAACAGCTTGGTGCCGCTGGGCAGCTTCCAGGCATCCGGGTCGGAGTTGTCGATCTTCTCGCCCTCGGGCAAGTGGACCCAGCGCTGCTTCTCCGCGGCGTCGGACCACAGCACGTAGGCGGGCGTGAAGGGGCGGACGTCGTCGGCGACGGCCTTGTCCTCGATGTCGTCGTAGAGGCCCGTGCAGGAGAGCGCATCCGGCGGCTGGTTGGGCACGACCTCGCCGCAGTCGACGTTCTCGTAGGGATCCTCCTCGGGCGGGGCGTCGCCGTCGCCGTCGCCCGCGGGCTCGTCGCCGTCTCCGTCTCCATCGCCGTCGCCCGGTGCGTCTCCGTCTCCGTCTCCGTCTCCGTCGCCATCACCGGCGCTGGCGGCCGCATCGGGTGCACCGCCGTCGCGGCTCCGATCGGAGTCGTCTTCCGCAACCTCGTCATCGCCGCACGCGACGAGCGCGAGGGCGATGAGGAGAGCGGGGAGCGCGCGAGTCAGATTGCGCGCGCTGGGAAGGGCGCTGCCGCGCACGGGTCAGAGCCCTGGCGGTGCGGAGCCCGGTTCCACGTAGGTGCCGTCGGGCAGCAGGATGTCGCCCTGGCCCTCCGGGGTGAGCGAACGCAGGTAGACGATCAGCCCGACGATCTCGTCCTCGCTGGCTTCCCACTTGTGGTACTGCGTGTAGAGCTCATCGGCGGTGAGGCTGCCGAGCATGTCGGGCAGCACGCGGTAGCCGACGCCCTCCGGCTTGGTGCCGTCGGTGAGGATCGCGCGCAGCTCGTCGTCGGAGAAGCGCGCGGCCTGGCTCGGCGTGTGCTGGATCTCGAAGTACTTGGCGCCGGTGGTGTGGCAGTTGTTGCAGGCCAGGTCACCCTCGGGCGGCGGTGGCTCCCAGTTCGGGTCGAGCAGCATCATGGCGAACTGCTCGGCGCCCATGGCGAGGTCGAAGTCGATGTTGAGCTCGACGCCGTTGGCGTAGCGGGCCTCGCCCATCGCCCACTGCTCGGGTGTGCCCGAGGTGATGAAGAGAGGTGCGGTGCCGCCGATCTGCCCGCTGCGCGCGGCGATCGTGATCTCGGGGACGTCCTCGAGGACGGTGATGAGCACGCCGCCGCTGTCCGGATCGGGATCGAAGCTGACGGCGCTCGACGGGATGGCCGACCAGTCCGACAGCTCGATGGTGGCGCCGTCCACGTAGACCGGGACCTGGAACGTGTGGCCCTCCACGTAGGCGGAGTACATCCTGTCGTAGACCAGCGTCAGGGCCGACCAGTCGACGCTGCTGTCGAGCTGCTCCAGGACCTCTTGGGGGGGCTCGTTGGCGGTGCTGCCCGCGCTGCCGGAGTCGCCGGAGTCTCCGGAATCGCCGGAATCGCCGGGGGAGTTGGTCTCGGAGCTGTCGCCGCTGTCGCCCGATGTACCCCCAGGGTCAGCGCTGTCGCCCGAAGATCCTGGGTTGGCTCCCGGGTCGGCTGACATGGCTCCATCGCCGGTGCCGCCCGAGTCGTCGCTCGCGGCACTGCAGCCAATCATCGCCAGCGCCGTCAATAGCGCGGCGCTGAGCCGAATTCGCTTCGTCATCTCCACTCTCCCTGCAAGAAGCACTGCCTGACACCACACCGAAGACACCAAAACACACCTACACCACGAGATAGCGCTCGCGGTACATACGTGGCTACAAGTAAGAGAGACGGCTCACCTGGAGGACAGAATGGGTAACCGCGATTCAGCGCTCGCATTCCTGCATCACCGCCGAGGACGGCGGCTGGGTGCTTTCTGTCTCCTTCTTGGGGTGTTGTCGAGCGCTTGCTCGACGGTGGCGCCCTACGAGCGCGAGCGCCTCTCACGGCCCGACATGATCGCCGGGCGCGACGGGGACGCGCGCGCGGGCCAGGAGCACGCGACGGCCTACCGGGAGGGATCCTCGGGCGCCGTGGGCAGCGCCGGTGGCGGCTGCGGATGCAACTGAGCGGCTGCCGCGCGGCGGCTAGCGGACCGCGCCTCCCATCAGGTCCAGGAAGTTGTCGCAGTAGAAGCGCTGCCTGGCCTGCTCGCTCAGCCCCGCGATGCTCTCGTCGAAGCGCTTGAGCGGGTTGCGGCCGCCCTCCACGTGTGGGTAGTCCGACGAGAAGAGGCAGATCTCCTCGCCCGCCTCGCGGATCACCCAGCCCGTGTCCTCGGTCGGGTAGGGCGTGACACGAACCTGGCGTGTGACGTACTCGGACGGCTTGAGGGAGAGCTTCTGCAGGCGTTCCTCGTGGCGGCGGAAGGCCTCGAATGCGGCGTCGAGTTGGCGCATGAAGCTCGGCACCCAGATCGCGCCCTGCTCGATGACGCCGAGCTTCAGGTTGGGGAAGCGCTCGAAGATGCCGTCGATGATCATCGTGGCGAGGCTCTGCATGGGCGGGCCGGGGATGGCCATGTAGTCGACCGAGCGGAAGTTCTCGGCGCCGCCGTGGAAGTCCTTCACCATCGGCAGGCCGTTGGCGAAGTACCTGGGCGACAGCAGCCGCCCGCCGCCGCCGACGTGCATGACGATCGGGACGCCCGCCTCCTGGGCGCGCTCCCACACGGGGAAGAGCTTCAGGTGGCTCGGTGAGTGGTCGCGGGGGCAGGCCGACGGGATCATCAGGGCGCGGCAGCCGAGCTCGAGCGCCTCGCGTGCGCACGCGGCGGCTCGCTTGAAGTCCATCAGCGGCACGTAGCCCACCGCGAGCAGGCGCGAGTCCACCGCGCAGAAGTCCGCCATGGCGCGGTTGTGGGCGGTCGCGACCCCGTAGGTCAGCTCCACGTCGTCGCCGTGCTCGAGCGCCACCAGGTAGGCGCTGCCGAAGGTGTTGAACATCAGCTGACTCCGGAACCCGAGCATGTCGAGCACCCGCGGCCGATCCTCCTTGAGGTAGGATCCGGCCGCGTGCCAGTTCTTGCGCGTCATCAGCTCGGCGCGCTCCCGCTCCCGGTAATCGTCGCTGCCGTGCTTGTGCGTCAGCCGCTCGAAGTCGACCCCCATGTTGCCGACCAGCGGCACACCGTCCATCTCGACCATGCGCGCGCGGATGTCCGGGTCGGCGAACTGCTGGAGCGTGTCCGGCAGCTCCATGATGTGCGCGTCGGCGTCGTGGATGACGCGCTCGCCAGCGTAGGGGAGGTCGGTGTCCATGGGGGGACGGTAGCACCGCGCGGCGGAGGTGGGGGAGCCGCGGCGGCCCGTGCCCGCGCCCGTTGCCGAGTCCGAGTCCGTGACCGAGTCCGAGTCCGTGACCGTGACCGTGGCTCCGTCGCTCTGCGACGTTCGCTGGTGAGGGGGTGGTGGGCTTGCTGGG
Source organism: Myxococcales bacterium (assembly GCA_028817855.1). Classification (GTDB taxonomy): domain Bacteria; phylum Myxococcota_A; class Polyangia; order Polyangiales; family JAFGIB01; genus JAOUOP01. The sequence continues at coordinate 9,801 of JAPPOT010000315.1, forward strand.
TCGTTTGAGGGTCCCACCTGCTCGCGGGGGTCAAGGCTCTGCGCCGGGGCCTTCGGCCGCGGCTTGACCCGCTTCGCGGGCTGACGGCCTGGACCCCCGCTGCGCGCGGTGGGGTGGAGGTGACCTCAAGCAAGGAGGAGCACGATGCTCAGAATCTATCGGGACTCGGTGGAGATGGTTCGTGAGGTGTACGAGGTCGCTCGTGTGGTGGAGAGGTCGGATGGAGACCTCGCCCGTCAGATGCGGCGGGCTAGCTAGCAGCACGGCGATCCACTGAAGGGCCAGCTGTTTGAGCCCGGGCGCGCTCCCCCCGGCCCCCACCTCCCCACGCCCGTCAGCCCAGCAC